>JBFHXP010000094.1:0-10387 GCA_041598875.1 Desulfobulbales bacterium
AAGGGGGTAAAACACGGCAAGCTGACCACCACCACCACAGGAAAAGGATTGCTTTAGGGGCTGTCGGAGGAATCCATCGCGCCTCTCAGTGGCAGAGAGGCAGAGGGGCAGAGGGGCAGAGTTTACAAAAAAAACACCCACCTCTCACATCTCACATCACTCTCATCCCTCAGTCCTCACCCCTCAGTCCTCATTTTTTTCCCAAAACGGTCGTAATGGGTAAATTCCGACACATCTCTTCTCCTGGGCGGCTTTGGATTCTGATCCGGATATCCCATGGGGATCAAGGAAACAACCTCATATTCCGGAGGCAGATCCAGAATCTCCCGCGCCCGGTGATGATCAAACATCCCGATGATCACCGTGCCCAGCCCAAGTGAGTGGGCGGCAAGACAGAGATGCGCGGTCATCAGGCCGGTATCGTGAAGTATCCAGTCCCCGAAAACCGTTGATGGTTCCCCCTTATAATAACCTGCTGTTCTGACTTTGCCGCATACCCCGATCACCATCGGTGCATTCAGCACCGCAGGCCTGCCGGGGTTTCTCTCCCCCACGGCGCCATGGAGCTGTTCACGGATTGACCGGTCCTTGACCATAACCAGTTCCCAGCACTGACTGTTACCCCATGACGGCGCCCATCGGGCCGCCTCAACCACCTCCGCAAGCAGTTCACCGGGGACCATCCGGTCGTGAAATTTCCGAATGCTCCGTCGTGTCAAGACCGTATCCATGAAATCAGCCATGCCAGAACCTCATCTTTTTTTCAGGTTGAAAAGTGAGACTCATCCCGCAAAGCGGGAGGCCTCGGGAAGCTCTCCCCCAAAAGGGGATCTGATTGCTATGGGTTTGAATACCGGATAAAATCTGCTACCTCATGACCTCGGCCTCGATAACCGAGGCACCGACCTGCGCGCCGGCAGGACCACGTAATCCGGTGTTCACCCGAAAGGCGCTGCCGGCGGCGATGACATCACTTATCCGCTGGTTAAAAAGGGAAGCCCCGCCCCGGCCATCAGGCACCACAAGGCGGACAACAACCTCGGTGACAGCTGCAGGCGTGGGGTTGACAACCTCAACCAGAACCCTGCCGGAGTCATCGACCAAGGCCCTGCTCTTGAGATAATTGCCCGGGTTGTCCGGAAGATCGAGCCGGACCAGGGAGTGAAACGCCTCTTTCCCGGAGCCGGAATCAGATTCAGCGGCAGCCGCGAAGTACTGCTTGGCCCGTTCCTTGTTTCCCCAGGTGAGCTGGATCTTGCCCAGGGTGTTGTATGCCGAAGAGGTTGGCAGCAATTTAACGCTCTTTTCAAGATCGCTGTTTGAGTTCTGCACCTCCTTCAGCTCAAAATAGGAAAGCCCCCTCTGCAGGTAATAGTAGAAAAAATTATTGTTTGCGTTTATGGCCCGGTCATAATTGGCAACCGCATCCCGGTACTTCTTCTGGGTGTAAAAGACATCACCTTTCAGGGAATGAAACAGCCCCTCGCGCGGTTCCTTGGCCAGGGCCTTGTCCGCCAGGCTCATGGCCTTGTCGTGCTGACCGTCCTGTAACGCCTTTTCTCCAGCATCATAGGCATCGTACGCCTCCCTGCTCTTGAACAGGGTAGCCATTTTCTGCTGAAACTGCTCCCGGTTGCGCACCGTGCCCGGAAGCGTTCTGGCGGTCTCCCGGTTGGCGGCGACCCGTTCCTCGGAAGGAGGGTGGCTGGCAAAAAGGCCATCCAGCCAGTTGCTCTGTCTTTTTTTCGACAACTCGACAAAGGTCTGTTGCAGCCGCACGGCTGCCTGGGGGTCATAGCCCGCCCTGGACATATACAGCATCCCGTAGTAATCCGATTCCCGTTCCGCGTCACGCCCATACTTGCTGTTGACAAGCCCGGCGGCAACAGAGGCGCTGCCGACCACGGCATTGGCGAACTGATTTCCCTGGGAAGCGATACCAGCGGCAAGGACCGCACCCTGCAGAAGAATGCCCCGCTCCACCCCCTTGGCCTGATGCCTGGCTGCGGCATGAACTATTTCATGGCCAAGCACTGCCGCCAGTTCCGCCTCGTCATCCAGTTCAACAAGGAGTCCCCGGTTCAGGGCGATCTTCCCACCGGGCAAAGACCAGGCATTGGGCTGGGAGTTGTTGAGCACCACAAACTCATAGGGAAGTTTCCGGTCGCTGACCCGGGCCAGTTTCTGGCCGACAGTACTCACATAGGCGGTGATTTCCGGATCAACGACATAATCGCCGCCCTGCATCTGTCGACTGGGCTGATACTGCTGGGTGCCGATGGAAACCTCCTGTCCCTCTGAAATCAGTGCCAGCTCTCGGTTTCCGGTCACCGGATTTATTGCGCACCCACTCAAGATAAAAGCTACGAGCAAAAACCACCCATATCGCATCTCACTTCTCCCTGGAATTCAGATTTTTTCTCTTCCCGATACAGAGCGCTGGGGAATTTCCCGGAACACCGACGGCATCCTGGACAAAATCACTGATATTCGGTACAAATTCCTACAGCGCAGCAACAACCGACTGCAGTTTCCTGCGAACCTCTTCCGCTATTTCTGCCAGCGTCGGATTGTCCACCGCCATCATCGACGCGGCCGGATCAATGGCCGCCACCTCAATGGCCCCTGGGGTAAGCTCCTGGACAATGACATTACAGGGAAGCATGGTGCCGATCTTGTCTTCGGCCTGAAGCGCCTTAAAGGCAAAAGGCGGGTTGCAGGCCCCGAGAATCAGGTATGGCCGGAAATCTTTATCAAGCTTTTTTTTGATCGTTGCCTTGACGTCTATTTCGGTGAGAATACCGAAACCTTCCTTTTTCAACTCCTCGACAACCCTTGCCACCACGGCATCAAAGCTGTCACTGATCGTCCTGCTGAAGTAGTAACTCATTTTATTCTCTCCTTGATGAGGGTCTGGATCTTCCATGGCCACTATCGTCACCGGATCTACTCTTTTTTTTCATATCGCCCGCCCTTGAAGCCATCACGGTCTTCAGGGGTTGAACTGCGCCATTTTTCCTTCAGCTCCTGGCGGCGATCGGGAGGAAGCTCCTTATACCACTGCCGCGCCTTTTTGATCCGTTCCTGCTCCACCCCCGGCAATTCTCGGAACCGTTCCAGATGTTGCTTTGCCTCCTGCCGCTCTTCATCCGACATCCGCCCCCAGCGACTGGCACCGGCCTGCAGCTTTCTCTGTTTTTCCGGATCAAGATCATCCCACTGTTCCGCATAGGGCTGAAGCACCTGCTGCTCCTGGACTGTAAGCTGACTCCAGCTCAATGGCGAGTCGGCAGCCCTGGCAGAATTGGCAAAACCGCTCATCGCCCACAGGAGAACCACCAAGACAAAAAATCTGTTTCGACTCATCTTCCACTTCCTCTGCTAAAAAGAGGTCTCCCGGTACCACGTTTTCCAGATCTGCTCATTCACCATTTATCACCATTATCTTCTCTTTGAGAGCAGAAGGGTTCCTGCTCGATCACCCGGCTCCATTGCCCTGCCCTTCAGCAAGCCAGACATAAAAATCCATATCAAGAAGCAGCTCGATACTGTCCTGAGACTCAAGAATTTCAGAATCAAGGACATATTCCGTTGCGGTTGATTGTATCTCCGAAGGCTCGTTCCAGAAAAGAACAAGAACCACCATGGCAGCGGTAATAACACCGGCGATGGGCAGCAGACCGCGACCAAAAAATGACAACACCCCTCCTTTCACGGCAACAGCGTCAAGGGCCTTGAATCGGGCCGCGCGAAGACGAACCTCAACACTCTGGTCAAGAGAGCGTACGCCCTTGTCCAGGGTTTCTTTTATCTGTTGGACAAAACGCTCTTCAGATTGTTTCATGGCCAATGTCCCTCCAGCTGATCCCGCAAAGTTGCCAGGGCACGCGAATAATGGGTCTTGACGCTTCCCTGGGAACATCTCATTACAACGGCTGTTGCCGCCACATCAAGCCCTTCCCATGCCCTGAGAAGAAAAACCTGCTGCTGCCGTATCGAAAGCTTTCGCAGGGCCTTCTCGAGGGCGTCCATGGTTTGTCGGTTGGAGATACCATCCACCGGATCCTGGGCCCTGGGGTCGGCAAGGGAACCAACCGGGTCGCCCCCATCCGCCTCATCACCGTCCCGCCAGGTACGAAGCCATACCCGCCAGGCGTTGCGCACCTTCTGCCGCCGATACCAGTCCCTGATTCTGTTCTGGAGAACCCGGTAAAAGAGCGCCTTCCACTCAGTTTCAGGATTATCACCATATTTGCGGGTGAAGTCGAGCATGGCGTCCTGAACAATATCAATGGCATCGTGGTTTCTGCTGGTGGCTACTTCTGCCATGCGAAAGGCGCGTCGTTCCACAGCGGCCAGAAAGACCTCCATTGCCTGTCGTTTACTCTCCATTAAAAATCAAACCGCTGGCCCTGTTCCTCTTTCTGCGAGGTCCTTTCACTCAGATCCGCTATTGGAGCTTTTCTTTAACTTTCTTCACCTTCTGCTTCTTCACCTTATCCCGAATCTCACGCCGATCCTTGTTTTGCTCTCCCCGGTTGTCCATCCGGTTTTCCATCCGGTCGCCGCGGTTGTCCATCCGGTTCTCAATCCGGTCGCCGCGGTTGTCCATCCGGTTCTCAATCCGGTCGCCACGGTTATCCATCCGATTCTCAATCCGGTTGCCTTTTTCATCAAATCGCTCTTCGATGCGATTCCCCTTGGCATCAAAACTCTCCTCAATGCGATCTCCTTTTGCATCAAGACGATCCGCGAGACCTTCCTTTCCTGCCTCCCGCGCCTTTTCCGCCTTTTCATCCAGATGCCGGTTGATTGCCTCACCCTTGTCTTCCATGCGCTGGTCGATTCTTTCTCCCTTGGCGTCAAAACGGTCATCGATCCGCTGGCCCTGGTTGTCAAGACGCTGGTCAATCCGCTCACCCCGGGCATCCAGCCGATCATCAATCCGCTCACCTTTTTTATCCAGGCGCTGGTCGATTTTGTCGCCGCGCTGCTCATACCGATTTTCAAACCCCTTTCCGGGCTTGGGAGGCTGATTCTGGTTCTCTTCTGCCGGGGCATGGGTGGAAAAAGCAGCCAGGATCACTGCACAGACAAACAATACGGTCTTCTTTTTCATGTGTTTCTCCTTATTAAGTATGGCGATCGGATGAAACTCTTACCCATGTTAACGCAGAGTCCCCATATCCGTTGACAGCACTCTACCGTTTTTCACTGGTTTTTTTTAGATTTTTCCAAACCTCCCCAAAAGGAGAAGAGAGCATCTCAGTCCCCCCGGAGGCAAGGCAGGACTCCCCCTCACAGGGATGGACCTCAACCGTAATATGATCCAGTTCGGAAAATTCCGCCAGCAGCATTTCCTTATAATATTCCGGCTCACGGGGCATATGGGTGACAATGGCGATAATGGCGGCGAAACCGTGCGCGCCCAGGGGCCAGACATGAAGATCGGTGACCCGGTTATCGGCATCCGCCTCAATCCTCTTTCGCATCGCTTCCAGTCGATGTTTTTCCATGGCACTGTCCAGCAGAATTCTGCTGGTATCACGGAGAAGTCCGTATGACCAACGGAGAATCAGGGCAGCGCCGACAATTCCCATCAGCGGATCAAGAGCGACCCAACCCAGGGCCTTGCCGGCGAGAAGCGCGATAATGGCGAGAAACGAGGTAAGGGCGTCTGCCAGTACGTGGAGATAGGCTGCCCGGAGATTCTGGTCATGATGATGATGGCCGGAATGTCCCTGATCATGATCGTGACGGTGCGGCCCCTCGAGAATAAAGGCGCTGACCACGTTGACGACAAGGCCGATCACCGCAACAATGATCGCCTCATTGAAATGGATGGTAACCGGAGAGAAAAAGCGCTGCAGGGATTCACCAACCATCAGCAGGGCGACACCGGCAAGAACAATGGCGCTGGCAAATCCGCCCAGAGAGCCGACCTTGCCGGTACCGAAAGAAAACCGAGGGTTGCTGGCGTGTAGGCGGGCATAGCGGTAGGCAAAGACCGTTATCCCAAGGGCAACCGCGTGGGTTCCCATATGCCA
The DNA here is from genome assembly GCA_041598875.1 of Desulfobulbales bacterium. Classification (GTDB taxonomy): domain Bacteria; phylum Desulfobacterota; class Desulfobulbia; order Desulfobulbales; family BM004; genus JAKITW01. The sequence continues at coordinate 6,048 of JBFHXP010000094.1, forward strand.
GCCATCGGCCAAGAGCGCCATTGAACCGAAGAGCATTCCGGCGAGTATCTCCGCTGCCATCATGACCAGGGTTAAGACGATAACCCACCAGGTGGCCTGTTCGCCATGGCCATGGTCAAGATGAAAGCGGTGGTCGTGTTTCCAGCGGTGCAGGGTGTGAATATGCATATTGTGTAAACCGGAAAAGTTCGCAGATCAGCTGTCTGTTTTTAAAGACACCTCTCAAGATAGATAAAAAAAAGGAATTGGTCAAAAAAGAGTAGAAGTGGAAGGAAAGGAATTATGAAGATACCCACACAGCATAGATAATAAAACACCCTGCCAAAATATTTCTGGCAGGGTGCTTTATTGGAGAATGCTTTTTACGCCCGATTTACATCTGGTTGGCCCGCACCTGGCTGAAACGAAACCAAGCGTTGTATTCCAGGGTCCACCGCCAGAGGTGGAGGATTGCCATGATGCCTGTTCCCTACTCCAGCCATTCCTGGAATCGCGGGCCCAGGGAGGACCAGGAAAAAGGCTCTGTCAGCAGAAGACCATCGTTTTCCGAGAAATCCATATCCCTGCGGAGAAGCGCTTCAAGGCCCGGGGCAAAGGCCGCATCATCCGGGTAGAGATATTTTTCCGCAAAAAGCTCCGGATAGGAGAGCCTGTTCGGCAGATAGGGCCTGCACCCGGCCCGAACCGCCTCAAGGACCGCGATGCCGTAAAACTCATGGTTGGCGGTTGACACGACAATATCTCCCTGGCGCAAAAGCCGGAGATAGGCAGCGCGTGACTCCACATGGCCGAAATGAACAATCCGATGGCCAAGTCTTTTTCGCGCCCGTTCAAAAATTTCCGGACTGGCGGCAAAGGACTGGCCGACAACAATGAGACTGAAGTCAATCCCCTTTTGGTCAAGGCTAAAAAGGGTCTCAAAAAAAAGCTCCGGATTCTTGTCATGCTCCCAGCGGTGGTTCCAGACAATGACCTTGCCCCTTTCAGCGCCCTCTTTTTCGATCGCGTCCAGCGCGGAGGTATCTATGCCCGGCGGGATGATCCGTGATTTTTCGGCAATGGTCTGCGCAAAAGCCTTCCATGGCCCATCACCCATATCAGGGGCCTTTTTGAGTAATTCCTCAACGCCAAGTAAAAAGGTGGTGAGATTGTAGCGGGAATTAAAGGCCAGGCGGTCCGAAGCCAGGGCCGTGGTATAGTTGGTAAAGGCAAAATGCACGTCCCGCGCGTCTTCTTTGCGCACCGGGTAGACAAACTGATTTTCATGGAAATAGGTGCAGACCGGCACCTCCCGCAGCCAGGACGGCCCAAGGGCGCGGAGGGCGGCCACATCGACAAAGGTGGAGCAGAGCACCCGGTCCGGCCGTTTTACATCAGCTGCGGCAAGAAGAGAGGCAAACCAGGGCGCGGAAAGCCGCATCCGCCATTTCCAGCCCCGGGCCGGCAGACTCAGGATATCCCACTGCCAGGGAATCTCCGCTGCCAGCTGCTCCAGAAAAATCCGGTGCGATCCACCGTAATAGGGCTCAAGAACCAGGATACGCATGCAGAAACTTCTCCGGCACCGGGGTGACCCGCGGCACCTTGCCCAGTGAATTTTCCTCGACCAGCATCACGCAACCATAGGCGTTTTCCAGCCGTTCAAAGGTGAGCACCTCCGCGGCGCTCCCCTTGCAGACCACGCCGCCGTCTTTGAGCAGCAGAAGACGATCACCGTACATGGCGGCCAGATTGAGATCATGGGAGACCATGACCACGGTGATTCCCTTTTGCCGGCGGAACCGCTCCATCAGATCCATTATCCGGGTCTGGTTGGCAAGGTCCAGGGCAGCGGTGGGCTCATCAAGGAGAATCAACCGCGGCTGCTGGCAGATGGCCCGGGCAATGATCACCCGCTGCCGCTCGCCGCCGGAAAGCTGGTCAAGCCTTCTTTCGGCAAGATGGGCAATGCCGGTAAAGTGCATGGCCTCATGGGCGAGTTGAAAATCCTCCTGCCGCTCCATTTCAAGGAGCCCGAGATGGGGAGATCTGCCCATGAGCACGGTCTGGGCGACGGTAAAGGGGAAATCAACCGGCATGTCCTGGGATACAACCGCAACCTCGCGGGCCAGTTCCTTGCGGGAATAACTGTGTATGGGCCGCCCAAAAAGAGAGACCGACCCCTGGTCCGGCATGCTGAGTGCGGCAATGAGTTTGAGCAGACTGGTCTTGCCCGCGCCATTGGGTCCGATGATCACAAAAAACTCTCCAGTCTCGATTTCCAGGGAAACGGAATCAACAACGGTTCTGCCGCCATAGGCAAGACAGAGGTCCATGAGGGTAACCGCGTTTTTCATCGTCTGGCCCTCCAGAGCAGAAAGATAAAAAGCGGCGCACCGATCAGGGCGGTGACAATGCCCACCGGCATTTCCCCGGCCACGGGCAGGGTCCGGGCGAGCAGATCGCAGAAGATCATATAGCTTGCGCCCCCGAGGATGCAGGCTGGAACCAGCAGACGGTGATCAGGGCCGATAATATGCCGGAAGATATGGGGAATAACCAGGCCGACAAAACCAACCAGTCCGGAAATACTGACCATCAGGCTGACCAGAAGCGAGGTGACCACAAGGAGCAGCAGAGAAACCGTGCGCACGCTCACCCCCATGGAGGCGGCGGCATCCCTGCCCATGAGAAGAAGGTTCATCGGACGGGCCATGATGAATATGAGCAGATAACAGGGGATGACGCTCACCAGGGTGAAAAGCTGCGACCGGCTGAAAATGGAAAAATCACCCATCAGCCAGAAAAGAATATGGTGGACCTGCGAAGACTGGCTGATCGAGATGAGAAACATGATAATCGCCCCGCAGAAGGCATTCATCATCACTCCGCCCAGCAGCAGCGATTCGCCGCTCATCGACGATCGCCAGCGGGTACTGCTGGCCATGGCCAGCACAAAGAGAAGCACAGCCATGCTCCCGGCAAAGGCGGCCAGAGAGACCCCGGGAAAGGCGGAAAAACCAAGAAGAATGCCGACAATCGCGCCAATTGCCGATCCGCCGGAGACCCCGAGGATATAGGGTTCGGCCAGGGGGTTTCGCAGAAGGGCCTGGAAGACCAGACCGCCCAGGGCAAGGGAGGCACCCACGGTGGCGGCAAGTATCACCCGGGGCAGGCGGATCTGCCAGAGAATCGTCGCCATGACCGAATCCCGGTCATGGCCGAGCAGGACATCATATACCTGCCTGAAATTCCAGCCATCCAGGCGCACGGAAGAACCGGAGGCAAGACCAAGCGCCATGGTGCAGGCCAGCAGAATCGATAACAGAAAAATCAAGAGAAAAAACCGGGCGAGAAGAGAACCGAATACCCCCGGCCCCTCGATTTCTTGATCTTTCGTGTATATTCCACTCATTCGCTTTTATCCCAATAATAAAGCAACTGGCTCTGCCGCAACCGCCAGGGCAACGGCTCCTTCCGCGAGTTCACAGACAGCGCCCAGGGTATCACCGGTCGCGCCATGTATTTTCACCCGGCAGAACCAGGAAAAGAGAAGTATCACCACCAAAACGATACCACCGATTGCGAAACCCGCCTTTCCGGCCATGGCCCAGGCGGCCAGGAAAAAAAGAAAAAAGGCGACAGCGGCGGTCCTCTTTACCGGGCCGGTATAAAAAAGCGCCCCCAGACCTCCTTCCGGCCTGGCGTAAGGAAGAATGGCCATCATCAACAGGATCGCAGTGCGACCGGCCAGGGGCATGAGAAAGGCGCAAGCAAAAAAACCTTTAACCGTGCAGGTTGCCAGGGCCGCGGTTTTAAGGAGAAGAATCAGAATAATGGCAATCACCCCCATGGCCCCGACATGGCTGTCGCGCATGATCTCAAGAATACGTTCCCGGGGACGCGAACTGAAAAAGCCGTCAGCGGTGTCTGCCAGACCGTCCATGTGCAATCCGCCGGACACCCCGAGCAGGACGGTACAGAGCAGTACCGCTGCCACCGGTTGAGGGAAAATGGCCATCAGGAAATATCCGCAGCCCAAGGCAAAAAGACCGATACCCGCACCTATCACTGGAAAAAAAACCAGACTCTTCTCCAGAGTATTATCCGACCCGGCCCTTGCTGGAGCCGGGACCGGAACAATGGTCAGAAAGGCCAGGGCTGAAAAAAGGCGTGATATCATTTCTTCATTTTCTCAGGAGTTGGATTCCGAAACCGCAGCCTCGGCAAAGGTAGCCACCTCAGTCAGCACCGCTGCCGCCGCCTCAACCACGTTCATGGCCAGAGCTGCGCCGGTCCCCTCTCCCAGCCGCATATTAAGATCAAGCAGCGGTTCAAGGCCAAGATGGCTGTGCATGATC
>JBFHXP010000095.1:0-10235 GCA_041598875.1 Desulfobulbales bacterium
CGCGGCGAAAAAATAAGGGGCCATGCCCGAGGATTTTGGGTCCATCCCTCTGAAAATCCCTTGTTCGGGACGGTTGCACCAGTCTGTTTTCAGGTCAGGGGGGCGGCGTTTTTTTTCCCTTGGGAAGGATCGGGCTGAGAATCCGCATCGGCAGCATAAAGGTTTCCTTGACCATGCCGATCACCGCATCGCCAATCGCCTCAGGGGGAAGGACGTACATCCTGGGATCCCGGATGTTTCCCTCAACACCGACCGGAAATGTGACCACGGTGGCATTTTCTCCGCCGATGATTCTTCCTACCAGCGGCACCTTGGCCATGATGGCATCAAGGGTCTTCAGGGGGGCAATAAGAATGATCAGGTCCGAGTCCAGGGTTGCAAGGTTGATATTTCCCTTGCCGAAAAGGTTGATTCCCTGACCACGGATGACCCCCTTGTCGATGATCAGGGTATCATCCTGAACAGTGGTATTAATATCGAGGGTTGAATATGAAAGGCCTTTTGCGGTTGTATCCCCGGGGCTCGAAAACATGTCTGTTATGTTGACAACCTTGAGCACCTTTGAAAGAAAATTCATCCGGAGTATGGTCCCATTCTCTGAATGGATGGAAGCCGATGTGCCTTGCCACGAGTTCTTGAGGCGGACAAGGTCGGCGTTGACGGTAAAATTTCCTTCAATAACGTCCTGATCGAACCCAAGGCAGGGAAGGACTTCCTGAAAAAGCGCCCCGCCGGACGGGGTTGAGATGGTGTATGTCTCGGCAATTTCCGGGTTGTCCTGCAGCTGTCCGGAGATGTCAATGCCGCAGAGTCCGAACGATGTGAGCTTGAGCGTCATCGGCTGTTCCGGGGTCCTGGAGAGTTCTCCGGTGGCCGGGCTGATTCGATAGACGCGGGCAGCGCGGGCAGGAGAATCCTGTTCCGGGGCGCGAGGCCTGGGGCTCCAGAGAAGTGTGTCAACGGCAAAGCGTATTTTTCCGTTCAACCGGGAGGTCGTAGTCTCGGGCCATTTTTTTCTCGCGTTTTCCCAGAAGGTTAGAAGCCTGTTGCCATTGATTGTGGCGGCGTGCAGGGCAAGGTCGAAAGTCAATCCGGTGGAGAGCGGAGTTACCGGCCCACTCAGGGTTGCCGTCTCTTCCTCAAGGGTGAACTCAAAACGGTTGAGCGATGTTGTCAGTCCGCTGCCGAGAAGATCAAGGGTGTGTACCGTCAGCTCGGGCAGTGCGGTATCATGCCGGGCCCAGGTGAAGTCCCTGACCGTGAGCGGCCCTTCAATCCGGGTAGTGTCCGGAGAGGGGGTGAGGGTCGCCTGGAAGGCGCCGCTCATGGTCCCGGAAAGAATCTTTGTCTCCACCAGGGAATTGATGGTCGCGGCGGAAACAGACCCATCCCAGGAAAACGTGATGTGGCGCGGGTTTCCCGGGCTGAACGCTGCCGTGAGAACGCCCCTGTCAGCGCCTGAGGTCAGTTGCAGGTCGGCAATCTTTACCGAATCCCCGGTGGCAGTGATGTCGATAAGCGCCCGGGTCTCACCGGGGGATGTGTGGGCGTAAATCCCTCCGCTGGCGGAAGTTGTGTGCCCATCCCACGTTACGGTCATGTCTTGCAGGGTCAGGGGCAGCTTAAGGGGGAGCGAATCTGGCAGAAGACGGTGGGACAGGAGCCATGAATGGATCGTTTCCGATATCTCGCCGTTAAATCGCAGGCCCCCTTCCCACCGCGCAAACCTGGTATGTTTCAGTTTCCCGTCAATGACAAAAGTTTTTCCGAAAAGGTCGTTTTCAGACATCTCGATGATGACTTCGCCGTTTCTGAAAAGGGCGGCAGCCGCCCGGGTTTGCGGTTTTTCCCCGGCAAAAAAAGGGCTTGTCCAGTCAAGTTTTTCGCTCATGAGCCGCAGGTCATAGCGCCAGGTCGCAGGAGAGAAGAGAGATCCCCGGACCCGGGTGTCAGTAAGGTGCAACAGGCCGGAAAGGGAAGTGATCGAGTCGGAGAGTGCGGGGGGGAGAAGGGCGTGGGCGGCCAATTCTTCGAGGAGCTTTTCTCCATCCAGGGAGGCTGAGTTGATCAATGTCTCAAAGGTGGGGTCGGTTACGGTTGTCTGCCCGCTCACCCCGGAGACGCTATGGGATCCCAGAAGGGCATCAACACCCTCCCAGGCAACCCTGGCCGGGTCTATCATGATCTTTCCGCCATGTATTACCAGGGGCCATGGGGTGCGGTCGTAGTGGATCTTTCCGTTCATGGAGTCAACCGAGATTTCAGCGGAAATATCATCCAGCCGCTCCTGGAGGCGCAGGTGCCCCGATGCCCGGCCGGAGGGTTCTGAGAAATGGGCGAGCTCGGCCAGAAACTCTCTGTTGGCCACCACCTTGTTGAGAACCGGCTGCAGTTCCTCAATGTCAACGTCCAGGTCGAGGTCGAGAATAAAGGAATGATTACTCGGGGTGAGCCCGAGAAAAATTTTTCCGTTTCTTCCCCGGTTGTTGCCAAGACTGGCGGAGAGGCCCTGGCCCGCGAGGATACCGTTTATAATGGTTATGGGTCCTCGGGCCCGGGTGAGATCAAGGTCTACCTCGGGCACGTGGATATCGGCATCAGTTATGTCTGCCTCGATTTTCATGGCTGTCAGATGGGAAAAATCTTCTGTCGTCCCCAGGAATTGATACCAGGCACTTTCCAGTTTCCCGTTTTGGACGATGGTGGTTACCTGGGAAACAACCGGGTTTTCCGGCCAGAGGGTGAGAAGGCCCCTTCGGATATCTGTAAGGTCAAGCTCCCTGCCGGAGAGGTTGATGTACCACCTTGGGAGAGGTTTTTCTCCATCGGCATCAGGTGCCGGATGCTGATATACAACCTCCCCGCGCAGAGCCATGGCGGGTTTTTGTGTTTCCAGCCCCCGGATAACCGTGGAAACTTCCGAGCCGGTGATATCTGTTGTGAGATCAATCTCACCCCCCTGCACCAGGAACGATCCATCCCTGCCGTGTAAGAGAAAATGCGGCGCGGTTCCTTTCAAGGCAAGGGAAAGGCGTTTTTCTTTCACGTTCCCGGTGATCACTGACTTGAGTGAGACCGGTGAGTCAAGCGGGGTGACCATGCCTCCGGCCAGGGAGGAAAGGAGGGCATCCGGAACGAGATCCTTTATGTCGCCCCGCAGGGTATACTCAAGAGTGGCGGGCTTCATCTCTCCCCTGATCGTCAGTGTTCGACTGAAGGGGGATGCGGCCTGTGCCTGAAGGGTAACTCTATCGCTGTGGCTGGTAATCGATGCCTTGATCTTTGAAAAGTCGAGGGTCTCGTTCTTTAAAGGCAGAGACGAATCAGGGGCAATAAGGGTAAGCCGGCCATTGGCGATGGTGACCGTTATCTGGGGGAAGGCAAAGGGCTTGGATGATATGTGGTATCCCGGGAGACCATGAATTTTGATTTCAGGGGATACCAGGTGGATGCGGCCGAGACGGTTGGTTTCCCCGAGCAGAATCCGCCAGTGCGGGTAAATTTGGGCCTCGGGCAGGGAGATTTCTGCAGAGGGCAGCTCCAGTGTGGCTTTGCGCAGAGTAAGATGGGGAAAGGGGAGCCAGGCCCAGTACATTTCAGTAAAGCGGACCTCGCTTCCCAGTTCTTTGACCAGCTGGCTGATTATGCCCTCTCTGAGGGCGGGGAGGGTGAGGAAGCGCGGAGCAACCCCTATAAATACTGCGAGCAGTATCAGGAGAAGGGCACTGTTTCGAATTTGTTTGTGTCTGATCGCCACGGGCACGCACCAAGCCTATACAATAGTTGGGATACGGTATCAGGAATTCAGTAAAAATGCAGTATCGAAATCTCTGCACGCATTCATTGAAAAAATGGCCGCCGCTAATTCTGCCGGTAAAAATTTTTTGACTGACTTGTTTTCAATCCGGAAAGCGGACGTCGCCCTGGGTTGAATATGGTCACTGGAGAAAATTCTCTGCCCTGACGGTGCGGGACTGGCCTGGTTTGCCAGGTGCGGCGGCGGGATGAAAAAATCCGGGTTGCGGCGGTGAAAAAAATTAAACGTGCTGTAACTGGCTGTTGTTGCAGGGTTTTCCTGTTTGCCCCCGGGCCTGATCGCCTGTCGGGGTACAAAAAATTGTATTTCCCCTCTGGTTTGTCTGCGGGGTTACTCTGGTTTTTTCTCTTATTCATCAGGTGGATAGATGAAAAAATGTCGTTTTGCTTCTTTTTGGCATGACGGTTGCAATAAGTTAAGGCAAGAGTATAACTCTTATCTCCTTTCTCCTGAAGAAGGTCGACTTTGTCCCCCAGAGTCGACCTTTTTCTGTTTGAGCCCTTTGTTGTCGTCCTTGTTGTCGTCCATTGCCTGTGCCGGGTATATCGAGTAGGATGGGGGCCAGTTCCTTGTTGTCTCCTGCTTTGGGAGTTTTTCCATGTTCGATTCCATGAAATCATCCCCCTGTCAAGTTGCCCTGCTCCATTGTCCCGAATATCACCGGGGCCACGTTAAAGCGGCGATTGACTCTCTTTGCCGGGCTCTATCCTTTGTGCCTGGCTATGGTAGCCTGGTGCTGCTTAAGCCCAATCTTTTGAGCGGAACCAGGCGTGACGGACTGGCATGCACCCACCCCCAGTTTGTCGCCGCCGTTGCCGAGTGGTTTATTGATCACGGCGCCCGGGTGCGCATCGGTGATTCACCCGCTTTTGGCACAGCCCGGATGGTGATGGGTGCCTGCGGGATACGGGAAGCGGTAAAGGGGTTGCCTCTTCGCATGGTGAACTTTACCAGGTCGCAGGCCAGGACGCTTGCCAGCGGCGCGGCGATCGGCCTTGCCACCGAGGCGCTTGGCTGTGATCTGCTGGTCAATCTTCCCAGGGTCAAGGCTCACAGCCAGTTGTTGGTGACTCTGGCGGTGAAGAATCTGTTCGGCACGGTTGTCGGTGTGCGCAAGCCTATGTGGCATATGCGTTCCGGCGGGTGTCCGGGCCAATTCAGCGGGTTGATTCTCGATCTTCTCGGGGTGTTGCCGGCCGGAATAACCCTGGTTGACGGAATTGTTGCCATGGAGGGAGAGGGACCGATGGCCGGCTCGGCGTATCCGTTAAAGGTCGTGGCTGGTGGATGCAGTCCCGTGGCGGTGGATGCGGCGCTTCTTGCGGTGCTCGGTATTGATCCACTGCAAAGCCCCATTGCCCGCGAGGCGCTTCGTCGCGATATGGCCGGTGCCCGGATAGAGGATCTCGCCTGGCCGCTCCAGACTGCCAGGGACCTTGCGGTGCGCGATTTCAGGGTGCCGGGCTCACTCAAGCCAATCCGTTTTGGAGGGGTGCAGGTGTTGAGAGGGGGGTTGAGACGAATTCTCGAAATGATTCGTCCGGAGAAGTAGAGGAGTGTGCGCCGGGAAATTTTTCCCTGCGGGCAGCTACACGGCCTGATCCCGGGTGGAAATGAAAGAGTTTTGCCCCTAAGTCGGCGGCCCTTTGTCCGATGTTGCGGATCCCTGGCCATTCCGGTAAAGTTGGCGTGGCGTACAGCGCAATCAGGAGCATATAAACCATACGATCGTTTACTGATATGAGGAGAGAGAAGACATGTTTAACCTGAGGGGAAAAGTTGCATTGATCACCGGGGGATCCCGGGGAATCGGCAAGGCGATTGCGGTCAGGCTGGCCGAAAACGGCGTCCATGTGGTGGTCAATTATGTGCGGCATCGCCGGGATGCAGAGGAGTGCGCCGGCCTGGTTCAAGCCCATGGTGTGAAATGCATGGTCATAAAGGCAAACGTGGCAAATGATGATGACGTGGAAAAGATGTTTGCCACCATAACCGAAGAGTTCGAAACCGTGGATTTTCTGGTGAGTAACGCTGCCTCCGGGGTGCTCAAGCCGGCGATGGAGCTCAGTTCCCGCCATTGGAACTGGGCCATGGACATCAACGCCAGGGCTCTGCTGACCCTTGCCAGGTTCGGGGTGCCTTTTATGCCCCGGGGAGGAAGGATCATGGCTGTCTCCAGTCTGGGGGCGGTCCGGGCCATTGAGAATTATACAGCAGTGGGCGCTTCAAAGGCGGCCCTTGAGTCACTGGTGCGCCATCTTGCCGTGGAATTGGGTCCCAGCGGCATCAACGTCAATACCATAAGCGCCGGTGCGGTGGATACCGAGGCCCTTAAAAAATTCCCCAACCGGGGAGAGATTCTGGAAACCGCTCTGCGGCGGACTCCGCTCGGCCGATTGACAACCCCCGAGGACGTGGCGGATGTGGCCCTGTTTCTCTGCAGTGATCTTGCGGCGATGATTCAGGGCCAGACCGTGGTGGTTGACGGCGGCTATTCTATCCGCGGTTGATTTCCTGCGTCCACGGGTTTTTAGGCACTTTCTCTGTCAGCTTCCGTCCAGCGGATGCGGAGAAGGATTTTCGTGGCGGCAGTGACCCGGAATCGATGATCGATTCGCAGACCGGGCAGGGCGATGATTTCTCCTGAGGCCGAAAGAAGGACAGCGGTTTTTTTTCGTTTCCCGTCATCAAGTTTCAAGTTGCCGAGAAAATCCGATACCTTCTGGCTTCCAGGTCCGCCCAGGGGGTGAAAGCGGTCCCCCGGCAGGGGGGTGCGCAGGGTCAGGGGGAAGGTGACCAGGGAAAAGTCTACAAAATCGCCAACGGACCGGCCCGAGAGGATATCCTCAAGGGACCGGGATGGGCGGTCGAGAAGGAGTATTTGTGCCACCGACTCGACAGGGTAGGCCCCGGGTTGCGTGATGGTGATACCCATGGCGGGTTCAGGGGCTTTGATTTCCAGATTGCCGCGGGCGGCAATCCGGCCCTGGGGATAATAAAAAATCAGACGTTTCCCGGTCTGGTCTTTTTTTACCCGCAGGCCGCAGGCAAGATGGGCCGGCCCGGTTTTTTTTGGGCTTTGAATCAGTGTGTCCAGCCGGTTAATGATTCGGAAACTTGGCCGGAAATCCATCTTCCAGCAGGCAGTTTCCAGAATCCTTCTCCGGATCGCCGGGTGTTGCGCCGACACGGCGTCAAGCCTGAGATGGACTGGCGGCGGTGTCCCGGGTTCCGAAAAGGTCCCCGGCGCCAAGTCTTCTCGGTCGGCAAAGGCATCGCGGGCCGCGGATTCGGTAAGATCCGCCAGAAGTGATTCTTCCTCGCGCAGGAGTGTTGCGGTCCGCAACAGGGTCTCGCGGATATTGGAGTTGAAATTGTCGGCCAGAAAGGGGATCAGCTCAAGACGGACCCGGTTGCGGAGAATTGACCTGTCCTCGTTTGATGTGTCGATCAGGAAGGGGATTTCGCGATCCCGCAGGTAGTCGAGAAGCTCCTTCTTGCTGAAGGAGAGGAAAGGACGGATGTAGCGACCCGCTCGATTCTCTTCCATTCCGGAGAGTCCCTTGCGTCCGGTGCCGCGGATCAGGCGGATCAGGAGTTCCTCGGCCTGGTCGTCGCCGGTATGGGCCAGGGCGATTTTGCTCACTTTCCGGGATTGGGCGATCTCTTCCAATGCCTGATAGCGAAGAATTCGCGCGCCATGTTCCAGTGATTTTTTTTCGTTACGGGCATAGGCCGTAACATCAACCCTGGTGATGGTCCACGGTATTCCAAGGCGCCGGGCCTGGGTGGCGATCAGTTCTTCCTCCTGCTGCGCTTCGGCTGGTCGCAGCCCATGATTGACATAGGCCGCGATCTGGGTTATCCGGAGTGAGTCCGCGAGACGGGCCAATACATGCATCAGGGCCATGGAGTCCGGCCCGCCGGAGACCGCGGTCACAATTGAGTCCCCCGGCTCGCAAAGGGTTCCGGCGGTCATGATCTGAAGGGTCTTTTTTTCTAGAGGGTGCATGGGCGCATGGGGTCGGCAGGGGGGGGAACCGGTTACCGTTTCCGGCACTGGCGGGTTTACCCGCACTGGAAAAGGTGTTTTCGGGAAGGGTACAATTTCTGGAGCGGGATGGGATGGCCGACAGGGCAGTCGATAGATCCGGGAAAGAGAACGGGGTGGTTTTCTACACCGCCCGATGCGTCGTATCCTGGCTTGAGTTTCATGTTGTCGCCCGGGCAGAAAATGAAATAGTGCATCTCGATTTTTCCCCTGATTCCCTTGCCTCTGCCCGTGAGAAAATTCAACGGATCATTCCCGGGGCGATCTTTGTTGAAGATGTCTCCCTGGAGGCGCGAATGGGTTTTCTGGCCGGGCAGTATCTCTGCGGAGCGCTCAGGCGCTGGCCGGTTGTGTCGTCTCCTCTTCTTGTTCATTCCTCCACCCAGTTTCAGAGAAAGGTCTGGAAGGCAATAGACAACATTGCCTATGGCACTACCCGCACCTATGGCGAGATCGCCCTTGCCGCAGGCTCGCCGGGAGCAGCCAGGGCGGTGGGCCAGGCATGCAACGCCAATCCTCTGGCCCTTATCACCCCCTGTCACAGGGTGGTTGCCAGGGATTCTGTCGGCGGTTTCTCTGGCGGCCAGGATCTGAAAAAAAGGCTTCTTGCCCTGGAAAAAAACTCATACCCCCCCTAAAAGGCACGGATCCCTTGATCGGTTCCAGGTGTACCCGCACTTTCAAGAAGTGATGGGTCAAACCGGGTGATGTACTGGTCAAGGTCATCGAGGTTCTGGCGGACCTTGCCCGTTATTTCAGCCTGCGGATATTTTTCAAGGCTTTCCACCAGGAGTTTCCGCGAGGAGAGCAGCAGGGTTCTTTTTTCCGCGCCATCAGCGGTACGGGTAGCCTTGCCAAAAAGAGTCGCCGCCTTTTTCCGGTTGTCGGTTGCCGCCTTTTCCGCAGCATCTTTTATCTTGATCCGGGCCATGGGCCCGTATTCTGTCTCCAGGAGGGATCTGTACCCCTGGATCGCCTCATCGTATCTGGATGCATCAAGATCGGTATTTGCCGTTTCCCAGCGAGCCGAGAGGGCATCAGCTGTTGCCGTATCCACGGGCGAGGCGCCCTGGATTCTTCCTGATGAGACTTCTGCGAGCATTGTCTGGACTCTTTCCCGGATTGCCGGAGGGAGGTCGGCGGCCGCGAGTTCCTCGAGAACTGCCTGGGCCTCAAGCTTTTTCTGCTCCCTGATGAGTTGATTTGCCAGGCGGAGTTTCTGCCCGGACCACGATGTGAGCTGCTCTTCCACGGCATGGCGCAGGCTTCGGGCGCTTTCACCGAGAGGTGTGGAGGGGTAGGTTTTGATAAAGCGGTCAGCCTGTGACATGAGGCCAGCGCCGTTTTCCTTGCCGTCAAAAAGGGTCACCCCGCGAAAAAGGGCGAGGTAGGCGTTGGTCTCCTCGCTTCTATCGGTCTGCAGGGAGCGGAGCGCGGCGACCTGTGTCTGGATACGGGTCTGCTCGGCCGCCATCTCGGAGTGGCGACGGGCCAGGGCGGTATATGCTGTAGTCGCCTCGGCGACATTTCCAGAGGCGAGCAGTAAATCGGCCAGTCGAAGCTGCGCCTGTAATGGGGAGGTTTTTTCCATGGAGGAGATGGATGAGGTTGTCAGCTCGGTAAAAATTGCCGCGGCCTCCGACCGTCGACCGGACCGTAACAGCGCCACGCCGTAATGTTCCCTGGTCGTTGCCGCCGGTGTGTGTTCAGGGAAGTTCCGGACCAGGTCCTGATACGATGCTATGGCCCCGGAGGAATCCCCTCTTTTTTCAGCGTCAACGACCTGGTTTTCTGCCAACTGGGCGGCGTTCTGCCGGGAAGGATCAGGGCCGGCCGGGGTGAAGTCGTCCGGTGACTGCCCAGGGGAAGAATCTGCGGCGCATTCGCTTTCCAGAAACTCTATGTCCATGCGGTGAAGTCTGGCAATATCCTCGACATCAATGTGATGCCATGGTGAGAACCGGGCAACGGTCATCCGGTTTCTGAGTTCGCGGTGGGCCTCCAGAATCCGCTCGAATTCTCCAGCACACCCGTTTTTCTCCAAGGTGGCGGCGCTGTCCTGGCCTGGAATTGATTTTTCTTGTGTCGATTCAACCCATTGCCGGTATTTTTCCTCATAGGCGAGAAGGCGCTGTTCGACGAAACGGAGATCTTCCTCGCTGACCCTGGGTTTCTGCGGCGGGGTTTCGGCAGGTGCTTCAGGGACTGGCGACGTGTCCCTGGCAGTCACCTCCAATGGCTCCTCTGTTATTTTACCGGTTCCGACCGGCGGCGCTTCCTGGACCGGAAACTGCGGCCTTTCCACTGCAACACTTGGCGCCGGTCCTGGTGGAGGAGGCTCCGGGTGTGAAGATACCACCGGCGGTA
>JBFHXP010000096.1:0-10220 GCA_041598875.1 Desulfobulbales bacterium
AGGGTCAGAGCGGATAATCCGAGGACGGTCACGAGGCAAAGAGCCCCCAGTTGGAACGTCGCGCCCTGGCAAATGACGCCCTGGTCGAGATGGCCACCGAGATTTTCGGTGGACAGGTGGCGAATATCCGAACCGGCCCGCGGAGCAGATGAAGGGGAGATGGGGAGACGGGGTGACGGGAGAGATGAGAGGGGAGAAGTGAGAGGTGAGAAGGGAAGAGGAGCACTGCTCATATCCCCCTTGAACACTTGAACCTTTTTCCCTTGAACACTTGAACCTTTTTTTCCTTTGAACACTTGAACCTCTTTTTCCCTTGAACACTTGAACCTCTTTTTTCTTGAACACTTGAACCTCTTTTTCCTTTGAACACTTGAACCTTTTTTCCCCTTGAACACTTGAACCTCTTTACAGTTGTACCCCAGGTTCAGCCCGAGGCTCGGAAGATGCGCGGCCGCTGAGATAGTAATATAAAAGGAGCAGTACCATGGATATGAACAGCCTGATGAAGCAGGCCCAGCAGTTTCAGCAGAAGATGCAGCAGATTCAGGCGGAGGCCGCAAACAGGAGAGTGACCTCCACCGCCGGCGGGGGGATGGTAACAGCCACGGCCAACGGCCGTCAGGAGTTGATTTCTCTGGTCATCGAACCCCAGGTTGTTCATCCCGATGAGGTAAAGATGCTCGAGGATCTGGTTGTCTCCGCGGTGAATGACGCCCTGCGCAAGGCGCGGGAGTCGATGCAGGAGGAGATGAAGCAGCTGACCGGCGGAATTTCCATTCCCGGTCTTTTTTAGGGGCAGGGCAAAGTATGCCACTTTGTGCCGGGACAACGAACATACCACCAACTGATAACTGACCGTCTGAAGACGGTGGTTTCAACCTTGACGCGAGACTAATAATGCATATCGTCCCCCCGCCCCTGGATCGATTGATTCAGGATCTCGGCCGTCTTCCCGGCATTGGCCGTAAAACCGCAACCCGGCTTGCCCTCTATATCCTTCGCCATCCTGAAAGCGAGGCCTTGTCTCTGGCCCGGAGCCTTTCCGAGCTTCATCGTTCCATCAGGCTCTGCGAGAGGTGCTTTGTCTTTTCCGAGACCTCCCCCTGCGCGGTCTGCTCCGATGGGCGCCGCCGCAGCGACCTGATCTGCGTGGTGGAGAATCCCGACGACCTGATGGCCATTGAAAAGACCGGGGCATACAGTGGCCAGTATCATGTCCTGCACGGGGTTTTATCACCAATGGACGGTATCGGGCCCGACGAGATAAAGGTCGGCGGACTGATGAACAGGATACGTAGTCAGGGGGTCAAAGAGGTTTTTATTGCCACCAGTTCCACTGTGCCTGGCGAGGCGACTGCCTCTTATCTTGCCCGGAGCCTGCAGAAAACAGGGGTCCGGCTGACCAGGCTGGCCTGCGGGATCCCCATGGGCATGGACATCAAGTATGCCGATGAGATAACCCTGGCCCGGGCCATTGAGACCAGACATGACACCGGTGAGTGATTTTGCAGTATCGTCCTAATTTTATTGGGGTCCAGACTACATTCTCCTTGACATCAGAGGCCATAGTTGGTATTTGGTTTGCGTTTCTTGGCGTGATTGGAAACATGATGCTGAATCATCAACGCCACCTCCTTTAGGCGGAAAAAAAGAATCAAGTTTACGTAGGCGCGTAGCTCAGCGGGAGAGCGCTTCCCTGACGCGGAAGAAGTCGGCGGTTCGAAACCGCCCGCGCCTACCATTTTTTTTATAATCAGTGTCCTTCCGGGATGATGATGGCTCCGTGGTTGCAGTACGCAACATTGGCAAATGCCGGGCGGAGCCACATTGCATATGAGGAAGTCCGCTGGGTGTTTTCCGGTGGCAGCTGCGGCTGCCGTTTTTTACTCCGCCGGAGGCTGGAAATAAAGGCAACAGGCTCAGGAATGGCAGAAGTCAGCGTGCATATGAAGGATGGTGAGAGGAGTCAGGTGGATGGCGCCGCAACGGTGGCCGATGCCCTTGCCGTTCTACTCTCCAAAAAACAACGCAAAGCGGTTGTCGCTGTCCGGGCGGGCGGCCGGCTTGCCGATCTCTCTGCCCCGTTAAGCGAGATCGGTGGCTCGGAGATCGAACTTGAGCCGATCACCGCTGACATGGCCGAGGGCCTTGAGATCCTGCGCCATTCCGCTGCCCATATCATGGCCCATGCGGTTCGTGATCTCTTTGGGAACTCTGTCAAGATCGCCATCGGACCCTCGATCGTTGATGGGTTTTATTACGATTTTGATCGGCAGGAGCCTTTTACACCTGATGATTTTGCGAAAATTGAGGCCCGGATGCAGGAGATCGTCTCCGCTGGCAAGCCCTTTTCAAGACAGGTTGTTACCAGGGCCGAGGCTGAGTCCCTGTTCCGGGAGCAGGGCGAGGTTTACAAGGTCGAACTGATCGGCGAGATCGCAGATGAATCGGTTACCCTCTACGGGGTCGGTGACTTTGTCGATCTCTGCCGGGGTCCGCATCTGCCCCATGCCGGACTGATAACGGCATTCAAGCTGATCAAGGTCGCCGGTGCGTATTGGCGTGGCGACGAGAAAAGGCCCATGCTGCAGCGCATCTACGGCACCGCCTTTTCCAGCCGAAAGGATCTGGCTGATTATCTCCATAATCTTGAGGAGGCAAAGAAGCGGGATCATCGGAAAATCGGTCGCGACCTGAGTCTTTTCACCTTTCATGACGACGTCGGGCCCGGCCTGGTTCTCTGGCAGCCCAAGGGGGCGCTGTTACGGAAGCTCATTGAGGATTTCTGGAAGGAAGAGCATTACCGGCACGATTACGAACTGCTCTATACCCCGCACATGGCCCGCCTGGATATGTGGAAGACCAGCGGCCATCTTGACTTCTACGGCGAGAATATGTACTCGTCGATGAATATCGATGAGGTGCAGTATCAGATCAAGCCGATGAACTGCCCCTTCCATATTGCTATATACAAGTCTGCCAAGCGGAGTTACCGCGAACTGCCCATCCGCTGGTGCGAACTGGGCACCGTCTACCGCTATGAAAGAACCGGGGTCCTGCACGGGCTTCTCCGGGTTCGCGGATTCACCCAGGACGACGCCCACATCTTCTGCCGGCCGGATCAGCTTGAGGAGGAGATCTTCAATATCCTCGATCTCAACCTCAACATTCTGAAAACGTTTGGTTTTCCAGAATATGATATTTATCTTTCGACCCGGCCTGATAAGTATGTCGGCAGTGACGAGCATTGGCAGATGGCCACCGACGCCCTGAAGCAGGCCCTGGAAAAGAGGGGGCTTGCCTATGAACTGGACCCCGGCGAGGGTGTGTTTTATGGCCCCAAGATCGACATCAAGATAAAGGATGTCCTGGGTCGGTCCTGGCAGTGTTCCACCATCCAGGTCGATTTCAACCTGCCTGAACGTTTTGCCATGGGCTATACCGGCGACGATGGCCGGGAGCATCAGCCGATCATGATTCACCGTGCCCTGATGGGGTCGCTGGAGCGCTTTATCGGGGTGCTGATAGAACAGTATGCCGGCGCGTTCCCCTTGTGGCTGGCTCCGACCCAGGCCCGGGTTATGAATATCACCGATGCCCAGGACGAGTTTTCGCGTACTGTCTTTCAGCAGCTCCGCGCCGCCGGAATCCGGGTGGAAAAGGATTTGCGAAACGAGAAACTTAACTATAAGATACGCGAGGCACAGATGGCCAAGATTCCGTACATGCTGGTTCTTGGTGATCGCGAGGTTGAGTCGGAAACCGTTACCGTCCGCACCCGTGACGGCAAAAATCTGCCGCCCATGTCGGTGGCAGATTTTGTTGCCATGGTCAACGAACAATGTGCCGCTGAAAGAGCGGGGATATAATGCGGCAACACCGTGGTACTGTTCGGACACTGCTGGTGCTAAGCGGATTTCCTGGAAATTAAAAAACCTGTTAAGGAGGTAAGAGTATTAAAAAGAAAGGCGGAAGGCCGATACCGGTCAAGCGTGAACAGACTGTAAAGCTCAATCAAGAGATTCGATACGACCAGATCCGGGTGATCGGTTCCGACGGCGAACAGCTTGGGATCATGACGCCGTCTGAGGCCTTGAACAGGGCCGAAGCGGAAGAACTTGATCTTGTGGAGATCTCGGAGAATGCGACGCCTCCTGTCTGTCGTATCATGAACTATGACAAGTTCAGGTATGAGCAGAGAAAGAAACAGCAGGAAGCCAAGAAGAAGCAGACCGTAGTCGATATCAAGGAGATCAAGTTCCGGCCCAAAACCGAAGAGCATGATCTCAACTTCAAGATAAAGAATATCAAGAAGTTTCTTGCCCAGAAAAACAAGGTAAAGATCACCCTTCGTTTCCGTGGCAGGGAAATTGTCTATGCCCAGAGCCAGGGCATTGAGGTCCTCACCAAGATTGGTGAGGCTTTGGCCGACGACGGGGTGATCATTCAGACTCCGAGGATGGAAGGGCGGCAGATGGTCATGATGCTCGGCCCGAAATAAGGGTATCTATACGGCACGGTGAAGGCCGGTCCTGAAACTTCCGCAGACGGTTTGCTCGTTCAGCCGGAGGTGGAGGAAAAGGCCGCCGTGCATTTTACAATATGAGGTTTTCGGTCTGCTCAGGCCGGAAGTGACGAGATAAACCGTCACCGTGAAAATTCCATTTCAGTATGAGTCGGAATGGGAGACCATTTCCGTTGTGACAGATTAAGGGAGAATGAGAACATGCCTAAAATGAAGACAAACAGAGGTGCCGCCAAACGATTCAAAGTTACCGGCACAGGAAAGATAGTACGGAGCAAGGCCTTCAGCAGCCATATCCTTACTAAAAAAACAACTAAGAGAAAAAGAGGACTTCGCCAGTCTGATCTGGTTGATGACGCGAATCTTCGTGGTATCAGGCGGATTCTGCCGTATATGTAAACGGCCGGTGAAACTGACTTTGCGTGTCTAAATGAGAGTACTGTAAGGAGTATATGTATGCCTAGAGTAACACGCGGGTTCAAGGCCCGCAGAAGAAGAAAAAAAGTATTGAAGATGGCCAGCGGTTATATCGGCGGACGGCATCGCCTGTTCCGGTCAGCAGCCGAGGCTGTGGACCGTGCGCTTGGCTTTGCCTATCGTGACCGGCGCGCCAAGAAACGTGATTTCCGTAAACTCTGGATCGTTCGGATCGGCGCAGCTGCCAAGGAAAACGGAATTTCCTACAGCAAACTCATGGGCGGGCTGAAAAAGGCCAATGTGGATCTTGACCGCAAGGTTCTCGCCAATATGGCTATTCTCGATCCTGCCGGATTCTCCAAGGTTGTAGCCCTCGCATCAGATCAGGCGGCCTGATATCCCGATGATGGAAGAAGAGTTACTGCGTCTTAGGGATGAGGCGCTGGGCAAACTGGCCGCGCTAGCATCCGGTAAGGAACTCGAGCAGCTTCGAATCCTCTATCTCGGGCGCAAGGGGTTGATAACCGGGCTGATGCGCGGTCTCGGTCAGGTGGCGGTTGATGACCGCCCCCGGATCGGCATGCTGGCAAACACGGTCAAACAGGAGCTTGAAGAGAGCTTTGCCGTGAGGGCCGGAGAGCTTGCCGGGGCCGAAGGAGGTGCTGCGGACGCGCCGGGTATCGATTGCTCCCTGCCTGGACGGAGGGTGCCCTTTGGCCGCCTCCATCCGGTGACCCAGGTCATGGATGAGGTCTGCTCGATCTTTGAGATGATGGGGTTTGCGGTAGCTGAAGGCCCGGATGTTGAGCTGGACTTCTATAATTTCGAGGCCTTGAATATTCCCAAACATCATCCTGCCCGGGATATGCATGACACCTTTTATGTCAATGACTCTCTCCTGCTTCGGACCCACACCTCGCCCATGCAGATCCGGGCCATGGAGAGTGCCAGACCGCCGTTGCGGATGATTGCCCCGGGCAAGGTCTATCGCTGTGACTCCGATATCACCCATACCCCGATGTTTCATCAGGTTGAGGGGTTTCTCGTTGACCGGAAGGTCTCGTTTGCCGATCTCAAAGGGGTGCTCTCTGTTTTCTGCCGGAAGATGTTCGGTGATGCGACCTCTCTGCGCTTCCGGCCGAGTTATTTTCCCTTTACCGAACCCAGCGCTGAAGTGGATATCGCCTGTGTCATCTGCGGCGGATCGGGATGCCGGGTCTGCAAACAGACCGGATGGCTGGAAATACTAGGCGCAGGCCTGATTGATCCGGAAGTTTTCCGAATGGTTGGCTACGACCCTGAAGAGTACAGCGGATTTGCCTTTGGCCTCGGTATTGAGCGTATCGCCATGCTCAAATACGGTATCGATGATATCCGGCTGTTCTACGAGAACGATCTCCGATTCCTCCGGCAGTTTTAATTTCTTGGAAACGTACGGTGCGCGTGCGAGTCTGCGGTTTTTTTTATAGTCATTTTAACTATACGACATAAAAATGAAATTTACCCTGAACTGGCTCAAAGAATACCTTGATATCTCCCTGACCGCGGCGGAGATCGCCGACCGGCTGACCATGCTCGGTTTGGAGGTTGACTCCGTTGAAGAGCTGCACCAGGGTCTTGATAACATAAAGGTGGCGCGGATCCTGGCGGTAGAGCCCCATCCCGATGCCGACCGGCTGACCCTCTGTGATGTAGACGCAGGAGAGGAAACTCCGGTCCGTGTTGTCTGTGGCGCGCCCAATGCCCGGGCCGGGCTGGTTACGGCCATTGCCCTTCCCGGCGCAATTCTCCCTTCGGGAATGAAAGTCAAACGCGCCAAGGTCCGCGGGCACGAATCGGCCGGTATGCTCTGCGCCGAAGATGAGCTTGGCATCAGCAGTGACCACGGCGGGCTTATTGAACTGGACGACTCCCTGGTCATCGGCCAGGAGATTTCCCAGGCCCTGGGGCTTGTTGATACGATGATTGAGGTGGATCTCACGCCCAACCGGCCTGACTGCGCCAGTGTTATCGGTATTGCCAGGGAAGTCGCCGGATTTGCCGGCGCCACCCTTACCCCTTCCGTTGCCCGTAAAGATCTTCCCGCCCTGACCGGAACCGGCTCCTCCTTTTCAATCAAGGTCGAGGATCCGGAGAATTGCCCCCGGTATGCGGCGCGGCTCCTGCGCAACGTCACCATCGGCCCTTCGCCGTGGTGGTTGAAGAATCGTCTGCTCGCCATCGGCCAGCGGCCGATAAACAATATTGTTGATATCACCAATCTGGTGATGATGGAGTATGGGCAGCCCCTGCACGCCTTTGACTTCAGCAAGCTCGCCCAGGGGACAATTGTGGTCCGCCGCCCCCGCGCCGGTGAGTCCTTGACCACCCTGGACGGTGTGCAACGAGAGCTCAACCCCGACATGCTTCTTATCTGTGACAGTGAAAAGCCGGTGGCAGTCGCCGGAGTCATGGGCGGTGAAAACTCCGAGGTCAGTGCTGAAACCGTTGATATCCTGCTGGAGAGCGCCTATTTCAATCCGGTCAGCATCCGCCGGACCGCCCGCAATCTCAAGCTTGCCACCGAGGCCTCGTACCGGTTTGAGCGGGGCGTTGATCCCGAAGGGATTCCGGTTGCCCTGGAACGGGCGGTACGGCTCATGGTGGAGATCGCCGGGGCCGTGGTGGAGCCCGGCGGCGTTGATGTCTGCGGTACGCTGCCGGATAAGCCCCTGCTTACCCTCCGGGTGCGGCGCGCCAATGATCTGATCGGCACCTCGCTTACCGCCGAGGAGATGGCCGCGATTCTCACCGGCATAGAGTTGGGGGTCGAGGAGATCCATCCGGAGTATCTGAAAGTCAGGCCGCCCTCGTTCCGTGTCGATATCGAAAGGGAAATCGATCTGGTTGAGGAGGTTGCGAGAATCGTCGGCTACGGTGATATCCCCACCTCCCTGCCGATGATCCCGATGAGTTTTGCCGAGCAGGATAAAGGGCGAAACCTGCGCCGCAAAATTCTCGGAATCATGACATCGCTTGGATTCTCCGAAGTGATCAATTACAGTTTTGTCAGTGAACGGCACAGCGATCTTCTTGCCCTTGACACTGATGATCCCAGGCGAAACGGTATCCGGCTGTTGAATCCGCTTACCGAGGATCAGTCAGTGATGCGAACCATGCTCCTGCCTGGTGTTCTTGAGAACGTCCGTCGCAATATCCACCAGCAGAACACCGAAATACGGCTCTTTGAGATCGGCAAGGTTTTTTTCAGCCGGGGGCAGGACGAACAGCCCGAGGAACGGATGCACCTTGCCGCGGTCCTGAGTGGCCGTCGCCATCCCGGATCATCCCTGCTGCACTTTGGGCAGGAAAGTGTTGATCTCTCCGATGTAAGGGGTGCGGTGGAAACCATTTTGCAGGAGCTGGGCCTGCTGCAGTCGATCAGCATAGTTGCTGCCGGAGACGATGCGCCCGGGTATGCCCGGAAAGGGACCTGTTCCTCCATAGTGAACAGCAGCGGCAGCTCCCTTGGAGTGATCGGCAGGTTGCTTCCTGAGGTGGCCCGGTCTTTTGGCATAAAGCAGGATCTCCTGTTCATGACCCTGGATCTCGAGGAACTGGCCGATTGCGCCGGGGAGCCCGCACGGTTCACGCCACTGCCCAGATATCCTTCAGTTACCTGGGATATTGCGGTACTTGTTCCCGACACTGTGGCTGCCGGCGATATGCTTAAAAGCATCAGGGAGAGCAGGGAAAGCCTGGTCGAACATGTCGAGTTGTTTGATATTTATCAGGGAAAATCCATAGAAAAGGGGCTCAAGAGCGTAGCCTTCACCATCACCTATCGTTCGGTGAAACAGACACTGGACGATGAAACTGTTAACCGCGTACATCAAAAAATTATTCAGAAATTGATTTCTGATTTTAATGGAAGACTACGGGAGGCGAGTTAGACAATGAAGCGATCCAATATCACCCGCAAGGATCTCGCGCGGGTTATTAATGAGAAAATGGGTTTTTCCAAGGTAAGCGCCGATATCCTTATCAGTTCGGTCTTTGATTCGATGAAGGAGACTCTGATTGACGGTGAGTCCATCAAGCTGGTACATTTCGGTTCACTTGGCGTGCGGAAAAAGAATCCTCGCCGCGGACGGAATCCCCGAACCGGCGATGCCTTGACCATAAGCAAAAGAAAGATGGTTTCCTTTAAGCCCAGCAAGGGATTGCGGGAGAAGATCAATACTAGCAGATAGGTCTTGTGGCGAATACACCTCGAAAAAGTGCGAAAAACGGGCTGATCAAGGATGTCCTGGAAAGCGGTTCTTCACCGGATTCCGGGGACATTCCCGACAAGCTTTATTTCAAAATCGGTGAGGTGAGTCAGATTACCGGGGTGGAGCCGCACGTGCTTCGCTACTGGGAGTCGGAGTTCAAGGTGATAAAGCCCCAGCGCGCCACCTCGAAGCAGAGGCTCTATCGGCGGGTGGATGTTGAACATATTCTGCTCATAAAGAAACTGCTCTATCTGGACGGTTTTACCGTGCCGGGGGCCCGAAAACACCTGGCAGCCGGACGCAAGGCGGAAAAAAAACCGGCCAGGTCTGCCCCGGCGGCGGAAAGGGCCCCTGCGCAGACTTCGGACGGGCTGATGCTGCAGGAGTTGAAGGCTGAGCTTCATGCCCTTAAAAAAATGCTTGAAAGGTAGAGGAATTTTTAAGAATGCTTGCAGCTTTTTCATAGGCATGCTAAAAGAGATGCCCGTCTGCTGATGAGCGGAACGCGAGATACACGAGAATAGGTCGGGATGTAGCGCAGCCTGGTAGCGCACCTGAATGGGGTTCAGGGGGCCGGAAGTTCGAATCTTCTCATCCCGACCAGTTATATCAAGGGGTTAGCCTATATGGTTAATCCCTTTTTTTGTTTGGAAATGGTGTTTGGTGAAAAAAACGGTGAAAAAAATTATGATTTTTTAAGTTCATGGGCATGTAAACCTAGTAAAGCTACATAAAGTCCAATGAGTCCTATCAGCTCCGCTGTTGATAGTGGGAAACTATCTAACTCATTTATCTCATAAGTAAATCTCATTTGTTCTTGAACTAATTTTTCCCTCAAATTTAATTCATTAATTTTTGCCTGGTCGCGTTGGTTAATATAGCCACCATAAAGGTTCCTTCCAGACCTTTGTAATTCTTTTGCATTTTCTATGGAAAGTTCAAGTATTTTGACTTGTTCTTCATGAAACCTGCGCGCTACAGATGTATTGTTATCGACAATTTTTGGTCGAGGATAAATCCATATA
>JBFHXP010000097.1:0-10197 GCA_041598875.1 Desulfobulbales bacterium
GGTGGGTGGGCATATCGATTTTGTCAGTCCGGATACGGTGGGTGATATTGTCGCCGGCTTTAATGCCATGACCCTTCACCTTGGCGAGGTGTTCAAAGAGCTGCAGAAAGGGAGCGTGGATCTGTCCCAGGTTGCACTGAAACTTTCCGGAGTCAACCAACAACTCCTCGGTACCCTGGATGAACAGGGTATCAATGTCACGGACATCAATTCGGTCCTTGACGGTTTGGCGATAACCGTAAATCAGCTCAGTGGCAAGCTCGCATCCACGGCTGATCTGTCTCGGGATATCTCGCACCGGGCCGACGCGGCGATGGGACTGCTTGATGATTCAAATAAGATCATGAAGGAAAACACCCAAAGCCTTGATGGGATAATCGGCCTGATGTCCGATCTTGGCGGACAGTCGAGGGATATCGCCGGAATACTTTTGATCATAGATGAAATTGCCCAGCAGACCAGGCTTCTTTCCCTGAACGCCGCGGTGGAAGCTGCCAGGGCCGGTCAGCACGGCCGGGGTTTTGCCGTTGTGGCCGAGGAGGTCAAGGTTCTTGCCGACCGAACCGCCCAGTCCACAAGAAAGATAAGTGAGCGGGTCGAGGCGTTCAAGAAAGGGGTTTCCCGCTCCATTTCCGGAGTCCAGGATCATGCCGTGCTCACCGATCGGCTCCAGGAAAAACTTGACAACTCTGCTGCGGAAATCAGTCTCATCCTTGAGCAGGTCGGCCGGATTGATGATATGGCCCTTGAGGCGAGCCGGGCGGCTGCTGAACAGGAGTCCGCCCTGGGGCGGATCCAGAATTCTGTTTCAAGAATAAATTCCGCCTTTGCCGATATGCTTCTGGCTGCAGACAGTGTGGTTACTGGCGGCACAACCCTGAATCAGTTCACCAGCCATATGCAGAAGCTTCTGATACGTTTTCACCGGGCTGTTTAGGTGAAACTCCTGCTTTAAAACTGGAGTGAATGGGAATTTATTTTTCAGGGAGCATTTGACCTGTTATCCAGAGGTGTCAAGGTGAAAAGAGGTGCCCCGACCTCGATCCGGGACACTTCCATGGTCGTGCTGTCGCAAACCGCGAAGGTCGGCTGTCCCTCTTTGCCCAGCAGCTCCCCAGGGTTGATGAGGAGAGTTCCGCCAATGGTCTCGACGGTATATTTGTGGTTATGACCGCAACAGGCGATGTCGAATTTTCCCTGGGCGGCAAGTGCTCTGGCTATTTCCGGATAATGATGGAAAACGATTTTTTTTCCTGCCGCCTCCACGGCTCCAAGGACTCCATGGTGGATGATATTGGGAAAGCGGGTACCGCACCACTGGGAGATCAGGTGCTGGTCGCCGACATTGTTGCCGTAGACCAGGTGTGTAATTCCGTTAAAGCCCGCGAGTTCATCGAGCATGAACGGAGATATCAGGTCGCCGCAGTGGATGATCATGGATATGCCGAAGCTGTTGCAGTGGAGAACAGCCGCGGCAAGGTGGGGAATCTGGTCGTGGGAGTCTGAGATGATGGCTATTTTCATGGGAAGACCTCTGTCCAAAAGCAGGGGGAATCAGCGGAGCCCCGGGACATACCCTTTGAGTTTTTTTCGAAGGAGAAGGGCGTCCGGGAGGATCGCTTTCAGTTCCCGCCAGAATTCGGGCTGGTGATGGTGGTGCCTGGTATGAACCAGTTCGTGGAGAAGAACATAATCCCGCAGCTCCTCGGGCAGCAGCGCAAGGGTGATGTTGAGGCTGATGGTGTTGGCTGTAGAGCAGCTTCCCCAGCGGGTTTTCTGGTTGCGTACCGTAACCCTGGTGTATCTGAAGCCATGCTGGCGGGCAAGTTCATCTAAACGATTGATGAGGCCTTCTGCCGCCTCGCGTGGCACGTTCTCATGGGACGAAAAACCACGTTCGTGCTGTTTGGCGGGCATTGAGGCGAATTTGAGCAGGATTTTTCTGATCCAGCTTTTTTTTTCAACAACAGCGCTCCGTGCAAGAGAAAGTGAAACCCCGCAGGGAACCGCAACCCTGATTCTGTCCGGTGGGCGTATGGATATCGAGATCCTTTTCGCCTTTGCGCTAGACGCAAAAAGGACCGGGCCGATTTCGGGGATGGTGAGTTCCGTATCTGTTTTCATCTGACGAGTGTACATGGTGTTAAGGTCAATTTGTGTCCGCCGCCTCTCTTTTTTCCAGTCGAGCCTACTTGATTCCATAAACTGTAAAAAAGCAATACCCTGAAAGACCCGGAGGGTTCACTTTTTCCGTCGACAGGCCATGTACGGCCTTAGGCCGGTCGGGTATATCCTCTATAGTAAGGTATATATAGTCTATATAGCCTGTATAGGATGTATATTATATTGACGGATGGATCACTGCTGGGTAAATTTACGGTCAATCGAAGTGGGCGGAGATTCGGGTCCGCTGTCCGTGATATATATAGACTGTATTTTCGGTATATATAGTCTATATAGTAAAGATATTTGTGGGGTGGGTTGATATGGCAATTACCGTTTTCGGGGGTGAGAAAGGCGGCACCGGAAAGACGACCTTGGCTACCAATGTTGCGGCCATGCTCGCCGAAAGGGGCAAGGATGTTCTCCTGCTGGATACCGACCGCCAGGGGTCTGCCTCTTTCTGGGCCGCGGTTCGAGAGGATGAAGATGTGCCTCGGATTTCCTGCGTTCAGAAATTCGGCAAGGGGCTTGCCGCGCAGATTATTGATCTTGCCAGTCGGTATGATGAGGTGATCATCGATGCCGGCGGACGTGATTCCATGGAGCTTCGTTATGCCCTTGGGGTTGCCAACCGCGTCTATATACCGGTGCAACCCTTTCAGTTTGATATCTGGACGGTCCGTCAGATGGACGGGCTGGTGGAAATGGCCCGGGGAATCAATTCCGGCCTCGAGGCCTTTGTCGTCTTGAATCGGGTGTCAACGAATCCGGTTGTCCAGGAAGACCGTGAGGCCCGCGAGTACATGGCGGCAGAGGCGTTTGAGAATCTGGCCCTGTGCGAGGCGTTTTTGCGGGACAGGATTTCCTTCAGAAAGGCAGCCCGGGATGGGCTGGCGGTGAGCGAGTGGAAGCAGGACCGGAAGGCGGTGGCTGAGATGGATACATTTTTTGCGGAGATTTTCAATGGCTAACAAGAAAAGCAGTCCCCTGCGCGGCGTGCCGGGCGGCAAGGCCCGTGATCTGACTCAGGCCCTCGATGCTTTTGCCGCCGGCGCCGGACAGGATTCCGGGGTGCGGGTGTTCCCCTGGGAAGAGCCCCATGTGCGCGAAGATGTGATGAAGCAGCTGCTGCTCAAGATGCCGGAACCGCTCTATCTCAAGCTGAAACATATCGCCAGTTATACCCCGCACAACATGACGTCTTTTATCCTCGAAAAACTGGCCCCGGAGATTGAAAAGGAGCTTGATCTCCTGACCGGGCCAGGTGGAAGATAAATAAAGTAATTTCCGAATACTACCCTATGAAAGAGTCTTCAGGGCGGCCTCGTAATCCGGCTCCTCGCCGATTTCTCCTACCTGCTGGGTGTACAGCACTCTTCCTGTTGCATCAATAATGACGATCGCCCGGGAAAAGAGGCCGGCCAGAGGGCTGGTTGTAATCCTGACCCCGTAGGCGGCGCCGAAGTTGTCGTTTCTGAGTTCCGAGGCGGAAATAACGTCTTCAAGTCCTTCGGCCCCGCAGAATCGGGCGTGGGCAAAGGGAAGATCCCGGGACACGCAGAGAACTTTGGTGTTTTCGAGGGTGCTTGCCTCGGCATTGAAGCGCCGCACCGACATGGCGCAGACCGGGGTGTCGATGCTGGGAAAGATGTTGAGGATGGCCCGTTTGCCGGCAAGATCAGCCAGGGTGATGTCGGTCAGGTCGGTCCGGGTCAGGATGAAGTCCGGCGCGCTGGAGCCGGTTGCCGGCAGGTGTCCGGTGGTCTCAACTGGTTTTCCTTGGAAGGTGATCTTGGTCATTGGTCTTCTCCTCCTTGTCGTGTGAATGGCGCGTTGCGCGTTCGCCGCTAAAGACTTGGGCCGGGTCATAGGAGCCGGTACGCGGGCGGCTCTATATGCGATTCCCGGCATTTCGGGCAGCGTCCCGGCTTGGTCAGCCGCCTGCGTCCCGGGAAAAGATACCCGCAGGAGAGGCAGCGGCTTGGTTCTGTTTTCAGGACAAGCCCCCGGGAGGCAACCGAACGGCCAATATGTCCAAGGTGATCGGCTACCTCCTTTTCCCTAATACCCAGAAGCCGGGAGAGTTCACGGGTTGTGAGCTCCATCCCTGCGAGCAGCTCGATCATCTCCTGACGAATGGTTATTTCACGTGGAGTGCTCTTCCGTGGCTCGAGCGGTTTTCGATCAGATGGCATCGGCTCCGGTTTCGCCGGTGCGGACCCGGATCACCCCCTCGACCGGAAGTACGAAAATCTTGCCATCCCCTATTTTTCCGGTGGCGGCGGCGTTGCGGATGGTGTCCACCACCTCGTTGACCCGTTCCGCCTCGATTACGATCTCGATTTTCGTTTTGGGGATGAAGTCGACCACATATTCAGCGCCGCGGTATATTTCCTTGTGTCCTTTCTGGCGGCCATAGCCCTTGACCTCAGAGATGGTCATGCCTTTGATGCCGATTGCGTTCAAGGCCTCCTTGACTTCATCCAGCTTGAAGGGTTTGATGACGGCTTCTATCTTTTTCATTATTTTCTCCTTGTCTGAGTGCTATCCCTCAGTGTGAATAAGACCATATCCCCGTTCGCCGTGCAATGAATAGTCCATTCCGGTGATCTCGCCCTGCTCGTCAAGGCGGAAACCGACGGTCTTTTTCACGATAACACAGATGATATAGGTTGCGATGGCAGCCAGGGCGATGGTCGCCCCCATTCCCACCATCTGCACCCAGAGCTGGTTCCAAGCTGTCCAGCCACCTGCCCCGGCTGCCTGGCCAGCGGATTCCATCCAGCTGTCCCGGATAAAAAAGGACAGCAGGAGAACGCCCAGCCCGCTGCCGACGCCATGAATGCCAAAACAGTCGAGGCTGTCGTCATACCCGAATTTCCCTTTGGCGATCAAGGCAAGGTAGCAGGCGCAGGAGGAGAGTGCGCCGAGAATAAGCGCGCCTCCTGGCTCGACTACCGCTGCTGCTGGCGTTATTACAACAAGACCGGCAAGGACGCCGGACACAAAACCAAGCGAGGTTGCCTTCTTGAAGACCATGGCCTCGATGATAAGCCAGGCCAGGGCGCCGCTGGCAGCGGAGATCTGGGTCATGGTGAGGGCCCTGGCAGTGTCAAGACCGCTCTGCACGGTTGAGCCGGCGTTGAAACCGAACCAGCCGACCCAGAGAAGGCCAGCGCCCATCATGGTCATGACAAGATTGTTGGGGTGCATGGCAACCCTGGGGTATCCCCTTCGCTTGCCGAGAAAGAGCGCGACAACCAAGGCGCTGGTGCCGGCGGAAACATGGATTACCAGCCCGCCGGCGAGATCGATTACCCCGGCCGCGCCAAAATTGAAGAGCCACCCGTCCGGCGCCCAGACCCAGTGACACAGCGGGCTGTATACAAAGAGAAACCAGAGAACGATAAAAAGGATATAGCCCCGGAAGTAGACCCGCTCGGCCAGGGCGCCGCTGATCAGCGCCGGGGTGATGATCGCGAATTTCCCCTGGAACATGGCAATGATGTACTCCGGGACCCCGTTTGATACCGCATCATCAATTCCCTTTAAAAAGAAATAGTCCGGGTTCCAGCCGACCAGTCCGCCCAGTATGCTTTCACCAAAGGTGAGCGAGTAGCCGCAGACCACCCAGAGCACACCGATAACCGCCATCGAAACATAGCTGTGCATCATGGTGGCAAGCACGTTTTTGGTTCTCACCAGGCCGCCGTAGAACATGGCGAGCCCGGGAATCATCAGCAGGACGAGGGATGTTGAAATAAGCATCCAGGCCGTGGTCCCGCTGTCAATGGCCTGCTCCGCGGCCATGGCTGTTGATGGGAGGGCGGCAAAAATGAGCAGCCCCTGGGCGATGAGGTGTTTTGGCTTTTTTATGAACAGCATGGAGTCCCCTTTTGTGTTGCGTTATTTGTTCCTGACTGGCAGGTGCTTCACCGTTGGCTGGGCACATATTTGCACGTTTTGTGCCATTTTTGTATTTTGCTGAAGTTTCGATAGAAAAATAGGTTGTTGCCGAAACAGGCACCTGTTTATCATACAAAAACGTCACATTCTGGCGGCAATTTTACAGATTTGTCATCTGTTCTGCGGGTATGGAATGGGTGGAATTCCTGCCGGGTAGAGATGAGGTGTCATTCATGACGAAAACTGGATTTCCTTTGCCTGGCGGGGTTGCGACGTTTTGCCACATTCCCATGAGTAATACATTGTGGTAGCTTGGGCCTGCCTGTCATTCACGAGATACTTCTCCCCGTTTTATCAAATGTCTGGCTCAGGTGTCTGTGTTCCGCCCTCCGGCTGACCACCGGAGGGCGGAACACAATCCCGCAGAAATGAATTTGTGATATGAGTGCGGCTGCGGCGTGCCATGGAGGTGTGCGCCGTTCATACATACAACCTTCACATAAAGGGGTATATGGAAAGATGAAGGAAGAAAAGTTGGTAACGCGAAGAGAGGCATTAATAGGCGCAGGAAAGGTTGCAGTCGGTGCGGCTATAGTTACCGCCGGGGCGTCAACCCTGTTGACACCTTCCAGGACCGTGGCGGCAACGTTTCCATGGGGATATAAAAAACTCGATCTTCAGGAAGTCGGCGATATTGCCTATAACGCATGGTATGGAAAATTCTGCTGCCAGGCGGTTGTCGAGGGAATTCTCAAGCCGCTGCAGAAGTCTATTGGCGAGCCCTATGCCTCGCTGCCGCTGGATGCCTTCAAGTGGGGCCATGGCGGCGCGGTCGGCTGGGGGACCCTGTGCGGCACCATGACCGGTGCCGGCATTGCCACAGGTTTCATCGCCGGTCCTGAAGGGGAAGCGATACTCAACGATGTCATTGCCTGGTACGCGGATACGGAGCTGCCGATCTATAAACCTGCCCAGCCCAAGGCCACATTCAAAAGTGTGAACAAGAGCGATTCCCCGCTCTGTCATATTTCCGTTGGCAAATGGATGAAAAAGGAGGGCGTCGCCTTTATGAGCCCGGAGCGCAAGGAGCGGTGCGCGCGACTGTCGGCTGATGTGGCGATGAAGACCGCTGCCCTCTTGAATGACTGGGCCGATGGCAAGTACAAGGCCGCTCATGGCTCCAACGTGAAAGAGCATGGTATTACCACCCAGCTCAACTGCATGGAATGTCATGGCGATGACGTGCCGACACCGATCAAATAGAGCTTTTTTTCTTTGTGAAAATAAAAAACGGGGGCCTCATGCCCCCGTTTTTTTGTTGCGAACCGTCAATTCTTCCTAAAACACATTCATCCGGAAGCGATGGCCCTTGTATTTGAGGACCACCCCGGCGGAGGTGATTTCTTCCACCAGGAGTCCGCTCCCCGCTTCCTGGCCCTGGCGGACGATCCGGCCGTTGATGCTGACCAGGCGGGAGGCGGGATTGTTGGCATAGGCGTGGTAGGAAATAGAGACATCGGGCAGCTCGCCCCTGATCGCCGAGGGCAACTCTGAGATGTCGGGAAGGCTGTTCCGCTCCTGGGTATCATCGGTCATGGTCGGTGGCATGGCCGATTCCCTTAATACAATTTCCTCCCGGGACACGGGCATGGGAGGCGGCTCCATGTCTTCCATGCTCTCCGGCCCGGCAACTGCATCCGCCGGATGGTCCGCCTGGCTCGGGCCCGCGGTTTCCAGCCCTTCCTCCTCGATCGGTTCGGCCTGCGGCGGGGGGATTTCTTTTTCCGCCGGCACCGATTGCTGAGCCGTGGAAAAAGAAGGAGTCTGCGCCGGAGTTGCAGGAGATGAGGCCGCTGACGGGGAAACGCTTTCCTTGAGGACTATGACCACCGGCTGCTGCGGCGCAATTCCGGCCGGCCGGGTGGCAGGAGGAGACACAATGGCAGGGACAGGCGTGGCCGGTGCCGGTAGCGACTTTTCCCCGGCGTCTTCATGGCCGGGCTTTAACAACATCCAGGTGGTGACGCCAGCAGTCTGCATCAGCAGGAGACCCACCGCGAGATAGGGCCACCACTTTTTATGCGGAGCCTTACTCTTTGGCTGCCCATGCATGGTCTGCAGGTCCGGCACGGCGCCGGCCTTTCTTTTTTTGTCCGCCTTTTCCAGGGCATCAAGGATGAATGACATCGGGTGTGTTGTCCATTGGCCTACTGTTTTTTTGAGACGAGTTTGGGGACGCTGTCTCCGGAAACCTCGGAGCTGATCCGGATCAGGGTCTGCACTCCGGCAATGCCGTCAGGGATCAACCCCTGGGCAAATTGAAATTGTTTCACTTCCTGAATCAGCTCCCCGGCAAAAGGAAAATCGCCGTCAGGTGTTTCCGGGCGTTTGAATATGGTTGCCAGTTGTTTGTCGAGCCAGACGACCTCCGGTCCCACCCTTCCCGGTCGGATCGAGTCGACATACCCTTCCGGCGGGTTCCAGAGCAGGACGTAATCGCCGGACCAGTGAAGGGCGATCTCCTCCATGGCTATCCGGGCGGTCATTCCGGCAATGCTGATGACAGCGGTATCCCCTTCCGCCCTGATCAGGGTAATGTAGAATTCCTGTTTGTCGCTGCCTGTCATCCGGAGCAGCGCGGGCCGGTTCAGGGCAAGCAGGCTGCCCATCCCCCCATTCTGATAAAAACATTTGAGCTTCGCCCTTTCCGCCTGAGCGCAGGCGTCGTCACCGGTGGTGTTGAAGGGCGCGCCCCAGAGAGAAAAGAGCGATTGCTGGGCCAGATCCCAGCTGGCGGAGACCGGCAGCTCGCCGGGCCAGGCGAGTTTCGGGAGAAAAGGGAGGTCGCTTTCCGGCTCAGCCAGGGGCTGGGGGAGATCGGCGGAAAGGGGTGCGGTGTTTTCTTTGGCCATTGCCGGTTCACTGGCAGGAGATGGTGCCTGCTCGACCTGGGCCATGGGTTGCGGGGTTGAATCGACCCGCGGGGTATCGCGGAGGAAAAACAGGCCGAGCGCCAGGATAATTGCGGCAACCCCAGCGGTAATCTTTTTGTAGCGGGAGAGGGGTGATCGCGGGCCCTTTACGCCTTCGGTCCACAGAACTTCCCTGGCTGCCTCCCTGACGAGTGCATCGTCTACCGTCTCCTGGCCCAGGACAAAGGCGCCGAGCAGGGCACGGTCGCAGAGGATATTGATCATCCTCGGGATTCCTTTGCTTCTGCGGTAGAGGTGGGCCATGGCCGAGGGGGTGAATACCTGGCGCTGGAGCCCGGCCACGGTCATCCGGTGCCGGACATAGGGGATGATCTCCTGTTCGGTCAATGGGCGGAGATTATATCGGGCGGTGACTCTCTGCACCAGTTGGCGCATCTCCGGCCGGGCGAGGATTTCGAGCAGTTCCGGCTGGCCGAGCAGGATGACCTGGAGGAGCTTTTTCTGGTTGGTCTCCAGATTGGTAAGCAGGCGGATCTGTTCCAGGACCTCGGGTGAGAGGTTCTGGGCCTCGTCAATGATCAGGACGTTTTTATCGCCATTTCCGTGGGCGGCGAGCAGGTAGGTGTTGAGCAGGTCGACCAGAACCTTGATGCTTGAGGTGTCTGGCGGGTAGCTGATCTGGAATTCATCGCAGATTGAGGCAAGGAGTTCAATGGACGTGACCTTTGGATTGAGGATCATGGCCACGTTTGTTTTTTCCGGCAGTTGTTCCAGCAGGCAGCGGCAGACCGTGGTCTTGCCGGTGCCGACCTCGCCGGTGAGCAGGACAAAACCGCCGTCATCCTCATTGATGCCGTAGAGGAGGTGGGCGAACGCCTCCCGGTGGCCGTCACTCATATAGAGATAACGGGGGTCGGGCGCCATGGTGAAGGGTTTTTCCTGTATGCCGAAATGGTCGTTGTACATGCCCTGTCCGGAATTGTTTAAAGTTATCTGTCAACAGGTACATTAATAGTTGCATTGCCGGGAATTTGCAACTTCTTAGGAGGGGGCGGCCTGTTTGCCCGTGCAGTACTGGTGATTATTCCCCGTCCCTGAGCAGGCGCCAGGAAAAATGGATCCGGTAGGAGCGGACCATGATAACGCCGAGCGCGGCCACCAGGCTGGCTGCGGCCACCAGGGCCATGATCCAGTA
>JBFHXP010000098.1:0-10035 GCA_041598875.1 Desulfobulbales bacterium
CTGAGAAGAAGAAAGGGGTTTTTCCTGCTGCACATTCAGTGCGAGGGATTTTTTTCGTTCCAGGACCCTGCTTTTTTTTGTGTCCACGAGATAGACCGCGTCCCCCCGGCCCACCTGGTACGGGCACTCAATTGTCGTTCTGGTATCGGCCGCGACCGAAGGCTTTTCCTTGCCCCGAACCAGGAGGTTTGTCACGGTAAAGGAATAGCGTTCGCCGCTTTTTTCCAGATGTACCCTGAGGCGGTCACCCTTTGCCACCGGGCATCTGGTCAGGAGCTGAAAACCCTTCTGGCCACCCTTTTCCGCCTTGCCGAGAAACAGGCCGATGTTTCCGGAATGGACCGGGGTTATCGCATCTCTGGGATGGATGGTTTTGATGAAACCGGTGCACGTCTTTCTGCCCATGGAGTTATCGAGCAGTTCCCGGGCCGCGGCAAGGGCTGCCGGATCCCCCGGGGGGGCGTCAAGGGCCATCCGATACGCCTCGACCACCGTGCCGACATAATGCGGATTTCTCAGCCGGCCCTCTATTTTCAGGGAGGTGACCCCTGCCCTGATGATTTCCGGGAGCAGCTCTATGCTTCGCAAATCGTTCATGGAAAAAAGATAGCCGCCGCTGCTCCTGTCCTGCCCCCTTCCCCGCTTTTCCATCCAGGAATAGCGCCTTCTGCAGGGCTGGACACAATGGCCGCGCAGTCCCGATTTCCCTCCCAGGGAACTGCTGAAAAGACAGAGGCCGGAATAGCTGAAGCAGAGGGCCCCATGGCCGAATATCTCCAATTCGACCGAGGTCTCTTTTCTGATTCTGGCAATTTCAGGGAGAGAGAGTTCCCGGGCAAGGACCACCCGTTTGAACCCCATTTCCTCAAATTTACGGACCGCCATGGAATTATGGGCCAGGAGAAGGGTACTCGCATGGAGCCGGAGTTCGGGGAAATGGGTATGGGCGAGATGATAGAGGCCCAGGTCCTGAATGATAAGGGCATCGGGCTGCAGGGCGGACAGTTTTGCCAGGGTTTTAACGGCAAGGGGAATCTCCTCTTCCCTGATCAAACTGTTCATGGCAACAAACAGTTTGACCTGCCGGTGATGGGCATGTTCGATCATCGCGCCGATTTCCGGCCAGGTGAAATCCCGGCTCAGTGCCCTGGCATTCAGGACCGGCGCTCCGATATAAATGGCGTCAGCCCCTTTTTCTACCGCGGTCTCAAAGGCAGCGACCGTCCCGGCCGGAGCAAGAAGTTCAAGGGATGGAACCGCGGTTTCCGGTCCGTTTTTTTTCATTGCCAGCCTCCACGTCGGACGCGGTGGATTCCGGGGCGTCGTCGTATTATCCCGCGACACCTGTCCCTGTCCCGAAAAAAGGCGAGCAGGAAAATTCCAGCGGCAAATCCCCATATATGCGCCCACCAGGCAATTCCTCCCTGGCCGCCATCTCCAGCGGAAACAAGGCTGGCCGATCCCTGGAGAAACTGCATAAAAAACCAGAAGCCGAGAAAGAAAAACGCTGGAAGCTCGATGGTATAAAAGATGATGAATATCGGGACCAAGGTCAGCACCCGGGCCTGGGGATAGGTCAGGAAATAGGCGCCGAGAACTCCGGAAATAGCCCCACTCGCACCAATCAGAGGAATCGGAGACTCAGGCCCGGTCATGCCCTGGCCGAGAACGGAAACAACCCCGCAGAGCAGGAAAAATGCCAGATACCGGCCATGGCCCATGCAATCTTCAACATTATCGCCAAAGATCCAGAGCATCCACATATTGGAAAGGAGGTGAAAGACCCCGCCATGGAGAAAAAGAGAAGAAAAAATTGAGAAGAGTTCCTTGGGTTCGGGGCCATGGCCGAAAAAACGAGCCGGGATGAATCCAGAATTGAATAACAGGGTGAACAGTTGCTGCTCGCTCAGGCTCAGTTCATAAAAAAAAACCAGTGTATTCAGTATGATGATACCAATTGTGACCCCGGGAAAAGTGCGGGACGGAATGTCGTCTTTTAAAGGGAACATGACCAGTCAGATGCCTGCGCAGGGGAAAGACTATTCTCTATTTCCGGGCAGGATTGGGAAGCAGGGAAAATGATTTTGTGATCGGCAACGGCAGAATGATGTAAAAATTGTTGCCCTGTTCGGTTTTTTCGTACCCCACGGTGCCACCGTGCATTTCAATGACGTGTTTTATGAATGCCAGTCCATGGCCGGATCCGGATCGACCGCTGCTGTTGCTGCATCGCCCTCCCTCGGTAAAGAGCAGCGCCGCATCTTCAGGCCCCAGGTGGTAACCGGTAGTGAACACGTTGAATTTGATGGCATTCTGGCCGGGTCCGAAGAAATCATACAGAATTTCTCGGCCATAGGCGAGAACTTTGCGCGGCACCCCCTGCCGGTCCCTGATTTCCCTGGTATATTTCGCGGCATTGGAAAAAAAGTTGGCATAGACCTGGGAGAGGAGCCCTATATCGACCATGATGGGAAACTCTTCCCTGGCCATGTCCCCGGGCTCGTAAATGGTGATTCCCTCAGCCTCCAGTCTTTTCCGGTACTGTTCCAGTTGTGGCTTGATAATATCGTTTTCAACCAGGCACCGTTTCGGTTGCAGC
Organism: Desulfobulbales bacterium; assembly: GCA_041598875.1. Classification (GTDB taxonomy): domain Bacteria; phylum Desulfobacterota; class Desulfobulbia; order Desulfobulbales; family BM004; genus JAKITW01. The sequence goes on from JBFHXP010000098.1 coordinate 2,600, forward strand.
ACCAGATGGCCTTTCTGGAAATGTTCTCTCCGGAAAAGGCTTTCGAGAAAGAGACTGACATTGGCGTGATGCTTCTGGATTTCCTGGTGGTATCCGGAGAGCTCTTCACGCAGGGTGGACATGGCGGAAATTATCGAATGGCACTGTTCCGGAGACACGGAGGAACTGTCTTTTACCTTGATCATCATCTTTTCAAGATTTTCAATCTCAAAAATCTTTTTCTTCAACTGGTTGAAGAGGTAGCGGAAATACATGTTGGGAATGATGACATTATGTTCGATATCCATTACCAGGCTGTTAATGAACCGGAGATGCTGGATATTCTGTTGGGCGATCAGCCTGTTGTGAAGCCGGTAGCCGATCCGGTTGGCATATTTTGTAAAGAAGAAACGGTTTTCTTCGGTGAGATTGTCGACGGGTGAGATCACAAAAAGACCCATCAGCAGCGATGCCGGGGTCAGTCCGGAATCATCGTCCGCTGCCGCTTCGTCATTAATGAGCACGGAAAGAGGCTTGCGGTAGATGGGGACAACATAGGTGTCGCCGGTGCAATAGGATTCAGTGCTGGGGTAAATGCCGGTGGGCACCGGCCTGTTTTCCTGAACCACCACCCCGTCGCTGCTGGTGCAGACCAGCTCGAGATGGGCCAGTTCCCGGTCAAGCAGGTAGAGCGAACACTCCAGCCCCATGATTTCATGGGGAGCGGCAACGCAGATACGATAAAGGTCGTGGAGGGAATCGAACTCCTGGGCCAGATCAAAAAAGGATTTCAGGAGATTGTTCTGAACCTGTGAAAAATTGTACTGGTTGTAGCTCTGGTTTTTTTCACGAACCCGTAACAGAATATGATCAAGATCATGGCGGTTCTCTGTTTCAGCCATAAAAAGGTCATCCTGTCTGCTGTGTTATGGTGTTTACGCGTTCAGGGGATAGCCGTACGCATTTTTAGCCATAAGATATCGGATTATTTGCTTAAATACTCGAGTACAACCTCGTCCTTGCTGGTGGATTCATCAAGGCGGACGTGGACATGCTCCTTGACGCCGACCTGCACCTCCATGCCCACGTAGTCGGCCTGAATGGGCAGTTCGCGGCCGCCACGGTCAACCAGCACCGCGAGTTGGATCATTGAAGGCCTTCCATAGTCGATGATCGCGTCCAGGGCGGCGCGGATGGTCCGGCCGGTGAAAAGAACATCATCCACCAGAATAATGGTTTTTTCCTCAACGGAAAACGGGATCTCCGTCTTTTTGACAATCGGATTGGCCGCCACCCGGCTCCAGTCGTCACGGTAGAGAGATATGTCCAGGGAGGCAATAGGAACCTCCATTTTTTCCCGTTCCTGGATGGTCTTCTGGATTCTTCTGGCAAGAAAGACCCCACCGGTATGGATGCCGATAATAGCCAGGTTGGCAACCTGCCGGTTCGCTTCAACAATCTGCAGAGCGATCCGAGATAAAGAACGCTCAATATCCCGCGCAGACATCAGTTTTTTTCTTTTTGCAGCCATTGATCCAATCCCCTCCCCTTCGACTCTCCCGCTGTTTTGCGGCACTTGATATCATGACCCGTGAAGCGGATTATTTCCAGTAGAAGTCACACCCCCGCGCATCAACGAGGTTGATCGCCTCCGGATAAGCCTCGCATTCAGCGGCAAAGACCCTGGCGGCAATGTCATCAGGGGTGTCGTCGTCATCAATGGCCACGCATTTCTGGACCACGATCGGTCCTTCATCATAAACCTCATTGGCAAAATGAACGGTGCAGCCGGTGACCTTCACCCCCCGGGCCTTTACCGCCCGGTGTACCCGCATACCGTAAAAACCATCACCGCAGAAAGAGGGGATCAGGGACGGGTGGATATTGAGCACCTGACGACGAAGATGTTCCGGCGGGGCATAGAGTTTAAGATAGCCCGCCAGGCAGATGATGTCGATGTCATAATCGGCAAGAACCGCATTGGTCGTCTCGTTGTCTCGGGCGTGAAAGGCGGGATATCCGTAATCACGCGCCTTGGTCAGCCCAAGGGCCGTCGCCGTATTGGAGACAACCACCTCAACCCGGGCGTTGAGGGTGCCCGCTTCGATCCGTTCGTGGAAATTGTCCAGGGTTCTGCCGCTGCCGGACAACAGTACGGCCATTTTCAGCATCGTTACTCTCCGGAGAAATGGGGGTTGGTCTCAACGTCCACCTTGCCAAGCCAGGCGGCAATGGCCGTATCGTACCGGCTGGTCAGCTCAAACACCTTGACCATCAGCCGATATCTGGTTTTCAGGGTGGTGTTTCCATGTTTTTTCAGTTCGGCCAGCACCTGGGGATAGTCGGCCGGATCGACGATCACGGTGACGTCCTGAAAGTTCTTGGCCGCAGCCCGAAGCATGGTCGGACCGCCGATATCGATGTTTTCAATGGCATTGGCCACGGTGCAACCGGGATCAGCAGTGGCCGTGTCAAAGGCATAGAGATTGACGGCAATGAGATCGATCGGCTTGAGTCCGTGTTCCTTCATCTGCTCCTGATGGGCCTTATTGTCACGCTGGGCGAGAATACCGCCGTGGACCTTGGGGTGCAGGGTTTTAACCCGGCCGTCGAGCATCTCCGGAAAGCCGGTGAAATCGGCAACATCAAGAACGGGAATCCCGTTATCTCGTATTTTCTTGGCCGTCCCGCCGGTGGAGAGAATCTCTATGCCCAGGGCCTGCAGCTCACTGGCAAAATTTTCAATTCCGGACTTGTCGGTCAAACTGATCAGGGCTCGTTCCATCTTCCGCATTACTCTTTCTCCTTGGTGTTTTCTCTGGGTTATACGTTCGATCCCTAAGGGATGGTATTACTCTTTTCGGGTAAAACTGCGAATTTTTCTTCGATCACGTTTTCCGGGGCGCTGGACCGGGGCATGGACAACCGCGCCATTTCCCTGTAATTTCTTTAATTCTGTAGCCTTTTCCCGGGCAACGATACTTTCTTCGGTCTCCTGATAGAGGGTTCGGGCTATTTTTGCCGGACCGCGTTTCTCGGCAACAGACAGAACCTGGACCACAAACTTGGTTTCACCTGTATTTATGGAAAGGGTGTCGCCAGTCTGCACCGCTCGTGCCGGTTTGACACGGTCGCCGTTCACATGGACCCGTCCTCCTGTCACCGCCTGAGTGGCAAGGGAGCGGGTCTTGAAAAAACGGGCAGCCCAGAGCCAGCGGTCCAGCCGGACCTTTGTCGGGACTTCAGGGGTCATAATTGTGACACATCTTTCTTTTATCCTCTTCAGAATTGTGTAAATCTACTCAAACCGGCCGGCTCATGCCACCGAAAAAAATGATCCGCAAAATAAATACCATATTCGCGATACCACTCCGCCCTGTGGTGCAAAATTTTTGACCTGGCCCTCTGTCCGGTATATGGTACGGTTTCCATGCGGCAGCAGCAACCAGAACTTATTCTATCGGCCTTGAAGGTTATGAATCGGTGAAAAATGGAGGTGATATGGGAACGAACAATCTGGTCTTTCTTGAGGTCATCGAGTGGTTCGATGATACCGGGAGGCAAATAGCACACCGCATCCCGGAACAGGGTTCCGGCGAGATAAAGTATGGCGCCCAGCTTACGGTGCGTGACAGCCAGGCGGCGGTGTTTTTTTACCAGGGGCGAGCCTGCGAGGCGTTCGGTCCGGGACGTCATACCTTGAAAACAGCCAATATTCCACTGCTCACCAAGATCGCTTCCCTGCCCTGGGCAATGACCAGCCCGTTGCGGGCCGAGATCTATTTCACCAATCTCAAGATATTCACCAACCTGAAATGGGGCACCCGGGATCCGGTTGCCTTCAAGGATTCCGAGCTTGGTCTTATCCGGCTTCGGGCCCATGGGGTCTTCAATCTCCAGGTGGTGCAGCCGGTGCTCTTTGTCAACTCTCTGGTGGGCACCATGGCCTCTTTTGAGACCACGGAAATTGAAGAGTATCTCAAGCGGGTTATCATCTCTCGTTTCAACGATCATCTGGGCGAACATCTTGATACCATCTTCAATCTTCCCGGTCGCTACGATGAACTTTCCCAGGGGCTTGAAAAACGGCTGGAGGAGGACTTCAGCCATTTCGGATTACGGCTCCATCATCTGTACATCACCTCCATTACCCCGCCATCCGAGGTCCAGAAGACCATTGATGATAAGAGCCGGCTGGGAATTATCGAGGATCTTGATCAACTGATCAAGATCAAGGCAGCCTCGGCCATGGAAAAGGCGGCGGAATCCCAGGCAGAGGCAGGTGCCGGCATGGGTATGGGGCTGGGGTTGATGATGCCGGCGCTGTTCAGCCAGAGCATCCAGTCAGCCAAGGGAGACTCTTCGCCAACAACGGGGGAATCGACATGTCCGGACTGCAGGCAGATCATCTCGGCCACTGCCCGTTTCTGTCCCTTCTGCGGGCACCAACAGGTGGTTTTCAGGCAGTGCGGATTCTGCAACAAGAACATGGCGCCCAACGCCCTTTTCTGCTCCAGGTGTGGAAAATCCGTCAAAGAAAGGCCAACTGCAACCCTGTGCCCGCAGTGTGGAAATGAAAACCTGCCCGGCGCTGCCTTCTGCAACCAGTGCGGGGAGGCGGTGGGGAGGAGCGGTAAGGGGTGAAGAGTCTGGAGTCAGGAGAAAATAATTCAAAATTAAGAATTAAGAATTCACCAATTTTTTATATATAGATGAGTTATCTCCTTGAACAGGAATGCCCGCAATGCGGCGCCCCCCTTGAACTGGAAGAGACCGATCGGCTTCTCTCCTGCGCTTTTTGCGGGGTGGCCAGTTACCTGGCCAATGGTCAGCACTGCCGCATGATGCTGCCGTCAAGGGATCCGGACCGCACTGCCCTCTTTGTCCCATATCTCCATTTCAAGGGTACTGTCTACTCCTGTGACCACCAATCAGTAAAATTCACCTTGGCTGAAACCACCCGTTGCGGGGTTGACCTGCCATTCCTGCCCGTCTCACTCGGCCTTCGTCCCCAGGCCATGAAAATGCGCTATTTCAGCCCGATGTCTTCACGGATACCTTTAAGGAACAGCCTGCCGTGGAAACGACTGCTTGATGAGATGATCAAACCGCCGGCCCCGAGAAAAAACATTCTTGAAAAGGCCTATATCGGTGAGATTCTCAATATTATCTATCTACCGCTTTTTCTGGAAGAAGATTCCCTTTTCGATGCGGTCCTTGATCGCCCTTTTGCGGAAATTGCGGAAGGTGATTCGGTGTTTCTCCCGCATGTTGATAAAGGTCCCGGCTGGAGCCCGCTTTTTCTCGCCAGTATCTGTCCGGGTTGCGGCTGGAATCTCTCCGGGGCCAGGGACAGTGTGGTTCTTTTCTGCGAAAATTGTAACTCTGCCTGGAGTGCGGACGGAAACCGGTTAAAAAGGGTTTCCTTTGCCGTTCAGGAAGGCGCCGTTGGCCCTTTGCTCTATCTTCCTTTCTGGCAGGTAACAGCCTCAACCGATGACCCGCTGATGATTCAGAGTTTCGCAGACTTTCTTCGTGTCACCAACCAGCCCAGGGTTTCAGCGGCCGGCTGGCAGGACAGGGCCATGCTCTACTATTCGCCAGCCTTTAAGATCCGACCCAAGACCTTTCTCCGGCTGGCCACCCAGGCCACGATTTCCCAGGACCGATTTTCGCCAGAGGGCAAAGAAATCGCCGGTATCGTTCTCCACCCGACCACCCTTCCCCACGCAGAGGCAATTCAGGCCCTCAAGATTATCCTCGCCCATTCCGCCGTGACCAGGGAGAGTGTTTTTCCCCATCTGCAGGAGGTGAATTTTACCGTTACCGGTGTCACACTCATCCTGCTGCCCTTTACTCCGACCAGCCATGAATTTGTTCAGCAACAGACAGGCATTGCCATCAACCGCCAGAACCTTGAATTCGGTCGCGCCCTGTAGGCCGGTTTTTTCTTGAATTCCAGGCAACTACCTCTTGTATTGATCGAACCTGGTGTTGCGACAGGCGGTTGGTACACATGAAAGCGCCGTGTATCCAAGCAGGATACACGGCGCTTTGTTTTGGTAAAGCTCAGGTGGTAACTACTCTTATGGACTAACGAGTTATACAGGTCACAAACATCTGTGCCGGCAGGTATTCGGCATCGTAACTGCAGCTGCCAAGACAGCCGGTATAGCCCAATGGACCACCGCCCTCCGGTGTTAACTGTTGACGATAGACGTAATTGGGTAATGTCTCTCCATCCGGAGCGATCATCGGATTTGCGCATGATACCGTACAGGCAATAGCCTGGGGATACTCAGGAGGACATTGGGCTTGTCCAACTCCCAGTGTATAGTTTATACCCTGCGCTGTCGGGTAATTTACTGGGAAGGATTGTGTCATCACATAGACGCCCAGTGAGGTGCCACCGGTCCCTGCGGGTCCGGCAGGCCCCATTGGTCCGGCAGGTCCCATTGGTCCGGCAGGCCCGGTTGCCCCGGTATCACCTTTTGCTCCGGCAGGTCCGGCAGGCCCAACAGGTCCGGCAGGTCCGGCCGTTCCGGCATCGCCTTTGTCACCCTTGGGTCCGGCAGGCCCTGTGAGTCCCTGCGGTCCGGGAACCGTGGAATCGGCGCCGGCAGGTCCGGCGGGGCCGGTCGCCCCGGTATCACCCTTTGCTCCGGCAGGTCCGGCAGGCCCAACAGGTCCGGTAGGTCCGGCCGTTCCAGCATCGCCCTTGTCACCCTTGGGTCCTGCAGGCCCCATGGCTCCCTGTGGTCCGGGAACAGTGGAATCGGCGCCGGCAGGCCCGGCGGGTCCGGTCGCCCCGGTGTCACCTTTTGCTCCGGCAGGTCCGGCTGCACCGGTATCACCCTTGTCTCCTTTGGGTCCGGCATCGCCCTTGTCACCCTTGGGTCCTGCAGGCCCCATGGCTCCCTGCGGTCCGGGAACCGTGGAATCGGCGCCGGCAGGCCCGGCGGGTCCGGTGAGTCCAGTTGCTCCTGGTATCCCGGGATCGCCTTTGTCACCCTTGGGACCTATCGCCCCGGTATCACCTTTTGGTCCGGCAGGCCCGGTATCACCCTTGGGTCCGATCGGTCCCTGCGGTCCGGGAACCGTGGAATCGGCGCCGGCAGGCCCGCTATCACCCTTGGGTCCGATCGGTCCCTGCGGTCCGGGAACGGTAGAGTCTGCGCCTGGAGGCCCGGCATCTCCTTTTGGTCCGACAGGTCCTATCGGTCCGACCGGTCCCTGCGGTCCGGGAACAGTAGAGTCTGCACCGGCATCCCCCTTGGGTCCCATGGGCCCGGGTACTCCATCGGCACCGGCAGGTCCGGCAGGCCCCATGGGCCCGGGTGCACCATCAGCACCGGCAGGTCCCTCAGGACCCATCGGTCCAGGTGCTCCATCGGCACCGGCAGGCCCGGCAGGACCCATCGGCCCGGGTGCCCCATCAGCACCGGCAGGTCCGGCAG
>JBFHXP010000099.1:0-10033 GCA_041598875.1 Desulfobulbales bacterium
ATATCCAGCTTTTTCATGATCTGGCGGCGGTGGGTCTCCACTGTCTTGATACTGACGTAAAGCCGGGAGGCGATATCCTTTGTTGACCAGCCCTCGGCGATCAGCTGCAGAACCTCGCGCTCCCGCGCGGTGAGTACCTGCCCCGTGCCATCTGAGGAGGAAAAACGATGGATGTAAACATCAATCAACACCCCGGCGATTTCCGGGCTGAGATAGTTCTGGCCGGAGGCAACGGCGGTGATCGCCCGGGCAAGGTCCTGGGAGGCGCAATCCTTCAGGAGAAAACCAACCGCGCCCGCCTGGAGCATCCCCACCACAAACCGCTTGTCCGAATACATGGAAAGGGCGATGACCTTTGTCCCGGGCAGAGACGAGGTTATCTGCCTGGTTGCCTCGATACCGTTCAATTCCGGCATGCTCACATCCATGATAACCACGTCCGGCTTGACCTCAAGCGTCATCTGGATTGCCCGGCGACCGTTTTCCGCCTCTCCGACCACCTCGATGTTCTGATGTTTCTCAAGCAAAGAGCGCAGTCCAGCCCGCATAATCTTGTGGTCGTCCGCTAAAAGTATCCTGATTGGCATTATCTTCTCACACGTTCTGGTTAAAAACATTGCCGCCGCACCGATATCTCAAAAAAATGCCTTTCCGGCCCACGGTCAGGATCGGGCCGGAACGGGCTTATTCAAGATGAACCAGCCAACGGCGCACTGACTGTTACCGTGGTCCCGCAGCCCGGGGCGGAATGGAGTTCCAATCTGCCGCCAAGTCGCTCCAACCGTTCCCGCACATTAAACAACCCGAATTCATGACACCGGGTCGACCGCTCGCTTATTTCCCGCGGGTCAAACCCCACTCCCCGGTCAGCAACGGTAATCTTTATCCGGTCCTCCTCCCTCCGCACATCAAGGCTGATCTCCCTGACCTGCGCGTGCTTGGTGACGTTAACCAGCAATTCGCGCACCGATCTGAACAGAACGACCCGCAGGTCTTCGGGCAGAGGTTTTTCCCTGCCGTCATCGACAAAGGAGCATATCAACCCATGCTGATTCTGAAAAGTCTCGGCAAGCCACTCCAGGGCCGCCTCAAGGCCAAGCTCGTAGAGCATCGGCGGACTCAGCTCAAAGGTCAGGGAACGGGTGTCCTGGATGGTCATCCGGAGAAGGTCCATGGCCGCTTCAAGGGGCTTGCTCAATCCAGGATCCTCACACTGTTCCTGGACCTCGAAGAGCTTCATCTTGATCACCGAAAGGGTCTGGCCGATGTGATCATGAAGATCAGTGGCAATACGCCGCCGCTCACGCTCCTCGGCCAGGGAAAGTTCCGAGGTCAGCGAGCGGAGCTGCTCCTGATACGCCAGCAGCTTATCCTCCGCCTGTTTACGCCGGGTGACGTCATCGTACACATCAATAATTTCACCGGACGGCAGCCGGTACACATAATTTTCCTTCCAGACCCGAAGGGCTCCCTCCCGGTAGATCGCCACCGGATAATGCTCCGGCACGGCGGTTTCCCACACCCGACGCAGGACAGCCAGCAGACCGCACGACTCCACCGAGGGAAAGACGTCGAGGACGCGGCGCCCCACCACCTCGTGCCGGCTAACCCCCTCAATTCGCTCCGCCGCGGTATTGAAATCGATGATGACGAAATCACGCCCATCATCCACCGCCCTGAAAACGGCAACCCCGTTACTCATATTATTGAAAAGCTCCCGGAACCTGGCCTCGCTCACCGCCAAGGCCTCTTCGGTTTTTTTCAGGACATCGATATCCCTGATCACGGTCAGGATATGGGGGACACCCTTCAGGTTCATGGTCATGGCACTGACCGTGCCGGTCCGCGTCTGGCCGAGACGATCCCGGTAGCGGGCCTCCATATTCATGACCGAAAGATCCCTGAGGGTGGTTTCAACAATCCGGTCCCAGCCACCGGGATCGCACCAGATATCGAGTTCGGCCACGGTCCTGCCAATGACCTCATCCGCCTGATACCCGGTAACGGCGGTAAACCCCTTGTTGATTTCCACATACATGCCATCGTCAACCCGGACGATCTGCACCGCGTCCAGGCTGTTCTGAAAAGCAGTAACAAAACGTTCCTCGCTCTTCTGCAGCGTCCCCTTCCAGCGCCCCTTTTCCGGCTCGACATAGAGGACGGACGAGGCAGTTCCTTCTCCGGCAGGATTTTTTTTCTTTTCCTGCTCACGGCCGGTCCACTTGAGCAGGTTATTTACGGATTTTCTAATCATCGTCCCAGTTCACATCCACGCCTTAAAACTCACCTGCCATGAAAACGTTCACCGCAGCAGTTCATACTCCACCCCATCGAGCCGGGCCAATATACCACAACGTGGCATCTTGTCGCCAGAAAACCATACCCGGTGCCTCCGGGCCCGGCGATTTACCCGCCCACAGGGGAGCGCGACCACCCTCACCGATCCATATCCTTGCATAACTCCGATGTTTAGGCTACGATTTTCTCCAAAATAAGCCAACGGGTGTCAACTGAGGTGAACAGGCGGGCCCCCACCCGCCCGGCCTGCGAACAGGACGTACGATATGATGAGGGAGAACAAACCATGATACCAAGTATTCTGGTGGTAGATGACGCTCCAAACATTGTGCTGTCACTTGAATTTCTCATGCGCCAGGAAGGATACGAAGTGCGTACCGCCAGCAACGGAGACGAAGCGCTTCTTTCGATTCAGGAAAATCCTCCTGACCTCATTCTGCTGGACGTAATGATGCCCAAGCGCGATGGATACGAGGTATGCCAGACAGTCCGTTCAGACCCGCGTTTTGCACGGGTCAAGATCATCATGCTCACCGCCAAGGGACGGGCGATTGAACAGGAAAAAGGGTTGGCCCTCGGCGCGGATGCGTACATCACCAAACCCTTTTCCACCAGGGAAGTGGTTGATGCTGTAAAAACCTTACTTCACAGCGAGTAACGCGGATTCTGGAACATCTTTCATGAAGGGCAGCCGCAACACATTCTGGACCATGCTCGTTCTGGTCAAGCTGGTGACTCTTGTCGCACTCGGGGTGGCGGCCTGGCGGATATCCGTCACCCTGAACAGCGAAGCCCAGCAACTGGCGCTGGTTTTTTTTCTTGGCAGCGCCGGCCTGCTCGTGCTGACCAGCCTTGCCGCATTCGGCATATTTATCGACCAGGCCCTTCTGCAGCCCCTTGCAACCCTTTCCAGGGGCATTGGAATTATTGCCGACTCCCATGCAACACACCAGCTTGAAATCCCTTCGTTCCATCTCCTCGACGACTTGCCGGATGTTGTCCATCAACTCGGTCTCCGTCTGCACAAGACCAAGCGGGAGGTGTGTGAGGCCCTTGCCACCGGCGCCGCGAATACCGAAGAGCAGAAATCCTGGCTGGAAACAGTGCTCAGGGAGTTGAACGAGGGGGTTGTGGTCTGTGATCATGAGGCGCGAATTATCCTCTATAATCCGGCTACCCTGCGGCTGTTCGATAATCCCGAGGCCCTCGGACTCGGCCGTTCACTCTATGCGCTCTGCGCCCGGGGACCGGTGGAACACACCCTGGAACTGCTCCGCCAGCGTCATGAAAATGAAATGGCCGCGGCGACCGACCATGCCGAAGGCCGGTTTCTCTGCCCAACGGTCAGCGGCTCCAGGCTGCTGCAGTGTCACATGGAAATTATCCCGACCCGCACCAGCGCCGAACCCCTCTTTGTGATCACCTTTGATGACGTGACCTCCCAGGTGGAACATTTCGGGGCGCACGACATCTCCCTGCGCACCTCGGTGGAAAATCTCCGCGCCCCCCTGGCCGGTCTCAAGGCAGCGGCCGAAAACCTGGTCGCATTTCCCGATATGGCGCCGGTGATGCGCAGCGCCTTTGAAAACGTCATCGCCAAGGAGAGCGCCGAACTCTCCACCCGCTTTGAGGACCTGGTTCTTGACTGCCAGACTCTGGGAGGTCAATACAGCGCCCTTTCCGACATCAACTCCGCCGATTTATTCAACTTTGTGGCCAGACGGCTCAAACAGGACGGAGGCCCGGCTCTCACCATCACCGGGGCCCAGCTGTGGCTCCGCGGCGACAGCCACTCGCTGATGCTTGCCCTGGATTTTTTTGCCCGGCAGATAGGCCGGTCTGCCGCAATCACTTCCCTGGAGGCAGAAGCGCTTCTCGGCGATCGCCGGGTCTACCTTGACCTGATCTGGGAGGGCGAACCGGTGGCGCCTGCCGATCTCGACGCCTGGCTGCACCATCCCTTTGCCCACGATGTCGGCGACATCACGGTTGCGGACATTCTCGCCCGCCATGGCAGCAACATCTGGTGCCAGCCCCACCGCAGGAAAAATTTCTTCATCCTCAGACTGCCCGTGCCGGCGTCACCACGGCAGTGGGAGGAACCCAAGGCCCGCATGCCGGCCCGGCCCGAGTTCTACGATTTCTCCCTGGCTGACACCCGGCCCACCGCTGGATCATGGGTGGACCGTCGCCTGTCGGACTGCATCTTTGCGGTTTTCGATACCGAGACCACCGGCCTTCAACCGGCAACCGGTGACGAGATCATCTCCATTGCCGCGGTGCGGATCGTCAACAGACGGATTGTTACCGGTGAAATATTCGATCAACTGGTCAATCCCGGCCGATCGATTCCCGAGAGTTCAATCCGTTTCCACGGCATTACCAAAGAGATGGTTGCGGACAAGCCGCCGATTACCTCGGTTCTTCCCAAATTCAAAAATTTTATCGATGGATCGGTGCTGGTAGCGCATAATGCCGCTTTTGACATGAAATTCATCCGCCTCAAGGAATTTGCGGCGGGAATCCGGATCAACAACCCGGTACTGGACACCCTGCTCCTTTCGGTCTTTCTCCACGACCACACCAAGGACCATTATCTTGACGCCATCGCCACCCGTCTCGGTGTGGAGATCCATGGACGCCACACCGCCCTTGGCGATGCCATGGTCACTGCGGAGATATTCATCCGGCTCCTGGATCTTCTCGAGAAACGCTCCATCTTTACCCTTGGCCAGGCCTTTGCCGCAGCGGAAAACATGGTTGCCGTTCGAAAACAGCAGACCCGGGCTTGATGGGGGAAGTGAGAGGTGAGGGGGAAGAGGTGAGACGGAAAGAAGAGGATTGAGAAGGGATAGAGATGATTTCCGCCGCTCCATCTCACATCTCACGAATATGTTCCAGCATTTGTGGCTCTACGCCTCTGCGCCTGAAAAAAACCGGAGTCCTGACAGATCATGCCAACGACCAGACCAAAAAACGAAAAAATCATTGCCCTCTTTTTCCTTGGCCTCCTGGGGTTCAACTATCCCCTGCTCGCCCTGTTCAGCAGAAATTCCCTCATCTTCGGCATCCCTTTCCTCTACCTCTACCTCTTTGTTCTCTGGACCCTCTTCATTGGTTTCATTGCCCTGCTTTTAGAAAAAAACTCTCCTCCGCCCCCGCCCCTGGCAGGAAAAAAATCCACCCGCCCGTCCGGGAAATAATCCGACATGCTGCAGCAATGGCACATACTCCTGGCCTCAATAAGCTACCTCGGCCTTCTTTTCGGCATTGCCCGCTTTGCCGACAAGCGGGCCGATGCCGGCAGATCGGTAATCAGCAATCCCTATATCTACACCCTTTCCATTGCCGTATACTGTACCGCCTGGACCTTCTATGGCAGCGTTGGCCGCGCTGCAAGCACAGGCGCGGGATTTCTCCCGATCTATCTCGGCCCGACCCTGATGGCCGCCCTGTGGTGGCTGGTGCTTCGCAAAATCATCCGCATATCAAAGATCAACCGAATTACCTCCATTGCCGACTTCATTGCCTCGCGCTACGGCAAAAACACGCGGATCGGCGGGCTGGTGACACTCATTGCCGTGGTCGGCATCATGCCCTACATCTCCCTCCAGTTGAAGGCCGTTTCCACAAGTTTTCAGGTACTTGTCCACTTTTCCACCGCCCAGATCCCGACCCCCGGCTCTCCCGCCGTATGGCTTGACACCGCTTTTTATGTCAGCCTGATCATGGCCATCTTCTCAATTCTTTTCGGCACCCGCCATATCGATGCCACCGAGCGTCATGAGGGCATGGTTGCGGCCATTGCCTTTGAATCCCTTGTCAAGCTTCTCACCTTTTCAGCGGTGGGGATCTATGTGACTTTTTTCATGTTCAGCGGGCCTGCCGACCTGTTCAGCTGGATTCCCCAGTATCCGAAGCTGGGGCCGTTACTCCAGCTCGACACCCTTCCCGGCGGGTATGCCAACTGGCTGAGCCTGACCTTTCTCTCAATGATGGCAATCCTCTTTCTGCCCAGGCAATTCCAGGTCCTGGTCGTTGAAAACGTGGATGAACGCCACCTGAAAAAGGCGATGTGGCTCTTCCCTCTTTACCTGCTGCTTATAAACATCTTTGTCGTTCCCATCGCCTTTGCCGGGCTGATGCTCTTTCCCGAGGGAGACATCGACCCGGACACCTTTGTTCTTACCCTTCCCCTGATTGAAGGCCAGAACCTGCTCGCCCTCTTCGCCTTTTTAGGCGGTCTTTCCGCCGCCACCGGCATGGTAATCGTTGCCACGGTGGCCCTGTCCACGATGGTCTGCAACGATCTGGTCATGCCAATCCTCCTGCGCATCGAAAAACTCCGGCAGCGGGATCTGAGCGGTGTGCTCCTTGCCATCCGCCGGGGCAGTATCATTGCCATACTTTTTCTGAGCTACTTCTACGTCCGGCTGATCGGCGAGTCATACGCCCTTGTTTCCATAGGCCTGGTCTCCTTTACCGCGGTGGCCCAATTCGCGCCCCCGATCCTTTTTGGCGCCTTCTGGAAAGGGGCCTCGCGCCGGGGAGCGATGTCCGGGCTTCTGGCCGGATTCCTGGTCTGGACCTATACCCTGCTGCTGCCGGCATTTGCCAGCAGCGGCTGGCTGGCCGAATCCTTTCTTACCCACGGCCCGTGGGGCATTGACTGGCTCCGGCCCTCTCAACTCTTTGGCCTCATCTTTTTCGATCCGGTAACCCAGGCCGTCTTCTGGTCGATGTTTGCCAACATCGGCCTGCTGGTTGGAGTTTCTCTCCACAGCCGGCAGGACAGCATTGAACGGGTCCAGGCCACTCTGTTCGTGGACATTTTCAAAAAAGACGCCATTTCCGGTGACGCCTATCTCCAGCGCGGCACCGCCATGGTTTCCGATCTCCAGAGCCTGGTGGCACGCTTTATCGGCCTCACCAGAACCCTCAAGGCCTTTAACGGATATGCGCGAACCCGGGGAATTGAACTGCTCGACGATGTCCATGCCGACGCCAACCTGATTGAATTTTCCGAACGACTGCTGTCCGGCGCCATTGGCGCGGCCTCGGCCAGGATCATGGTTTCATCAGTCGTGCACGGTGAAGCCGAGGCCATGAGCATGGACGGAGTCATGCGAATCCTCGACGAGACTTCCCAGGTCATCGAATACAGCCAGCGCCTTGAAATCAAGTCCCGGGAACTGGAAGCGGCCACCAAGGAACTTCAGGACGCCAATGAACGCCTCAAGGAACTGGACCGCCTGAAAGATGAGTTTGTCTCCACGGTCAGTCACGAACTGCGTACCCCGTTGACCTCGATCCGCGCATTTTCCGAAATTCTTCTGACCACTCCGAGTATCTCCAATGACGAACAGAAAAGATTCCTCGGGATTATCGTCAAGGAGACCGAGCGGCTCACCCGGTTGATCAACCGGATTCTCGACCTGGCCAAAATAGAGGCGAACCAGATAGAGTGGAATCCTGAAAAAGTCGATCTTCGCGCCGTGGTGGACGAGGCCCTTCAGTCAACAAGCCAGCTCTTTCTTGAGAGAAATGTCCACCTCGACACGACACTGCCTCACTGGCCGGTCCCCATGGTCGTTGATCGTGACCGGATCATGCAGGTGGTCATCAACCTCCTTTCCAATGCGGTCCATTTCTGTCCCAGGAATAATGGTCAGGTAACGGTGCGGATCTATGAGAACAGGGATGCCGTCTCCGTGGAAGTCGCTGACAACGGGCCGGGCATCCCCCAGGAAGAGATGGAAAGAATTTTTGAAAAATTCCACCAGCTCAAGAATATCGAGGATGGCAAACCCAAGGGAACAGGGCTGGGCCTTGCGATCAGTAAGCGGATTATCGAGTTTCACCGCGGCCGGATCTGGGTTGCGGGCAGACCGGGCGGGGGGGCAATCTTCACCTTCAGCCTGCCCCGGCCGACAAACGATCTTCAGAGCGGTCCGGACATCCCGCCCAGGACCGCGGCACCATAAAAAAAATCATGGCCAAGCCCAACTCCACCGTGGTGGATACATACAAAATACTGCCGCAGACCAATTGCGGCAGATGCCTGCTCCCCTCCTGCCTGGCATTTGCAGCGGCAATCGTTTCAGGCAGCAGAAAACTCAAGGACTGCCCATACCTTGCCCCTGAAGCCATCGCGGATTTCCCCGACACCCCGGCGCGAATCGGAAGCAGGGAAATCGACCAGGCGGAGTTCATCGACTCGCTGCAGAAAAAAATGGCCGCAATCAACCTTGAAGCAGTTGCCCCCCTGATCGGCGCAACCGTAAAGGATGACACGATTCTCATCAATTCCCTGGGCAAGGATTTTGTTTTTGACCGGCAGGGAAATATGACCTCGGAATGCCATATCATCCCATGGGTACTGGCCCCGGCCCTTTCCTACATTACCCACAAGACCCATGGAGAGATTACCGGAAAGTGGATCTCGTTCCGGGAAATCAAGGGGGGCATTGAATGGCAGGGACTCTTCACCAGCCGCTGCGAAGAACCTCTCCGGAAACTGGCGGATGCCAACCCTGATTTGCTCCATGACCTTATTCATCTTTTTATGGGCAGAACAATTGACTGGTACGAGGCGGATATCGCCCTGATCCTCCACCCCTTGCCCAAAATACCGATACTGATCTGTTACCAGGCCCCGGAAGACGATCTGGAGTCAAAGCTCACCATCTTTTTTGACCAGTGCTGCAGCATCAATCTGCACATAAAATCCATCTTCACCCTCTGCTCCGGACTGGTGCAGATGTTTGCCAAGATCTCCGAGCATCATCTGTAGGATGAATCCGGAGCGCCTTTTCCAGCAAACTCCTCCTTGACCTGTCAGTTCCAATAATTCAGGATCGGCTGACATGCGTCTCAGGGTCCGATATGGATATCGTCGAAATATATTTCCCTGGCCGGATAGTTACTGTGGCTGCTCATCTGCAGGTAAAGATACCCCCTGGTAAAGCCGAGCCCATGTTCCGCAACAGAGAAGAGTTCGTTGTTATTCTCACTCACGGCGAGCCGTTCTTTATCAATCACTAACTGCAGGTGCTGCGGTCCGTTGATCCTCCTGCCGTTTCTCTGTTGTTCCGGCCACCCCTCGGTGAAAAGAAACCCCAGTGAACCGTTTCGCTTTTTCGCAACCTGCAGGCGAATATTCCCCCCTGGCGGCACCCCTACGTATTCCAGGGCAAGCCACTCTCTTCCTGATCTGGGATTTTCATCAGTTGCCACCGGGGCCAGGAAGATCCCGGCGGTGAGATAACTGCCGTTTTGCTGGGCGTTCCAGTCAAGGGCAAAAGAAATCACCTTTCCTTCCGTAAAATCAAAGGGCTTCGTTGTCCGAACCCCATGGAACTTGACCGTATCATCATCCGTCCCCATGGTGTCTGCCAGCAATCGCAATCGAAAGCCGCCCTCAGCACTCTTCACCACATCAATCTCGCTCCGATTGAAATCATTGTGCCTGGTTATCTGCCATTGATCACTTGCAAGAACCCCGCCCTGGAAATCTTCCACAAGATCGTTCCGTACCTGGGCCCTTTGGGCGGCCATGGGCCTTGTATCATTTTTCAATGAGACCGAGTCACCGCCGGCGTCTCCCCAGGCAATAGCGGGCAGTGACAGGAAGAGCAACACAATGGCCATAAGAGATAGTTTCATAGAACGGATCATCCCAGAAAAATAAGCGAATCCGGCCGGTTGAAGGTATAAATCGAGATGGCGGCAGCAG
>JBFHXP010000100.1:0-9952 GCA_041598875.1 Desulfobulbales bacterium
AGGAAGGGGGTTTTTTTGTGGAATTAGGTCGAAGGACTGAGGGAACAGGACTGAGGACTGAGGGAACAGGACTGAGGACTGAGGGAACAGGATTGAGGACTGAGGGAGCAGGACTGAGGGTTGAGTTTTAAAAAAACTTTGTGCCTTCTGCTGCTCTTCTTGATATTTTTAAAAATTGTCTGTTTCCGGAATGAAAACAACCGTGTGTAGCCATCCTGAATAAAATGGCTTGTACGGGGTCTGAAGGAGGGATCGGGTAATGTTTTTCTTCATAGGCCTCAACGAGAACCAGCAAGATATCCGACTCATCACCTTCGGGGGTATCTGGTTCTGCACCCCAGAGCTCTTCAATGCGCTGAAGGCTTTCTGTATATGATTGTTCGTCTTTTATCGGTTTCATTCGATCACCTCGGCATCTATTTTATCGTCATTCCCCTAGGTCTGTTGCAGATTTCTTGACCTCAAGTTTTAATCTCAGTCCTCAGTCCTCAGTCCTCAGTCCTCAGTCCTCAGTCCTCAGTCCTCAGTCCTCAGTCCTCAGTCTTCAGTCCTCAGTCCTCAGTCTTTCCCCCTGAAACCGTTCATCAAACTCATCATCAGGCAGAGATGTTGAGCGGTGTATCGCATCAAGCAGTTCCAGGGGGGTTGCGTCGAACCGGCCCGCCGGCCTGGTCCGGTCGTGGTACTCCCTGATCTGGGTGGAAAGGGCGTTGAACTGGCGCCAGCGGGTGAGGTAGTAGTCGATCATGGAGGGCAGTTCGCTGAAGACCGATATATCCGGCATCGGATCGACATAGCTCGAAGCTTCCAGTTTTCTGGTGAGCAGGGTCTGGGAGCGGTAAAAGTTTTTCATAAAGATCAGTTCGGCCGGCAGGCGGACCTGGACCCCGAACCCGCCGAGCCGTCTCATGAACCATCTGAGCACCGACCGGCCGGCATTGGCCAGCGGGTAGGGGATATAGATGGTGCGGGGCAGGGGAACCGCCAGTTCCTTTTTGATTGTTTTGATCAGGGAGACCAGGTCCACCGGTTCACGGTCAACGAAATTATAGGCCTGGCCGGAGAATTCTTCCCGGTGGTCAAGGATGTGGCTGACAAAAGGGGGGACCTTTTTGGCGTGAGAGTATGAGTGACAGACCCCGGGCCTGGAAAGAATATAGGGCATTGACTGATCGGCAATGGAGAAAAGCATCCGGTGAAACCCCTGGATCTTGTGGTCGTGCTTGCCATAGACCACGCCCAGCCTGATGGTTGTGTAATCAAGCCCCTGGGTTTCATGGAGATGGGCCAGGGTCCTTTCCGCCATCAGTTTTGATTTGGCGTAATTGGACATCTTTGCATTGAGCTCCAGCTGGGACTCCTCGGAGAGATTTTCTCCCATGGGCATGGTGGCCGAGGAACTGAAGTGGATGTAGGGTATCTTGTGGGCAATGGCCATCCGGGCCAGGCGGAGGGTGCCGAGATAGTTGATCTCGTAGGCCATCTGGGCATCGCTATCTATCGGGGCGATGGCGCAGTTGACAATGAAATCGGGCTGGTATTTTTCAAAATACTGTTTTATGTCAATGGGTTCGCGCAGGCTCAGTTTTGCGCTGTTGGGGGCAAGGACCTCAATATCTCCGGTCAATGGATTCTTAAAGTGGTGGATCAGGGCGCCACCGACCAGCCCGGAGCCGCCAAGCAGCACCCCAAGCCTTTTGGAGGTGATATCGATCCGCGCGGAAGGGCCTTTGAGGCGTTGCCGCAGAGATTTGTTGTTCTGGATTGAATCCCCTTCCTCGCGATGGACCTTCTGGTAAAAGTCGCACCGCTGGCAGGCAAGCTGCTTCTGGGCAAAGGTCCCCTGGATCGTGCCGCCGCAATACGTTCCGGCAACCACCCAGCAGGCGCGGCCCGACCGCCTGCCGCCATGAACCGTGTCGAGACGCTTTTCCGCGGCTGCCGGGCAGGGCTCCTGGTTCCGGGCCCTGCTTTCTTCAGGGCCGCGGCCGCACTTCATGAATTCCCAGCAGTTCAGTTTTTTAGAAGGCATGATGATACGTTGTCTGATTTTACCATTGGAAAACATTCTGTCAGAAACATATGTTAAGTGTACATCGAATCGCGGCTTTTTGCGATGCCGAGAATCCCGGTAGAACTGAATTCATATTCTCCCATGGCCCACCCGATTTTTTGGGCGCAGGGCGAAAAGTGGTTTCAGTCCACCTTCACCTCGCCATCACCACATGGGTACGGGCGGATAGGTGAATGGCTGTGCAGGATGAGTACTTTCCGGAAAAGCGGAAATGTGTGTTCGGGTATCAGGACGTACCGCCGACTCTACTTTCGCCTGTCAGGGAGTTACTTGTTAATTGTTGTTGTAAATGGCTGAAAATAGGAAGTAAAATAAATTTCTGGCTGTCCGGACGGTTGTCTGGCGTGAATATTGCTGCTCCATATCTGATAGGTCGGGTGTGTATCAATAAAACGACGACCCGGCACACTCCTCCCAGATGCATGAGGCAAAGGGTATTCCATGGGGAAACCTCAGGAACGCATAGCAAAGATTTCTCCCCCACATCTGCATGCGGTGTATAAACGAAATCGCCTGTTTGATTTTCTTGACGGGCATGAAAAATTCCCCGCCATCTGGATTTCCGGGGTCCCGGGATCCGGCAAAACAACCCTTGTCGCCAGTTATATTGAGACAAAACAGATCCCCTGCCTCTGGTACCATTTTGATGAGGGAGATAGTGACGTTGCCACGTTCTTTCATTATTTCTCCCTGGCGGCCGGGAGGTGGCTTGTTCAGAAGAATCAACATGGGCTTCCGGGACTCAGGCCTGAAAATCTTCCCAGCATATCTGTTTTTGCCAGATCATTTTTTCGGACGTTCTTTTCCAGTTGCAGTCGCCCGATTGCCCTGGTTTTTGATGATTTCCATGATATTTCCCACGAAGATATTTTTCATGAAATCATCCGGGCGGCAATAGAAGAAGCCCCCCTCGGCGTTCGTTTGTTCATTGCCAGCAGGTTCGATCCGCCTGATGTTTTGCAGCGTTTTGTTCTGAATAAGCGAATGGTGCGGATTGAATCCGATGATTTACGGCTTGATGAAAAAGAGATACGGACTATCGCCACCCGGAATTACGGTCTTGAGCGAAATTCCAGGGAGATCAACGAGATTCTCCGGACCACCGACGGCTGGGCCGCCGGCACAATGCTCATGCTCGAAAACCCAGGCCGTAAACTCAAGCCCGATCAATGCAATGAAATAAACCGGGACGCCTGTTTCGGCTATTTTGCCGGTGAAATTTTCAGAAGTTTGTCACCCCGGGTCCGTGAATTTCTGCTCAGGACCGCATACTTCCCAACAATTACCGGAGCAACGGCAGATCTTGTGACAGGGTCCGGCGGTTCTGAACGGATACTCGAAGAACTCTGCCGGAAGAATTATTTTACGGAAAAATTCAACGGCTCCACATCCACATACCGGTATCACCCTCTTTTCCGTTCTTTTCTTGTCTGGCAGGCTGGGGAATACTTCGGCAGCAAGGGCGCAGAAAAAAATGCCCTCCATGCGGCCGGCCATCTGGTAGCCGACGGAGAATATGAGGCAGCCATTTCTCTATACAGCACCCTGGGCGAATGGAAAAAAGTTCTTTCCCTTATCCAGGAACAGGCTCAGTCCATGCTGGAAATGGGCCGCTTCAAAGAACTCAAGTCATGGCTCAAACGGGTCCCTGAGGGTCTCCTGCAAAGATCTCCCTGGGGACTTTTTTATCTGGGCCTGTGCTATCTCCATTACAGTCCGCTGAAGGCGCGCGACTCTTTTGAAAAGGGGTATGAACTCTTTCCCAGGTCCAATTTCATCGGCAGATTTGCGGCATGGAGCGGGGTCGTTGATTCAATTCTTTATACCTGGGACGATTTTTCCGCCCTTGACCCGTGGATCGAAAAAATGGAGAAGATGCAGCGCGGTTATCTTTTCCTGCCGGTTGCGGTGCTGAAAAACCGGGTCGCTGCAAGCATGTTCGGCGCGCTTATTTACAGGAAGCCCTTTCATCGGGATATAAAAAAATGGACCCGCCGCGCCGCTTCGGCAATAGAAGCCAGCATGCCTCTCTCTCAACGCATGCTGTTGAGCTATATGCTCGTTACGTCCTATGTCTGGAATGGGGAGTTTGCCAAGGCGAAACTCGTCATCGACAGAGTGAAAAGCGAGTCGAATAAAACATCCGTCCCGCTGCTGAAAATTACCGGCTGCGTGATAGCATCAACATACCATTGGCTCGCTGACGCCGATTATCAAGGATGCCTGTCCGAGGCGAATCTGGGTTTGGAGATCGCCGATGAAAGCGGCGTGCACCTTTTTGACGGCCAGCTCCTTGGCAATCTTGTTGCCGGGGCAATGGCATCCGGCAACCATGGCGATGCCGCCGGGTATCTGGATAGGATGAATCAGTGTGTGGGCCAGGGGCGCCGGCTGGAACGGTCCTTTTACCATCACATGGCCGGCTGGCTGGCGATGATGGAGAACCGGGAATCCCTTGCCCTGGAACATGCCGAAACAGCGCTTTTTTTGGCGGAAAAGGCCGGCGTGGTCATGCCCCAGGCCCTCAATCTGCAGAGCAAGGCTCTTCTGTCTGTTGGCAGGGGAAACTATAAAGAGGCGCGCGAGCTGGTCATCCGCGCCAAATCATTCGGCCGCGGCATGTATGCGGGAATCATGAGATTTTTCAGGCATCTGCTTCTGGCGGATATCTACCTGAAACAGGGATTGCGGAAAAAAGGGCTTGAAGAGCTGCGCGCCGGCCTTAAGCAGGGAAGGGCCAAAAACTTTATGACAACCCCGTGGTGGAATCCTGATTTCATGGCTGATCTCTGCTGCGAGGCTGTGCAGGCCGGCATTGAAACGGAATATGTGGAAAAACTTATCCGCAGGCACCATCTTTTTCCTTCAAGATCACCGGTGGAGGTTCTCCATTGGCCCTGGCGAATAAAAATTTATACCCTGGGCAGGTTCAGTGTGGTGATTGACGGCAAGCCACTGCGCTTTTCCGGCAAATCGCAACAGAAACCTCTGGAACTTCTCAAGACGCTTATTGCCCTGGGTGGCCGGGATATCAGCAGGGAAAAACTGGAGGGGATCCTCTGGCCTGATTCCGACGGCGACAAGGCCCGGCAGGCAATGGTGACAACTGTCCACCGTTTGCGCCGGCTTCTTGGTTTTGAACAGTGCATTGAGTTAAGCGACAAGAAGTTTACCCTTGATAACAGGTTCTGCTGGGTTGATATCTGGGCCCTGGAACGGTTGTTTGGTCAGGTGGCAGCCCTGCCCGGTCAAGGCGTTGTCAAAGAAGAGGATCTGGTTCGGATGACCGACGGCGTCATGGTCCTGTATCTTGGAGAGTTCTATGCCAGTGAACCTGAGGAACAATGGGTCTGGCAGGCCAGGGCGCGGTTGAAGAGCCGTTACCTTGCCTCTATTGCCTGCCTGGCTCGCGCATGGGAAGAGTTGGGGAAGTGTGAGAAGGCGGCCACCCTCTATCTGCGCGGCATCGAGGTCGACAGGCTGACCGAGGAATTCTACCAGGGGTTGATGGAGTGTTATATCCGCCAGGGGAGGCTGGCCGATGCCATATCGATCTATGATACCTGCCGGAGGGCGCTGGAACAAGGCCTCGGCGTATCGCCCTCGCCTCGCACCATGGAACTGCACAGGATGATCGGGTGGACTGAATAGGCAGGAGGTAGGAGGCGGAAATTACTATTTAGTTTTCATCCGGAAAAAACAGACTTTCCGGATGGACACTACTTAATACCCCCCAAAGGGGGGCGGGGATCAATTTCTCTTTTTTTCAAAATAATCGAATCTGTAATCAATCTGTAATGTCCGGTGTGCTAAGAAAAATGCATGCCGGACATTTTTTTTGTTTGGATCATTACTCGCGTGGGGGCGCAAGTGGACGATTTCATAGTCAAAATCTACAGACGGGAAAACAAGGAGAAACTGGTCGGCCTGGTGGAGGATATCAAGGGGGGAGTTCAAAAAAAATTTCACACAAGTGACGAGCTGCTGAAAATCTTGCAGAAATTGAATGGGGAGATGGAAGGGGAGACAGTTCTGGAAAACCGGTTGGATGGTGCAGATGTGTAAACCCAATCAGGGCATGGTGTCATTGGAGTAGGGGCAACGCAGAAAGGGGGGAAATATGCCATGCTCACTCTGCACATAACCGCCTTAATTCGTTTTCATCCGGAAACGCCACTTTTAAAAAATCTCGGTGTCGATCCGCAGAAGTATGTGCTCGCCGTACTCCAGTACGCCTGCGCATAATTCTTGATCTCCTTGATCTTTTTCAAAATTGTCTGTTTCCGGATTGAAAACAAATAAGTGTAGACATCCGAAAAAAACAGACTTTCCGGATGGACACTAATTCACAGAATATGGGAGGATGGGGTATGGAATTGACGGGTTTTAAGAAAATTTATGAATTACTCAATTTCTGATTGGGGTGAATTGCATTGCCGGGCCCAGAACTGGCGGACTGGAGTCCCGCCACCTTCAGGCGTGGATGGCCTAATTTAGGGAGAAGATAAATGAAAAGAGTTCTTGTTGAGTTACTGGTCGTATTTGTGCTGTCTTGTGGATTTGTTGGCAGAGCAGACGCAGCATTACAAACAATTGGGACTGCAACTCTTGCAGGAGAAAGTTTTGGCAGGAATCTGATATATGATAACGACAGTTCGCTTATCTGGCTCGATCATTCACCTAATGGTACTACCGGGTATAATGGTTTTACTCAAAGTGAAGCATTGGATTGGGCCTCGAATCTAACTATAACCTCGTATAATCTTAATGATGGTTTATCCATAAATTGGAGCGGCGACTGGCGAATACCAACCGTAGCTGAGTTTGATCATCTTGCTTATGATGAGTTCCAGGCAACTTACGGTCCGCCCCAAAGTCTTTATCGGAGCTTCGGGTTTAATTCGATGAATCGATATCTCTATTGGACTTCAGCGACTAATAAAATGTACAGCATAGGTTATGGCAGGATAATTAATCCGATTCCAGGTGAGGATCGTACTAGGGTAATAGCTGCTCGATCTGGCACAGTGGTCCCGCTTCCCGGGGCTGTATGGCTGCTGGGCTCCGGCCTGCTGGGGCTGGGTATTACCAGGAAGCAGAGGGGAGGGGAGGAGATACCCGAGTCTGGGGCATGATCGGAGATCTGTGGTAGAGGCGGGTGATGTGCGAAAAAACTGAAAATGGAGGTGTGGCCATGACGCGAAATGCTTTGTTTATACCGCAGGGGCATAAGTCTCGATTTCTTGCAAACACGCTTGTCGGTTTGAGCAGGCAAGTTGCTCAACTCAGCATTATTACTTTCTTTTTTTTAAGTTTGTTCCTTTCAGGCAGTGCGCACGCTTCAGTGGTGTTATTTGAACACACCGGCAGCACCGATCCAACAACCGAAGGGTGGACGTACACCCATAGCGGGGGAGGCGGAATTTCAACTGGTCCTGTGGTTAATGATCAGGGTTCAGGGATTGATGCCTGGTACGTACAGGACTCCAGTAATGCCATATATACCACGTCAAGCTACTGGCAGTCGCTTTCCCAGGCACAACTCAACAGTGCAGCACTTGGATGGGGGCTGGCGGTAAAGATGCGCTCTCTTGAAAAATCAACAGGCTATCATGATTATACAATGTTTGCAGGCTACCAGGACGGTGCTACATACTGGTTAATGTATTTTGGTTTAGAAGATAATGGTGATCAATTTGTCGCTGTTTATACCCCGACAGGGGACTTGAGATACGCATTAGGTGATGCCCTTTATCATACCTACACCATGAAGTTTGATCCGGCGACCGGGACAGCAGATCTGTTCATAGACAACACGGAACGGATAAGCAATTTTGTCGGAGTTACTTCAACTACTGCTGCAAATGTTTCCTGGGGTGCAGGTGCGTCAAACGCGACCGGTCGTGCCCACTACAACCTTGTCCAGTTTCAGGCGGTTCCGCTGCCAGGCGCTGTTTATCTGCTTGGCGCAGGTCTGGCCGGGATTGTGGCGTTACGAAAAAAAAGATAATCCGCCAAGTGAAGGAGGGTGGACCCATGGTGCGTTGAGCTTTGATGATGCCACTGATTTCCTGAAAATGTATGTTGACGGCCAGGAGGAATATTCCGGCAACAATATCTAACGGACTGATTTAATGGATCATCCCGCAGGGTCGTCTTCTTCCTCCTCTATTTCGTCCGTTCCGGGATGTTCCCGGTTGATTTCAACAAGCACCTTGTCGATGCGGTTGCCGTCCATGTCCACGACCTCAAAACGCGCGTTTCCGTGCTGGAAACTGACGCCAGTCTCAGGCAGCCGCCCCAGGTGGTCCAGCACGAAACCGGCGACCATCTTCACCTCGTCCCCCATGGAAATCCCTGTCACTGCTTCCACCTCGTCGGTTGGAAGGGTGCCGTCGGCCAGCCATGACCCGTTGTCTCTCCGCACGATACGTGGGCCGGCGGCCTTGCCCTGTTCCGGCAGGCCTCCCGTGATCGCCTCGATCACATCGGTGAGGGTCACGAGCCCCTCGGTCATTCCGTATTCATCCACCACAACGGCGAGATGCACTTTTTCCTTTTTGAATTGATTGAGAAGCCTGAGAACCGGCGTGCTGTCCGGAACCATGAGCAGAGGGGTCGTCAATGCGGCAAGAGACAGCTCGCCGCCGCGCAGGGCCTCGGGAAGAAGATTCTTGGTGTGGACGAAACCGAGGGGATGATCCACGTTCTCGTCACACACCAGCAGTCGGGAAAAACGATGCGATGCAGCCAGTTCGAGAATCGCGTCCCTGTCGGCGTTGACGTCGACCCAGACGATCTTGGGTCGCGGCGTCATGATGACCCGCACGGGGCGGTCGGCCAGTCGGAGCACCCCTTCGATCATCGCCTGCTCCTGAGGGACAAAAACACCCGCCTGGGTTCCCTCGGCGATCAGCGACTTGACTTCATCTTCGGTGACGGTTGACTCCCGTGTTCCAGAAAACCCCAGCAGCCGCAGAAAACCTTCCGTGGATACGTGGAGCACCCATACCGCCGGAGACGCAACCAGCGACAGTCCTCGCATGGGCCCTGCCATGAATGCCGCTATCCGTTCGGGATGGGTCAGCGCGATCCGCTTCGGGACAAGTTCTCCTATGATCAGAGACAGGTAGGTGATGGCCAGCACCGTCATGCCAATGCCGACGGAAGTGCCGTGCGGCGAAAACGCGGGCAAGGTGTTCAGCCAGCTTCCGAGTCTCTGCCCGAAGGTGGCCCCGCTGAACGCCCCTGCAAAAATGCCCACAAGCGTAATGCCGATCTGCACCGTTGAGAGGAACCGGCTCGGATCGTCGATAAGACGGAGGGCGGCGCGGGCCCCGCGGCTTCCCTGCCCAGCCATCTGTTCAAGACTGCTTTTCCGTGAGGAAACGAGCGCAAGCTCGGACATGGCGAAAAGCCCGTTCATCAGGATCAGGAAAACGACTGCAGTTATTTCGAAGTAGAGCATGGCAACCTCTAGGGGCAGGCAGGGACGTTCTTCATGGCAAAACCTGCAAATGACAACGTGAAAAACATATCGTGACTCTGAAGGGCATATTAAAAGGTATTATTGAAAACAACCACTGTAGCCATCCGGAAAAAATAGACTTTCCGGATGGACACCATCACTCTTTAAGGATGTCGAGGCGGTGGGTTCGGCCGATTTCCCTGATCCTCGCTTTGCGGCGGTCGGCCTGCCTGGCAACTTTGGGCCAGTCGCCGATGCACTCGGCGACTTCCCGGATGATTTCAAGAGGGCGGGGCAAGCTGATGCCGTCCCCCACCGCCAACAGGTCGGCTACCAGAAAATGGTCCCTTTTGCCGTTAATGCTCATCTGGTGTTGACTGGTCCATTTGCCGGCCGGATTATGGGAATAG
>JBFHXP010000101.1:0-9935 GCA_041598875.1 Desulfobulbales bacterium
CAGGGCGGTGATCCTGGCGGTGGGCTGGTAGGTGGCTGCAAACTGGATCTGGCCTGAAGTGTCCGGCTCGATATTGCAGGCGGGGTCATGAATTTTCCTGTACAGAAAGCTCGCCCTGAAATTCAAATTCGCGAGGGGCCGGTTGTATAGTGCCAGGCGGATGGCATTGCTGTCCGTACTCTCGGGGACAACCATCCATTGGGAAAAATCGTTTCTCGCAAGATGTTCAAATTCATAGGTCGAGACAATGGTCGTTTTCTTGAATGGCCTGTAGTTGGCGGATAATGAAAGGGTATCCTTTTTCGATGAAATTGACCGCAGGACAGAATAGGTGTTTGAATTGGCAAGCCCCCTCAATGTCACGGTTCCCGGGTTTTCCACATCAATATCACTGTGCCGGTATTTAAAAATCAGACCAAGGGCGGTAAAGGGCATCCATTTGAAATCAGTGGCCCCGCGCCAGGTGGTTGACTCGGCATCACCGGACACATTCTCCCGCCGGAGGTTGGACAGGGAGGCGGAGGCGACGATCCTGCCGGTATATGAGGTATGGACCTTAAGGGTATTTGCCCAGGATTCTATCCTGGGAACGGAATCGTGGGGATAGGTGTCCGCCGGCCTGGCAAGGGAAAGAGGATAGGCATCATGGAGAACACTGTTGGCCCCCGGATCAAACCGGGTATACCCAAAGGCATAATCCGCCTCCACCAGCCCCAGATGGCTGTTGGCGCCGAGGATAAACTCGTCGGACTGCCAGTCGATCTCCCTGTTCTGGGAGAGCTGGGTGATATTGCCATAATAGCCGATCATTGACCGCTGCTGCCGTGTTCCGTCTTTCTCAATATGTCTCTGCTTCAGGTAGATATGAAAGGGGAAATCAGGGGCCTTGAGCCGGAGGGTAAGAAAATTATCAAAATACCCGGTATGATACTGGGTAAAGGGATTGCGATCAGTATACCTGATCGTGGGGGGAGTGCCGGCATACTGATAACTGTAATGATCGAGATTATGATGGATACTGCTGAAGATATCCCTGAACAGGATCAGGTCCTTATAGGCGTATCCCAGATCACCGTACATATTGTCCTTTCCCTGATAGTCGGCCATCAGGTTGATCCGGTGCGGCAGGGGATAGCTGTTCAGTTCAAAGCCGCCGACCACTGAAGAGTGGAGATACTGATACTCACCCACCCGGGAGGAATCATCCTGTTCCAGCCATCGAAAACCAAGGGACAGCTCGCCCTCGGTCTTCTGATGCGACGGGACGGAACCATACATCATATGGCTGGCAGCGCTTTCCGGGCTTTCTCCCGGTCCCGGTTCCCCGGCCAGGGCAAAGCCGTTTGCCAGCAGCAGGATACAGTGGACAAGGGCCAGCCTGTTCAGCATCGGTATCTTGACGCAGTATCTCATTGGGTAAACCTCCCTCTTCCTGAAGGAGACGGCAGATCGGTGCCGTGGATACGGGAATGGCAGTCAGAGCAGCGGGAATAATTGGCCCGGCGGGATTCTTCCGATGACGCCGCGCCCCCGGGGGTATTTATAAAGTGCCCCACGTGGCACTGCAGACAGAGAAAGGGTTCCCGGGCCGAGAGAAGATTATTGTTCACCGAACCGTGGGGAGAGTGGCAGTTCATGCAGTCTTCCGCAACCTCGGCATGCTCAAAGGTAAAGGGACCTCCCTTTTCAGGATGGCACTGGATACAGGTCTCCTTGACCGAATCCTTCCGGAGAAGCATGCTCGAAAAACCGCCATGGGGATCATGACAGTCGGTGCAGAAGATTCTCCCCTCCCGGAGGGGATGATGGTTGGGCAGGGAGAATTCCACCCGGGAGGACTGATGGCAGGCAAAACACATCTCACCGGTGTCAATGGGGCTGACTTTCAGATCAGGACCGTGATGAACATCGTGGCAGTCAAAACAGGATACATCACCCTGGGCATGGGTGCTGGAGTCCCAGTTATGGAGGTTGAAGGTTGCATTGGCGGTATGGCATTTCAGGCAGATGAGAGACTGGGCCGGTGACGGCAGCTCCTTTAGATCAATCAGGGTCTTGTAATCACATGCGGTTTTTTTGCCCAGCGCGGCATCCTCTGCAACGCGCTCCTTGCTGAGCCCCTCTATGGCGAGGCTTCCCGGCCCATGGCATGATTCGCAGTCAACCAATGGAAGACCGGAATCCTTTTTCAACTGGGCCCCCATGGTGCTGGCATCGAAATAATAATTGAGCTGATCATGCTCGTGGCACGCGGCAAGGCAGTTGTCCCTGCCGACATAATCAGCATCAAACCTGCCGACAATCAGCTTCTCGTACTCCTTGATCGGCAGGATAGGCTTTGACCTCTTCAGGGTTTCACAGCCTGAAAAAGACAACAGGATCGTGATAACAAGGCCCGCAACTCGCAAAGATTTTATTATCCCAGGCACGTCCTTATCTCCTGACAACAGGTTGTTGATGTAAACAAATCGAGTTCGCGCGCAATAGATGAGGGGTGCCGGAACTGGATGACCGTGAATCACAGTTACGACCATAACTGAAAATGAATGACTCCTCCCCTCCCCTGCGCCCAGTTTTACCTCTGCTGAAAACAGATACCAGAACAGTTATAAATGATTCCCGATTCAATTTCACCCGTTTTAACTTTTAATTGGTGCCTGTCCGGATTTTTTTTGTCCGGCATGGAGCCGGTGTATCGCGATACTCTGTTTATCGCGATTCCGGCACTCCCGCCTTTTTCAGGACAAATGCCAGGGAACAGGATTTTCCTTTATAAAACTGGTAATAGAGCAGCGGCACCGCGACCAGGGTGAGCCCGGTGGCGGCCACCGCACCGAACATCATGGCAATGGCCAGCCCCTGAAAGATAGGGTCGAAGAGCATGACAAAGGAGCCCACCACCACCGCGGCCGCGGTGAGGACAATGGGCCGCAGCCGCACTGCCCCGGCCTTGATCACGGATTTTTCCAGATCGCCGCAGTCGCGCCACTCCAGCTGGATAAAATCCACCAGCAGGATGGAGTTTCGAACAATAATCCCGGAAAGGGCGATAAAGCCGATCATGGAGGTGGCGGTGAAAAAGGCGCCGAACATCCAGTGGCCGGGCAAAATTCCCACCAGGGTCAGGGGAATCGGGGCCATGATCACCAGGGGCGTGACAAAGCTTCTGAACCAGGCCACCACCAGTACGTAGATAAGAACCAAAACCGCGGCAAAGGCAATGCCCAGGTCTCGAAAAACCTCATAAGTTATATGCCATTCACCATCCCATTTCATGGCGTATCTGTCTTCAAGCCAGGGCTGGACCGCCGAGTACTGGGCAAGCTCATACCCCTCGGCCAGCTGTATCTCCTTAACCCGCTCCTTCATCTCCATGATGGCGTAGACCGGGCTCTCCTTGGCCCCAGCCACATCGCCCACCACATAGGTGACCCTTTTCAAATTTTTGTGATAGATGGTCTTGTCTTCAATGGTCTCCTCAACCGTCACCAGGGCGGATAAGGGAATCAATCCACCGTCCGCCGCCGGTACCGACACCGCGGTCAGATCCGCGATGCTGGCACGATCCTCAAGGGGCAGCCGGAACAGTATCGGCACCGGCTCTTTTTCATTTTCGTAATGGATGAGGCCTCCGCTCATACCACCCAGAGCAATGCGCAGGCTCTGGGAGATCATTTCACTGGAGATGCCGTGCAGGGCCGCCTTTTCCCGATCCACTTTCATAATGAGCTTTTTCTGGTCATCCTCCACAT
Source organism: Desulfobulbales bacterium (assembly GCA_041598875.1). Classification (GTDB taxonomy): domain Bacteria; phylum Desulfobacterota; class Desulfobulbia; order Desulfobulbales; family BM004; genus JAKITW01. The sequence goes on from JBFHXP010000101.1 coordinate 3,753, forward strand.
ACCAGTCCACGTCCACCACCCCATCGGTGGTCGCAAAGATATGTTTGATCTCCCTGGCGATCTCCACCTGCCGCCCGGTGTCCGGGCCGTAGACCTCGGCCACCAGGGTACTCAACACCGGCGGGCCGGGAGGAATCTCGGCAATCTTCAAGCTGGCGCCATAGCGGTCGCCTATTTCTTTCAGCCCCGGACGGAGCCTTTTTGCTAAGGCGTGGCTCTGCTCGTCGCGCTCGCCCTTGCCCACGAAATTCACCTGGATATCAGCGACATTACTGCCGGCCCGCAGGAAATAATGCCGCACCAGGCCGTTGAAATTATAGGGCGCGGCGGTGCCGATATAGGACTGGTAGTTGACCACCTCGGGAACTGTTGCAATATATTCGCCCAACTCCCGGGTAAGCGCCGCGGTTTGCTCCAGGGTCACGCCCTCGGGCATATCGATGATCACCTGCAGTTCGCTCTTATTATCAAAGGGCAGCATCTTGACCGTGACTTTTTTAAAAGGCACCAGCAGCATGGATAAGAAAAGAAGCAGGCCCACCACCCCGATCACCGCAAAACGCAGCGCCGGCCTTCTGATCAGCGGCCCCATGATCCGGTTGTACCAGATATAGAGCCGGCCGCTTTCCTCATCCTCGCCGCCGCCGGAATGGACGTTTCTCAAGACCAGATAGCTCAGCCAGGGGGTGACGATAAAGGCCACCAGAAGCGAAAAGAGCATGGCCGCCGAGGCCCCCACCGGGATAGGTCGCATATAGGGGCCCATCAGGCCCGAGACAAAGGCCATGGGCAAAAGAGCGGCAATCACCGCAAAGGTGGCGAGAATAGTGGGGTTTCCCACCTCTTCCACTGCCAGGACCGCAGTCAGCGGATCGGCGGATTTCATCTTGAAATGGCGGTGGATATTCTCCACCACCACAATGGCGTCATCCACCAGGATACCGATGGAGAAGATAAGGGCAAACAGGGTGACCCGGTTCAGGGTGTAGCCGTAGAGATAGTTTATCAAGAGGGTCAGCGAAAGGGTTACCGGCACGGCAACACCCACCACCAGCGCCTCCCGCCAGCCCAGGGTAAAGGCTATCAGAATAATGACCGATACCGTGGCGATAATCATATGGTGGAGCAGCTCGTCTGATTTTTCCTGGGCCGTCTCCCCGTAGTTTCTGGTCTCGGTGATCTCGATGCCCGCGGGCAGGAGCGTTCCCCTGAGCGCCTCCACCTTGGCCAGGGCATCGTGGGCCACCTGGCTTGCATTGGCGCCCTTTTTCTTGGACAGGGCAACGGTCACCGCCTGGTACTGGCCAAGTTTTTTCGTATCTTTTGTATCGGCCGGGCCCAGCCCCATGAAGACGTAATCGCCGGGCTCCTCCGGACCATCGCTGACCTCGGCCACATCCCCTAAATAGACCGGGCGATCACCAAATACCCCGACCACCACCCGGGAGACCTCCTCGATATCGGCAAGCAACCCGCCGGTGGATACGAGAATTTCTTCATTGCCCGAAGGGAAAGAGCCTGCCGGCAACATGAAATTGGCCCTTCTGAGCTGCTCCATGACCTGGAATGATGACAGATTATGGGCCTTGAGCCGGGCCGGATCCAGGGCAACGGATACCTCGCGCCTCTGGCCGCCGATCACGGAAATCTCCGAGACCTGCTGGTCCTTTTTCAGCTCATGGGCAAGCTCCATACCCACCCGGCGCAGATCATAGCCCGAGTATTGTTCTTCACCATCCCACAGGGTCAGCGACAGGATGGGCACGTCATCAATGGATTTGGGTTTGACCAGGGGTTGGGAGACCCCGGGCGGAATCCGGTCCATGTTGGCCATCAGCTTGGTATAGAGGTTGACCAGGCTGTCCTCCATGTCCTCGCCCACATAGAAGCGGACTATTGTCAGATTCATGCCGGGCCTGACCACGGAGTAGATATATTCCACCCCCTTGATCTCCCAGAGAAACTTCTCCATGGGATTGGTGACCCGCTCCTCCACCTCCTGCGCCGAGGCGCCGGGGTAGCTGACCATGACATCGATCATGGGCACCACGATCTGGGGTTCTTCCTCGCGCGGGGTGATGCCCACGGAAAAGACGCCCAAGAGGAGCGAGGCAATGACCATGAGCGGTGTCAGCTTGGATTTGAGAAAGGCCCGGGCGATACCGCCGGATATGCCGATATTACTCATTGTCGCCACCTTTTTGCTCTGCAGCATCCCAGGTGACATCCTGCCCGAGAACGGCACCATCTGAAGCACGATCCGCATCCCCGACAATCACCTGCTCCCCGGCCCTGATGCCGGAAAGAATCTCCACCCGGCCGCCCTGCTCCTTGCCCAGGCGCACCAGGCGATAGGTGATTTTCCTGTCATCGTCCACGGTATACACTCCGGTGAGCTGGCCCTTTGTTACCAGGGCCGCAACCGGCACCTGCAATATTGTCACATCACCCATGGGAAGGAATACCTTGACGAAACGGCCGCTGGCCAGGTTTTTCTCGGCAAGGGCCACCCTTATCCGGAAGGTGCGGGAAAGCGGATCAATGGCGGCAATTTTTTCAGAGACAGTGCCGGTCATTTCCTCTCCCGTGGCAGGGATTTCCACGTGAACCTCCATGCCCACGGCCACCTTTTCGGCAAGGGCCTCTGCAACCGCGGCCTCAACCTCATAGGCCGAGGTATCCTCAATGGTGAAAAGGGGCGCACCCGGCAGGGCCATGGAACCGGGTTCCACGTTTTTTGCGGTAATCAACCCGCTCACCGGGGCGGTGATCCTGGTAAAACTTAAGCCCACCTCCGCCTCGCGGATTGCCGCCTCGGCCCGGGAGATCATCTCCCCCACCCGCTCATATTCAAAGGCCGCCATCTTCTTGTTGCTGGTCACCTGATCAAGCTCCTGACGGGAAAGGGCCTTTTCTTGAAAAAGGGCCTGATAGCGGCCATGGGTGATTTCGGCAAGCGTCATATTTTCTTCAGCCGCAGCCAGGGCCTGTTGCGCCTCCCTGAGACCCGCCCGGGCCTGGGCCACCTTTTCCACCATGTCCCGATCATCGAGCCTGGCCAGAAGCGCCCCTTTTTTGACCCGGTCTCCCGCGTCGACCAGAACCTCGAGCACCGCGCCCATCATCCGGCCGGCGACCCGGCTTTCCGAAACCGCCTTCACGGTCCCGGTCACCTGGTGGGATCGGGACACCGCAACAGGCTCGATCCTGGCAATGGTCACCCCGGAAACCTCGGGGCGAGCCTTTTCAGATACCCCATGCTTTTCGTCTGCGGTACAGCCGGCAAGCGCTGCTATCAAGAAAAAAACAGCCATACTTTTCAGAAATTTCATCAGTTCGCCCCCCTCTCTTCCATTGCCAGGTCATCCACGATCGTGCCGCTCTGAAATCCCAGCCGGATCATTGCCAGTTCATGCTCCCTCTCCCTGGTCACAACGTCGGCCCGGGCCATATCCAGGCTTGTCTGGGCATCGAGCAGTTCGACCATGGTGGCGAGAGAATTCTCATAACGGACCTTGACCAGCCGTTGCCCCTCTTCCGCCGATGCCAGGGCCGAGGCGGCCAGTTCCTTGTTTTTTCTGCTTTCAATGACCGCGAGATAGGCCTCATTTACCTGGAACCGGGCCGCTTCCCGCAAGCCGGCAAGCTCTTCCCGCGCTGCCGCCTGCTGGTGGGCGGCCTTGCGCACCTCATGCCCGGTCCGGCCCCCGGCAAAGAGTTCCCAGGACGCCTTGACCATCAGCTGCCAGCTGTCGCCTTCCGCGCCCAGCGGGGAGTTGTGATCATTTATCTGATAGGACGAACCCAGGCCCACGGTGGGCAGGTATCCGGTTCTGGCCAGTTTTGTATTATTTTCGGCATTCACCACATTGTGCTCCAACGCCTTGATATCGAGCCGCTCTTCAGCCGCGGCCTCATAGACGGAGAGGTCATGGAGGGGCTGGACAAGCCCTGTATCCTCGACTATCTCCACCATCTCCGGGCTGGCCATGAGAAGGCCCAGTGAGTAGCGGGCCACTGCGTAATTCTTCTCGGCGCTTACCTGGCGCTGTTCCGCCCCGATCAGGGCGGTGGCCGCCCTGAGGATATCGGAATAAAGACCCAGTCCGTTTTTGTAGCGAAGCTCAGCTATCCGTTTATGTTCCCGCGCCTCGGCAAGTCCCTGTTCGGAAAGCTCGACATACTCCCGGGCCATGAGCGCCATGAGATAGCTGCGCGCCGTGTCCATGACAATCTGCTCCCTGGCCCGCTCCTGCTCCTTGGCCCTGCCGGCATGGGCCTCGCGGCTCATGGCGGTCCCGATAACCGCGGCCGGCGCATAGAGAGGCTGCTCTATTGCGACAGACGCCTGAAAATCATTGACCGGCCGGGGGTGGTTCAGATTATCTATGGCAAAGTCCTGCATGGAAAAACGCTGCTGGTTGAGCTTGGCCATGAACCCGTAGGTGGGGTTAGAGGTCCGCATGAAGCGGTCCTCCAGCACCAGGCGTGGCTTGAGATGGCTTCCGGCAATGGAGATATCCTCCTCCGCGGCGGCCACCATATTTTCTCCTGCCTTGATGCGATGGTTTGCGGCAAGGGCTTTTGCGATGGCCTCGCGCAGGGTGACGACCCCGGCAAAAGCATCAAATGGAGTAAAGAACAATGCCACGACAATGAAGGTGATTAGCGCTTTCATCTCATTCCTCATCTGGGTTGAGTGTGTTTGCATTCATCCACGGAACGGTCAGCGGGTGCCGCTGCTGCAGAACAGTCGGTCCAGGGAGTTGATGAGTTCACTTACCCGGGGATCAATAATCCGGTTATAGATGAAATTGGCGTTCTTGCGGGCGCCGATGACCCCCTGATTCCTGAGCACCGAAAGATGTTGGGAGATATTGGCGTTGGTGGTATGGATCTTTTCCAATAGATCCGCCACGCTCATCTCGCCATCCTGGAGCAGACAGAGGATCTGCAGGCGAATGGGATGGGATATGGATTTTAAGAGGCCGCTTACCGACTCAATCTGTTTTTGCTGCATTGTTCTCTCCTGGCGATTATTTTAGAATTTAACTTAATGCTTAAACTTCAACTTGTAAAGTGTCTTCCTGCATTTCTTTACACTTCGCACCTGGCCATGTGATTATATTATGTTACAATACAACAACTCGGGGGCATGTAAAACTGAACACGAAGCTCACTCTTTTTGCACGCGTTTCAGACCTTTTTTCAGGCGGCAAGACCCGCCACTTTACCCTGCAGGGAGTATCTCATTTGCCTTGCATTCACTGTATATCTGCCATTGTCTTTGACCTGGACGGCACCCTGATCGATTCGGTCAGGGACCTGGCCGCAAACACCAACCACGCCCTGGCCGCGCTGGATCTCCCTCTTCAGTCAGAGGGGGCGATAAAGGGGATGATCGGGGAAAAATCAAAAAAGGGATAGGAAAAATATCCGGACACGATGTATGATCAAGGGTACCCGAGTATCCTGACAACGAAACCACTTCCGGATTTCACCCCATGGAGACCAGAAAATGAAAACATCCCTGAAAATATTTTCATTGCTCGCCCTCACCGCCCTCATCACCCCCTTTTCCCTTCAGGCAGGGGATGTCTCGCTGGAACAGGTCAAGCAGAATGTCCGCAATCTTCATGGTTCGGTAATGGAGACCCAGCCGGCCATTACTGCTAAAAAATTCAGGGTGGTCATGGCGGGTGACGAGGAATTTGTCTTGCTGGACGTCAGGTCCGAGGCGGAATACCTGGCCGCGCACCTTCCCGGCGCCCTGCATGTCGAACGGGGCAGACTGGAATGGATCATCCCGGAAATAATCAAGAATACCGCGCGAAACATCTACGTCTACTGCCAGGATGGAAGACGCTCCGCCTTTGCCACCGAGCGGCTCCTTGAGATGGGGTACAGGAATGCCGTCCATATTTCCGATGGTTTTGCGGGCTGGGTCGCCGCCGGAAACCATGTCTTTAATATGCATGGCGAGTTTATCCTCAGCCCGGGAGGCTATAACCGGAAGGAACCCGCGGTCGGCAACATCAAAAAATAAAATTCTCACTGTTCCGCGGCCCGGCCAGTCCCTTCCGGTTTTTTCCGCAATGAAGCAAGCAGTACCGTCAGCAGTCCGAAAAGCAGTTCATCGACAAACGGAATCGGGTCCGGGACGAGCAGATCAAGAATAAAAAG
>JBFHXP010000102.1:0-9849 GCA_041598875.1 Desulfobulbales bacterium
GGTGCAAACCCCAACATGACCGTATTGTGTTGGGGTTCGCAATGGCTCACCCCAACCTGCGTATGGTATGGTCTCATTCATGCCGAGAAAAGCACCAGTATGATGGCAGAATGCACAGAGGCAGAAGGGACAGAGGCAGAAGGCACAAAGGCAGAAGGCAGAAGGCACAAAGTTTTTAGCCTGCCAGCCTGCCAGCCAAAAGAAGTTATGATGACAGAGAAAGTGAGACGTGAGACGATAGACGTAACCCCAAAATCAGGGGCAGAGTTTTTTTAATTCAAAATTCAAAATTAAAAATTGTCGCTCAACACTGCGAGTCGACGACTGACACAAAATTAATAAATGTCGCTCAATCCAAAATGAACACACCAACCAGATTTTTACGTCCTGAAAACTGCTGCCTCCTGGTCATAGACCCCCAGGAGCGGCTCATGGCGGCAATCCATAAGGCAAACCGGGTTACCGACAACACGGTGATTCTGGTCCATTGCGCCCGGGCGCTCAAGATGCCGGTCATCACCACCACCCAGTACAAAAAAGGATTGGGACCTTTTGTGCCTGAGCTGGAAGAGCTTCTCAAGGATGACCCCAGCGCGGACAAGACCGAATTCAACGCCCTTGCCAACCCCAAAACCCTCCAGCTTCTGAACAATCTTCCGGAAGGCGTCGACACCCTGATTCTCGCCGGGGCAGAGGCCCATATCTGCATCTACCAGACCGCACTGGGCGCGCTGAAGGCCGGCTATCGGACCTGGGTCGCCGCCGACGCGGTCTCCTCCAGGGAAAAACGCAACGTCCGCATGGCGCTTGATCGGATGCGCTCCCTTGGCATCGAGACCGGGCCCACCGAGATGATTGTTTACGAACTCCTCCATAAAGCCGGGACGCCTGCCTTCAAGGCCATGCTGCCCCACTTAAAATAATTCGATGGCGTCGTAAAAAGTCGCCAGCTACTGTGTTGCGCTCAATTATCTCGTCACTGCGGCGTACTATACTGTACGCCTCAATCCTCAAAATTAGCGCGCCTTGGATCTGACGATTTTTAATTAGCCATCCAGACAATGGCTTTTGTCGAATCCACCAAATCAATAATTCATTAACAAACTCAGGACATGACAATGACAGGTAACGAAATCCGCAGCCGTTTTTTAAAATACTTTGCCGACAACGGCCACACCATCGTTGAAAGCTCCTCCCTGGTCCCCCACGATGACCCGACCCTGCTCTTTACCAATGCCGGCATGGTCCAGTTCAAGCAGGTCTTTACCGGCGATGACAAGCGGGAGTATGTCCGGTCCGCCACCTGTCAACGCTGCGTCCGGGCCGGGGGCAAGCACAACGACCTGGAAAACGTCGGCCATACCGCGCGCCACCACACCTTTTTCGAGATGCTTGGCAACTTTTCGTTCGGCGATTATTTCAAGAAAGACGCCATCCGTTTTGCCTGGGAGTTTCTCACCGTTGAGCTGGGACTTCCCCCGGAAAAGCTCTGGGTATCGGTCTTCAGGGATGACGATGAGGCCTTTGAAATGTGGGAGCAGGTAAAAGAACTGCCCAGGGGCCGAATTCTCCGTCTTGGCGAAAAGGACAATTTCTGGGCCATGGGCGACACCGGCCCCTGCGGCCCCTGCTCCGAGATCCATATCGACCAGGGACCGGAGGTGGGCTGCGGTTCACCCGACTGCAAGGTGGGCTGCGAAAACGACTGCGACCGCTTTCTCGAGTTGTGGAACCTGGTCTTCATGCAGTTCAACCGTGACACATCCGGAAAGCTTACCCCGCTGCCCAAACCAAGCATCGATACCGGTATGGGCCTGGAGCGCATCGCCGCTGTAATGCAGGGTCAGATCAACAACTACGACTCCGATCTCTTTGCCGCGGTCATCACCCAGCTGACAAAAGCCACCGGCAAACCCTACCGCAAGGATCCGGCCGTTGACATCGCGATGCGGGTCATAGCCGACCACAGCCGGGCAATCACCTTTCTCGTGGCGGATGGAGTCCTGCCGTCCAACGAGGGCCGGGGCTATGTTTTGCGACGGATAATGCGGCGCGCGGTGCGTTTCGGCCGCGCCCTCGGCCTGACCGAAAGTTTCCTCGCCAGCGTCACCGCCAGGGTTCTGGAGACCATGAAGGACGCCTATCCGCACCTCAAAGGGGCCTCCGAGCTTCTCAGCAAAGTGGTGAACAACGAGGAAGACCGGTTCCGGGAGACCCTGGACAACGGCCTTGCCATCCTGGAGACCGAATTACGCAGGATGGCGGAATCCGGCGGCACGGTGATTTCAGGAGAGTTCATCTTCAAACTCTACGACACCTTTGGTTTCCCCATTGACATTGTCCGCGATATCGCCCTGGAAAGGGGGGTGGCCATAGACGAGCCGGGTTTCACCACGGCCATGGAAGAACAGCGCCAGCGCTCAAAAAAATCCTGGAAAGAGGGGGGCATGGCCACCATGTCGTCGGGGGTCCGGGAACTGACCCAGGCGGGACACAAGGCGCTTTTTGTCGGCTATGACAGAAACAGCAGCCAGTCACTCATTACCGCCATAATTGACCTCCATGGCGAGACCGTTGACAAGGCCCACCCCGGCAGCAGGGTATCAATCTTCTGCCCCGAGACTCCTTTCTACGCCGAATCAGGCGGCCAGATCGGCGACCACGGCGAAATTACCGGGCCCCGCGGCAGCGCCCGGGTGATCGACACCATAACCGTTGGCGATGGAATCATTCTTCACGAGGCAGAGGTCGAAAGCGGCACCCTTGCCCGGGGCGAGACCGTAACCCTCACCGTAACCGGCGGCCGGCGCCAGAGAATTGCCAACAACCATACCGCCACCCACATTCTCCACGCGGCCATGAAAATGGTGCTGGGGGACCATGTCAAACAGTCGGGCTCGCTGGTCACTCCGGACCGGCTCCGTTTTGACTTCACCCATTTCTCTCCCATCACCCCGGAGGAGTTGAACAGGATCGAACAGATGGCGAACCAGACCATCCGCGACAACTTCCGGGTGGCAACGGAGATAGTGTGCCGCGATGAGGCGATCCGGGAGGGCGCCACCGCCCTTTTCGGTGAAAAATATGGCCAAACGGTGCGGGTGGTCTCTATTGACACCTTCAGCAAGGAACTCTGCGGCGGCACCCATGTGGCTGCCACCGGCGAGATAGGCCTGCTGAAAATAATCACCGAGACCGGGATTGCCGCAGGAACCCGCCGGATAGAGGCGGTAACCGGGCCCGAGGCGTTCGCCCGCTTCCAGGCAACAGTGCAGGCGCTGAATGATATCGCCGGTCAACTTAAAACCCAGCCGGAAGATCTTGCCGACAAGGTCGACAAACTGCTCGCCCGCCAGAAATTTCTCGAAAAAGAGGTGGCGCGGCTCACCGTTAAACTCACCCTGAGCGATCTCGACTCCCTTATCAGCAACGCGGTCAAGGTTGAAGGCGTCACTGTCGTGGCCGCGGTTATCCCGCTGGATTCGCCCAAGACCCTGCGCGAGGTCGGGGACCGGATTCGTGACAAGCTGGAGTCCGGGGTGGTGGTCCTGGGCGGGGTTTTTCAGGATAAAGCCGCCCTTCTGGTTATGGTGACCAAGGACCTTTGCCAGAAAATCCATGCCGGCAACCTGATAAAAACCCTGGCCGCCAAGGTCGGCGGACAGGGAGGAGGAAGGCCGGACATGGCGCAGGCCGGAGGCCCCGACGGCGACCAGATCCCTGCGACCCTGGCAGCGGTCGAGCCTCTCGTCCGCTCGATTCTCGCCGGTTGATCTTCCACGCGCAGTGTTCCGATAATAATCCGCTCCGGGGCGCTGAAACCATTTTTCACCACAGGGGTATGTTTCTGGACAAAAACAAGAAGTAAAGGGGCGGCGTGGCCAGTGCGGCAACCGCCCCTTACGACTCCTGAGACAATCTCCCCTTTTCCAGTTGCCCTCCCGCTGCGGGCGCAATTTTTTTTGCCCTGACTTCATCTTTTTTTCCCCTGGATCTCATCCATTCCCTGACCCCGGCTTTTTCCATTACAGCAGGCGCAGTGCTCCATTCCCCTTTCCCGCTGCGCCCGCCGCCGGATCGAGATCTGCCTGAAAAAGAAAAAAAAACCCCTCGAAAAATATTCACAAAAAAGTTGACAGCCCCCGAACTATACATTAGATAAGCACGATAAATTCATGAACGAGCATTCATTCATGAACTGGAAAAAGCCCATCAGCAAGGCGATTGCACCTCCTTTTTTTTCGTACTGCAAAGCAACGCCGCCTGGCCGGGAACAGACCCGCGGGGCACATCGGCAACTCTCATTCAGGAGCGGAAGACACGGATGATTACCCTCGATATCACCCTTCTCATTCAGATCGCCAATATCATCATTCTCATATTCGTCTTGAACGCCGTCCTCTACAGGCCGATACGGACCATCATTGCCAAGCGTGAAGAAAAATTCAACGCCCTGGAAGAAGAGATCTCCACCTTTGCCTCCAACGTCACCCTGCGCCAGGAAGAAGTAAATAAAAAGCTCAATGGTGCCCGGGCAAAGGCCAAGGAGCTTCTTGATGCGGCGCGCGGCGAGGCGCAGGGCGCAGGTGCCGAAACCCTGGCCGGAATCCGCCAGGAGACCTCGGCATACAAAAATGACCAGCTTGCAGGAATCAAAAAGGAAATAACCACTGCCCGCGAGGAACTCAAAGGGCAGGTTCAAGGATTTGCCAACGATATCGCAGGAAAGATTCTGGGGAGGGCCCTGTAACAATGAAGAGGAAAATCTCATGGTCTAAAATTGGCGGCAGCACCCTGGCCATTATGGCGCTGCTCCTCATCGCCGGCCTTGCCCATGCGGCAAGCGGTGAAGGCGGCAGCCTCTCCCAGGCAAAACTCATGGATCTGCTGTGGCGGGCATTGAACTTCGCCGCCCTGGTGTGGTTACTCGTCAAATTCGGCGCAAAACCCATCGCCAATGCCCTCAAGAGCCGGCAGGCATCCATCAAGGACCGCTATGACGACCTTGACGCCCGGCGCAGCGAAGCGGACCGCTCCTACCGCGCCTTTGAGGCAAAACTTGCCGGCATTGACAAGGAAATCTCCGAAATCATAGAAAATGCCAAGGCCCAGGCTGAGGTGGAAAAAGAGCGCATCATCGCCGATGCCGCCCGCGCCGCCGATGACATCAGGCGGCAGGCCGAGATGGCGATCCAGCATGAGATGGCCGAGGCCAGGCTCACCCTCAGGGAAGAGGTGGCCAATCAGGCCGTGCTCATGGCCGAAGAGTTGATAAAGAAGAGCCTGCGAGAAGAGGATCAGGTCAAACTTATTGAAGATTATCTTGAAAAGGTAGGAACGATCCAGTGAGACAGACGATCTTAGCCAAACGGTATGCCAAGGCCCTGTTTGCAGTTGGCAAGGAAACGGGAAAAAACGATGAGTACAGCGTTCTGCTCACCGAACTCGGGGCGTTAATCAACACCCACCCCGAGGTGCCCGATGCCCTGACCAATCCGCTTTATCCCCATGAACTGCGGATAAAAGTCATGGAGGCTATGGTCGCCTCAATCCAGTGCGACCAGATCATGGCCAACTTCCTCAACCTCATGGTCCAGAAAAAACGGGCCGATATCCTGCCCGAGGTGGGCGATGTATTCCGGCAGCTTGTCGATGCCGACCAGAATATCAGCCGCGGCATGGTTACTACGGCCACGGTATTAAGCGATGAGTTGAAAAACAAGGTGCAGGCCGCACTTGAAAAGATAACAGGTAAAAAGGTGCTTCTTGATACCCGGGTCGACCCGACGATAATCGGCGGGATGATCGCCAAGGTCGGCGACCTGGTGATGGACGGAAGTATCAAGAGGCAACTGACGGGTTTAAATGAATCCATAAAGGGGAGTGAATAGTCACAATGCAGATCAAAGCCGAAGAAATCAGTCAAATTATCAAGGGGCAGATCAAAGAGTACGAGAGTAAAGTTGATCTGAGTGAAACCGGTACGGTAATCTCTGTAGGTGACGGTATCGCTCGTGTGCATGGTGTTGAGAATTGCATGGCCATGGAGCTTCTCGAGTTTCCAGGCGGCATACTCGGACTCGCCCTCAACCTGGAAGAAGACAACGTCGGTTGCGCGGTACTTGGTGATGTTGAGAAAATCAAGGAAGGCGATGTTGTAAAACGGACCGGCAGGATTGCCGAGGTTCCGGTCGGCCCCGAGATGGAAGGCCGGGTCGTGGACGCGGTGGGCGCGCCGATCGATGGCCAGGGCCCGATCAACGCCAAAAATTCCAGTAAGATTGAAGTACTTGCCCCGGGCGTTATTGCCAGAAAATCCGTTCATGAACCGTGCTACACCGGTTCCAAGGCGATTGACGCCATGACCCCGGTGGGCCGCGGCCAGCGCGAGCTGGTCATCGGCGACCGCCAGATCGGCAAGACCGCGGTCTGCGTCGATGCGATCATCGCCCAGAAAAACACCGATGTTCATTGCATTTACGTTGCAATTGGCCAGAAGAAATCCACCGTTGCCCTGATCGTCGAGGCGCTGAGAAAACACGGGGCCATGGAGTACACCACCGTTGTGGCTGCGTGCGCATCCGATCCCGCGCCGATGCAGTATCTTGCAGCATTCGCCGGTTGCGCCATGGGCGAGTATTTCCGTGACAACGGCCAGCATGCCCTGATCATCTACGATGATCTTTCCAAGCAGGCCGTCGCCTACCGCCAGCTCTCCCTGCTCCTTCGCCGTCCGCCAGGACGCGAGGCATTCCCGGGTGACATCTTCTTCAACCATTCCCGGCTGCTCGAACGTGCCTCCAAGGTAAACGACGAACTGGGCGCCGGATCCCTCACCGCCCTGCCGATCATCGAAACCCAGGCCGGTGACGTTTCAGCATATATCCCGACCAACGTTATCTCCATCACCGATGGCCAGGTCTATCTTGAGCCGAACCTCTTTTTTGCCGGCGTCCGCCCGGCGATCAACGTCGGCCTTTCCGTTTCCCGGGTCGGTGGCGCTGCCCAGTGCAAGGCCATGAAGCAGGTTGCCGGTACCCTCCGTCTTGACCTTGCCCAGTATCGCGAGCTGGCTGCCTTTGCCGGATTCGGATCGGATCTTGACAAGGCCACCCAGCAGCAGTTGCGCCGCGGTGAACGGCTGGTTGAAATCCTCAAGCAGCCCCAGTACAAACCGCTGCCCATGGAAAAGCAGGTAACCATCCTCTATGCCGGTACCCGCGGTCACCTTGACACCATCCCGGTAGATATGCTTGCCGAATATGAAGAGCAGCTCTACAGCTACATCGAGCAGAAAGCCCCCGACGTCTTCGCCGACCTGGTCTCAAAACAGGCGATCGATGAAGAGCTGAACGGGAAAATGAAAAACGCACTGACCGCATTTACTGATTCGTTCAAGGCTACAAAAGGCCTCAAATAATCCAAGAGGAATCGCAGAGCAATGCCGAGTCTAAAGGAAGTCAAAGTCAAGATTGGTGCGGTTAAGAAAACCTCGCAGATCACCAAGGCCATGAATATGGTTGCAGCGGCCAAGCTGCGGGGCGCCCAGCAGAAGATGGAGGATTTCCGTCCCTATGCCGGGAAATTCAACCAGGCCATGTCAAGTCTCTCCGGAGGTATGGAAGGGGCACAGTTTCCCCTGATGGAGGTCCGCGACGTGAAGTGTGTGGAGCTTGTAATCTCCTCCACCGACCGCGGCCTCTGCGGAAGCTTCAACGCCAATATTTTCAAGGTGGCCGATCGGCTGATTGCCAGTTACAGCTCCCAGGGCAAAAAGGTGAGCCTGGTCTGCATCGGCAAGAAGGCGAACAACTATTTCAAGAAAACCGGACTGGTCAGAAAGTCCTATCTTGATATCATGTCCACCTTCCAGATGTTCAACGCCCGGGCCATTGCCCAGGATGTTGCCGCAAATTTTCTTGCCGGAGAGGCGGACGAGGTCCATGTCCTCTACGGCCGGTTCCATAATGTGGCAATCCAGAAACCAGCCCAGGAACTGCTCCTGCCCGTCAAGCCCAAAGAGGGTGGCGAGGACGCAGCGGCAGCAACGCAGACCGGCGATTATATTTATGAGCCCAGCCGCAACGAAATCATGGAGGTGCTGCTGCCGCTCTATATGAATGTCATGGTCTACTATGCCATGCTCGAAACCAATGCCAGCGAGCAGGCAGCGCGGATGACGGCCATGGATAACGCGACCCGGGCATGCAAGGACATTATCAACCAGCTGACACTTCTTTACAACAAGGCGCGCCAGGCTGGTATCACCGCGGAACTGATGGATATCGTCGGCGGTGCCGAGGCCCTGAAATAATGATCCTTCGCGGGATCTCTACGGAATATCTGAAAACAGAAGCGTTAATTTCTTAACTCTTTTTATGGGAAGCTGAGGAGGCTAGTTGCAATTATGAGTGCAGATCAATCTGGAGGCAATTTAGGAAAAGTAGTGCAGGTAATCGGACCTGTCGTAGACGTTGAATTTGCGGCCGACCAACTCCCTGCCATCAAGAATGCTCTCATGGTGAGCAATCCTGCGATCAGCGATGTGCCAGATAATCTGGTCATCGAGGTTGCCCTGCATCTCGGTGACAACGTGGTCCGTTGCGTTGCCATGGATCAGACCGACGGTCTGGTCCGGGGCATGAAATGCCGGGATAGCGGCGCCCCGATCATGATACCTGCCGGCGCACCTGCTCTTGGCCGGATCATGAACGTGGTCGGCCGGCCGGTGGACGGCCTTGGCCCCATCTCCTCTGACAAGATGCGGGCCATTCACCGCCCGGCACCGGCGTTCACCGAGCAGGATACCGAGGTTAACGTGCTTGAGACCGGAATCAAGGTCATCGATCTTCTGGTCCCCTTCCCCCGCGGCGGTAAAATGGGCCTCTTTGGCGGCGCCGGCTGTGGCAAGACGGTTATCATGATGGAGATGGTTAACAATATCGCCATGCACCACGGTGGTATCTCGGTATTCTGCGGCGTTGGCGAGCGGACCCGTGAAGGAAACGATCTCTACCACGAGATGAAGGAATCCGGCGTACTTCCCAAGGCGGCACTGGTCTACGGCCAGATGACCGAGCCTCCCGGAGCCCGTTCCCGGGTCGCCCTCACCGGTCTTTCCGCTGCTGAATATTTCCGTGATGAAGAGGGCCAGGACGTGCTCTTCTTTGTTGACAATATCTTCCGTTTTACCCAGGCGGGTTCCGAGGTTTCCGCTCTTCTTGGCCGTATTCCTTCAGCGGTTGGTTATCAGCCGACCCTGGGAACCGACCTTGGCGAGCTCCAGGAACGGATCACATCCACTTCCAAGGGTTCGATTACCGCGGTACAGTGCGTATACGTGCCAGCAGACGACCTGACCGACCCGGCACCTGCGACCACCTTTGCCCACCTTGACGGAACGGTTGTTCTCTCGCGGCAGATCGCCGAGCTCGGCATCTACCCGGCGGTGGATCCCCTGGATTCCACCTCCCGCATCCTTGACCCCCATGTACTTGGCGATGAGCACTACCAGGTCTCCCGCCGGGTGCAGGTAACCCTGCAGAAGTACAAAGACCTTCAGGACATTATAGCCATTCTCGGCATGGACGAGCTTTCTGAAGACGATCAGGTTACGGTGCAGCGCGCTCGCAAGATCCAGCGCTTTCTCTCCCAGCCCTTTACCGTTGCCGCGGTGTTTACCGGCATGGAAGGCAAATACGTGCCGGTTGCCGAGACGGTGCGGGGCTTCAAGGAAATTCTTGAAGGCAAGCATGATGAGCTTCCAGAGACCGCGTTCTACATGGTCGGCGGAATCGAAGAGGCCGTTGAGAAAGCCAAGCGTGAAGCAGCCGCCAACGCATAAATCCA
>JBFHXP010000103.1:0-9552 GCA_041598875.1 Desulfobulbales bacterium
CATGTTTCATCGCCTCCACCGCAAAGCCGCTCCGGCAGGTGGACCGGCCCACGGCATGGGCGGCGAGCAGGATGTTCGGGCTGGCGAGCAGGGCATCTGCCAGGGGGCAGCTCGCGCCCGGGCCGCTGCCGATGATGAGTGCCGCCGGGGCGTGGTGAAAGAGTCTGTCTTCTCCCTCCTCCCGCCATTTCCTGAGACCCTCCTCCATGGAAGCCGAATAGCGGCGGGCATAATTACCCAGGCTGTCATTAAGGAAAAAGCGGGACCAGAGCCGCGCCAGCGGGTTTTTTGCCAGCCGGTTCAGTTTCTCGAAAAACCGGGCGACCCGGTTGCCCAGAGCCACCACCTCGGCCCGGGTGGGGAGGATGGTGAAGGTCCATTGCTGGCTGTTGGTCCCTGATGGCGCGGTGGTGCCGATGGTTATCAGATCCTCGAGAACCTCGCGGCTGACTTCCCTTGCCTGGTAAGTACGGCAGGAACGGCGCGACCGCATCAACCTGACCAGGAGGCCCGGGTCAGACTCACCGGGCGCAAGCCATCTGTCATCATCGGGGATGGTGGCAAAGGAGATTGCCGGCTCCAGTGCGGTGACCCGGATGGCGTCTGCCGGGCATATTGCCAGGCAATGGCCGCACTGCATGGAAGACATGCCGACCACCATGGCACGACCGTTTTTCATGGCCAGGGTCTGCGACGGGCATACCAGAACGCAGAGACCGCATCCGGTGCAGCGGTCGGGATCTATAATGGTGGTGACTTGATGATTCATGTGAACCTCGTTATGTCATGTACTGACCGGGAGTCAGTAAGGGCGGGGATAGGTGGAGCGAAAGGGCACCATGCGCGAGTATTCGGTCCAGCTTGAGACCTGGCCGTTGATCAGGGTGACGCTTTTTTCGATATATTCCCGATCGATATACACCGGCTCGTAGGCCGGAAGCCAGGCGCCGGTGGCAGGGTTCTTCCGGTAGACGTTGTGGTGTTCGACATCGGTGATTATCCGGGTGTATATCCAGGTCTCGCCGCTGCCGGCGGCTGATTCGGTTGCCACGGTGTGGTTGGGCTGTCCCCAGGCAAGGTAGACCTCGCGACTGGAAAAGCCAACCTTGATTGCCCCTGCGCGGATGGAGTGCTGGCGGTCCGGGGGCAGTTGCCCGAAATAGCCCTGGTTTTTTGAGATCCGGTGTTGGAGGGTGTCACAGGATGTGAGGGCGAGAAGGAGCAGGCAGAAAAGGCAGCTGATTTGCTGGAATGAGGCGTTGCGGCGGTTCATCTTTCCCTCCTTGTGCGGGCCCGCGCCCATGCCTGAGGATAGCGGACCGGGCAACCGTTGACAAGGGAGATGTGAATATCACCTTTTCTCACAACTCCACCGTTTCCACCCGGACCCTGGCCGTGCCCTTGCGGTGAAAGCCGAGTTTCTTTGCCGCGCCGGCGCTGAGATCAATGATCCTGCCCGGCACAAAGGGCCCCCGATCATTGACCCGGACGATCAGGGAGCGTCCGTTGTCAAGATTGGTTACCCGGACGTGGGCCGGCAGAGGGAGCAGCTTGTGGGCGGCAGACAGTTTCCTGGGGTCAAAGGCCTCACCGTTGGCGGTCATTCTCCCCCCCTTGGAGTTGTATGTTTCATACCCGTACCAGGAGGCGATGCCCACTTCCCGGTACTTTTTCGCGGCATCAACCGAGTAGGGGTAATAGCGTTTCCCCAGTACCGTGTATGGAGAATTTTTGACCCGGTCCTGGCGAATCGCCTCTTTGGGCGGCAGGTCGTCAATATCCTCAATGTCGTGGGTCATGGGCCAGTCCAGTGGAGCCATGACCACCTTAAAGGTGAACTTCCCCATCCTGTATACCATCTCGCCGGTGGTTATTGCCAGTCCTGTGGCCAGATTGGCGGTGCCAAAGGTTGCCCGCACCGCATTTTTTGCAATACTGTATGTCGCGGAAAGAGGGGCGCAGGATATGGGAATACAGGCGAGGAGTAAAAGCCAGGCTACAGGCCGCCGCAACAGGAATCGTTGAAAGAGGGGAAAGAGGGTTTTTCCCTGAGGTGAGAACAGTGCCATGGGGTTGCAAGTAAAAAGAAGTGAGAGGTGTCGTGCGGTGAGACGTGAGACGTGTATTGCCGTGAGATGTGAGACGTTAGACGTAACGGTGCTCGATCGGTATTCCCTGTTCAGATCTTACTTCAGTCACAGAGGAAGAAGGCACAGAGTCTTATGAAAGCACCTCTTCTCCGATACCGTCCTTCCCACTCTCCTCTTCCGTCTCCCGTCTCACCATCAGTCAACCCGTCTCACTTCTCCCGTCTTACTTCTCACTTTTTCACATAGGGGTGGCATCCGCTACATTTGACCGGTGCGTTTCCGCCACTTTTTGAGACCGTTTTATGGCAATCGCGGCAGCGGGCATGGGCTGCCTCCTTAATGCTGTTCAGGTTCTTGTTTTCCATCTCTTCGATGTGGCAGGATGCGCATTTGTCGATATTCATCTCCTGCCCGGAGATATGATGACATTCCATGCACCCGATGGTCTTCTGGTGCGCGCGATGGGGGAAAGTGGCTGGTTTTTCTCCTGAAGCGGATTTCATGGTAATCATTTCAGGGCCGATATCAATGCTTTTGGCCATTGATACGCTGGATATGAGGGCTATGGCCCCGATAACCAGTATTGCGCCCGGAACAAACTTCGTACGCATCGTTCTCCTCCTGTGGTTGTTTAATGGCTTAACGGATCTTAATGGTTGATAAGAAAATGTGATTGTATGTTTAATAGAAGGTTTCCGGTCAGGATTCAAGGAAAAACTCTATTTCCGGACAGTGGGAAACCGAGCCGGAAAGTCAGGCGAATTTTTTTATCTGCTCGTAAAGGGCAGGGGATGTGCATATCTCGTAGTATTTTTTGCCGGTTGGCCCGGCAGTTTCCAGAGAATCCGGTTTTATTTCGAGAATTTCCGCCTCGCGCACGATAATCCGCTGGAATTTTCCGTTTTGCAGGGGAACGGTTCCCGCATAGAGGGTGTGGTTTGTGGCGAGGATGTCGGATACGGTGCAGGAAATCTTTTTCAAGCTGATCTCGCGGTTCAGGGATTCAAAGGAGGCCTGGTCGATTTCAATGCCATTGACATTGAAGCGCCAGAAGAGATCATCGCCTTCCGGTTCAATCGTTTCATTCCAGGGACCGTCGGCAAAGACATAGAGGTTGAACTTTCTGGGCCGGTCTCCAAAAAGGCGGCGCAGGTTCTTGGCGCACCCGGCAAGGTGGGCGGCCCGGTTGATTGCCGGCGAAATCATGATCTTGTGCTCCCCGTCGAAAAGATAGGCCGGGGCGCCGCTGCGTCTGCTGATGCCGCAGCCTACCTCAAGAAGGGGGAGGTTGTTTTTTATTCCGTGAGCGTTATTTTTGCTGACGATCGTGACAATGGAGAGCGCCAGGCCGCATGCCCGGGATACCCCGAACATATTGTCACTGTTTTCGTGTTCAGTAATGGCAAGAATTATCGAGTCGCCCTCTATAAAGAGTTTTGTCGCGCCATAGGCGGAAACAACCCTTGAAATCGGCTCAAAGAAGTTGAGGCTGAAATAGGACGCCGGATTGAGGCCGCGGTTGAGGAGGTGTTCGGAGATGGTGGTGGCGCCCCGGATATCCGCCTTGATGATGACATGCCCGGTGACCACCCCTGGGCCAAGGTCAAGGGTCTGTTCATGGGGAAGGAGGAATTCGTGCAGGGTGGCGTTGGCCTGGGAAAGGTCGCGGATCTTTTCATCGGAAACCAGGTTGATCCGCTCCATGACCTCTCTGACCGCCAGGGTGTTGGAGTAATCGCGATGATAGCGGATGAAGCCTTTGAGATAGGATAGGAGATGTTCCTTTTTGCGTTCCAGGGGGATCCGGGCAAGATTTTTGGCCAGCTCCTGCAGGGGCAGAAGAGAAATCTGTCGCTTGAAGAATTTCTGGTATCGTTCTGCCTGTTTTTCGATATCCTTGCGGGAGGCGGGCACCAGGAGATAGCTGATAACCTGATGGGGAACAACCGGCGGGCAGATGTTCCGGGCGATGGGTTTAACCTCTCCCGCCGCCACGACGCGGTCAATGAGATCGAGTTTGAGAAAGTGGCTGAAGCAGGTCTCGAGGTTTTTTGTTCTTGCCTCTGCCTCTCCCGCGTCGAGCGCCTTTTCGGCATTGAAAAAATGATCAATGATTTCCGGCTGCTTGAGCCAGCGCTCGGCAAGGGTGGCATCCACTTTAGAGGTATCTGTTCCGGCTGTCTCCTGGAGGAGATTGCGGATAAGTTCCAGCAGGGAGTCATAGCGGTCGCCGTCGCTCAGGCGGTGTCCCAGGAGTATGTATTCCTCCAGCATCAGGTCATCGGTGAGGGGATCGGGGTCGGCAAGAAGAACCGGATTGAGAAGCAGTTCTTCGGGGCGGATGTTCTGCCGGTTTCCAAAAAGAGATGTTCTCAGATTGGTGAGGCTGTCTGTGGTTCCAGAAAATTTCGCCTGGAATACCTCGGCCGTGGTACGGGCAATAAGGGATTTTTTCTGCTGTCGGAAGGAAGCCAGCGCCTCCTTGAGTTCCATGGCATCTCTGGGATCGCGCCGCTTGGAGCTTTCAAGCTCCCAGACCTGATTGTTCACAACGTCGACAAGCGATGCGAACTGGTTCTGGATTTCCTGCTTGATCATTTTGCAGATAGCCAGTTGCGCGAGAAAATCGATCTGCGGCTCCTTGTTCTGTTTTCCGGCCAGGGAAAGGGCGGAAAGCATCACCTGCTGGTAATATCCGGCAAAACCGGTTTTGAGATCCCGCACAGGGACAGAGGTATCAAGGCCAGGCAGATTTTTCACCGGCAGGTTGGCGGCCAGCATGGTGCGCACAAGGGTTGCGGTCGCCTTGAGGAAGTCCGGGCTCAGCCAGACGTCATAACGGACATTGTCAACCCCCGGCCGCAGGCGGTCCAGGGAAAAAGTAGCCAGAACTCCACGGGGGAGGTTGGGTGGGGATGAAGAAGCACCTGGTGGCATTTCTGGGGACATAAGGCTCGCTCCGCGGGTCATTCTGCTGGTTTTTTTTATTAGTCTCGCGTCAAGGTTGAAACCACTTTCTTAAGTTGATAGTCGTTGACTTACCACAGGCGGTTAACATTATCCACAGGTCTCTCGGAGGAGGAGTCGGCGAAAATCGCCGCCCGAGGGGTTCTGGAATATTCTGAGGTCAAATTCCGGGGCCGCGGCAAGGAGGTGGTCGAAAATATCCGCCTGAATCGCCTCGTAGTGGGCCCAGGCCTGATCGTTGCTGAAGACATAGATCTGCAGGGGCAGCCCGTTTGCCGTGGGCTCGAGGTGGCGGACGAGAAAGGTCATCTCCTTATGGATCTTGGGGTGGTTCTTCAAGTATGCCGTTACATAGGCGCGGAACACCCCGATATTGGTCTGTCGCCGGCCGTTGATGAGCAGTGAGGAGTCGACTCCCTGCTCTTGGTTGGCCTGCACAATTTCCCTCTCTTTTTCAGCGAGATACTCTGTGATCAGGTGGTAACGGCTGAAGCGTGAGAGCATTTCGTCGGTGCAGAACGAGATCGAGCTCATATCGATATAGAGAGAACGCTTGATTCGGCGTCCCCCTGATTCGGTCATGCCCCGCCAGTTGCGGAAGGCGTCAGACACCAGGGTGTAGGTGGGGATCGTGGTGATGGTCTTGTCCCAGTTGCGGACCTTGACCGTGTGAATTGAAACATCGATGACATCACCGTCCGCGTTGTATTTTGGCATCTCTATCCAGTCGCCGATCCTGACCATGTCGTTGCCGGCAAGCTGCAGGCTGGCAACGAACCCGAGAATCGTGTCCTTGAAGACCAGAAGCAGGACCACGGTAAAACCGCCGAGGATGCTCAGGATCCCCCAGGGTGAGGTGGCGGTGAGGGTTGAGATGATCCCTATCACCGCCATGACATAGACCGCGATGGTGATTGCGTCGATATAGCCCCGTAATTGAGTGGATCGGCCTGTTTCACTGGTATCGACTATATCGCGGCCGGCAAGCAGCATGGCGGTCAGGACCCGGGCCCCGGCAATGATCAGGATGACCATGGCCAGCCGCTGAAGGAATTCCGTGGCAATTACTGTTGCCGGCAGAAAGAGATCAATGGCCAGGTAGAGGAAGATGACCGAGGTCAGGTCGGCGCCACGCTTGATGACATTTCGCCGGGCCAGGGAATCGTCCCATTTATTGCGGGTGCTGTGGAGGAAAAGTTCCACAGCCCGGACCAGGGAGCGTCCCGCGGCAAGGCGAACGAGAACAGTCGCCAGGACAAGGGCCGCGACAATGAAGGCATAGCCCAGGGATGTGGCGAGAAGTTCGGGTATGGCCTGGTTTTTCAGCCAGCCGGTCAGTATGTTCAGCAACTCCATTTTCTCTCCGGAACGGCACTGTAATGCGGCACGGGGCGCGTTGATTGATAAGTCCTTAAAATGGTGGTGGATTACTTTTCGTATGGCGCAAAATCTGTTATACTTTTTTTTTTACGAACTGACAATGGCGGGGGCATGGAAAAGGGGATTCGGTCGCTTTTCAGCCTCCCGGGAACTGTTTGGTGTACAAGTTTTTTCAGTGTGATAGTTCCGGAGATCCAGCCGGAATTTTCATGGTGGTATGGATTTTAATCTCAAGGAGAGCGTATGACTGAGGATAAAAAGGTTCAAGTGACCCTTGCCTTGAAGGATGGTCGCATGAGCCCGCAGTTGCTGAAAGCGGTGGGTGAGCTGGTGTGCGAGTATGGGCTGACCCCCTATGTGACTACCCTGCAGAATATGAGGTTGCTCGGCATTCCCGAGGCTGTGCTGGAAGAGGTCAAGAAAAGGGTGTTGACGGCAGGCGGGGTGATCAAGGAGGGGGGGCGTTTCCCCTTGCCAAAGGTCTGTGTCGGGCGGGTCGGATGCAAGCTGGGCATTGTTGACACCGCGGAACTCACCTCGGCCATCTGGGAGCGATTCGGTGGGTTGACCGGGCTTAAGCCCAAGTTGAAGCTCGCTGTTGCCGCATGCCCTGCATCGTGCTCCGGCGCTTTGCTTGCAGATATCGGGGTGGTGGCGACCAGGTCCGGGTTTGCGGTGTATGCCGGAGGCATGGGAGGGCCCTTTCCCAAGGTCGGCCGGCGGATTGCCCGGCGGCTCGATATCGCGGGCGTGGTGGCGACTCTTGAGAAGCTGCTGGCGTTTCATCAGGAGAAGACGAGCAAGAAGCAGCGACTCTTCAAATTGATCGATGATCCTGATTTTCCCTTTGCCGGGCAGGGGGAAGGGATGAGGACCGAGGACTGAGGACTGAGCTGAAAGGACTAGTGAGAGGGGAAGAGAGTGAGATATGAGGTGTGAAATGTGAGACGGTGAAGAGCTGTGGAACGAACCGAAAAGATTGAAGGAAAAGGCTGAGGATGTAAAACTCAGTCCTCAGCCCTCAGTCCTCAGCCCTCAGTCCTCAGTCCTCAGTCCTCTCTAGTCTCCTCCAGCCATTGCCGGACCTGGGAGGAGGTTGGCATCCGGCCGGCGCTTTTTACCTCGTTGTTGATGATAAGGGCCGGGGTGAGAGTCACCCCGTAGCGCCAGATCTCATCAAGCTCGTGGATATCCTCGACATCGGCTGCCAGGGAGAGTTCTGACAGGGCGTCGATGACCATGGTTTTCAGTTTGTTGCAACTGACACAGCCTGGCCCGAGGATCCGGATGGACAGGGGGGGCGGCTCTCCGGTCTCTTCGCCGCAAAGCCTGCGGTATTCGTTTTTCAATGCCCGGTGATAGTCATCCTCTGTTCCCGGCGGGATGTAGTTTTTTTCCTGAATCGCGGCAAAGATGAAATCCGCTGCCTCATCCGCAGGGAGTTTGTCGGCAAGCGCCCGGTTGAGAGCTCTGTCAAGGCCAATAAGCCCGATTGTTACCTTGTTGATGCGTATTGTGCGTTGGAGTGGGGCGTCCATTTATCTGTCCCTGGTATATAAAAAATGTGTATTTGGGGTCAAAAGCTCTCTGCCGACGTTGTTGGTCCCCTGCTGTTGAGTCCAGAACGGTAACAGGTACATTATAGCCCATGGCCACTTTAAGTAAAGACCCGCTTGCCCGGTATCCTGAACTGCTCACCGCCGCTCTCAAGCAGGAGGCGGATTTTTTTTCTCCACAGCCGATCTTTGTCGCCGGCGGCACGGTTCGTGACTGGCTTCTGGGGCGGCCGGTCAATGATCTTGATATTACCGTGCCGGCCGGTGGTATTGACTGCGCCCGCAGGGTCGCGAAGATACTTGGAGGCGCCTTTGTACTGCTGGACAGGGAGAATGATGTCGCCAGGGTGGTCTGGCAGGGAATGACCATTGATTTTTCCGGGTTCCGGGAAAATACCGAAACCATAGAGGCGGATCTTCTCCACCGGGATTTCACCATCAATTCCATGGCCGTGGCTCTTTCCCCGACCGGGCCGGGACTTGCTGCGGGCCTGGAAATCATTGATCCGGGTACCGGATTTGTTGATCTTGAACATCGCCGGATAAGGGCGACCCACAACGGGGTTTTCCATAACGACCCGTTGCGGATGCTCAGGGCATACCGTTTCAGCGCTGCCCTCGATTTTGTCATAGATTCCAGCACCCATCAGGCGATTCTGGAGAATAATTCCCTGCTTTCCCAGGTGAGTCCGGAACGGCTCGCCGGTGAGTTGAATCTGATCATGGAGTCCGGCCGGGCCTCTGCAACATTTGCCGCCATGAAAAAAACCGGGATTCTTGCCAGGCTCTTTCCGGAACTGGTTGCCGGGATAGGGGTAAGCCAGCCTTCCAGCCATCACCTGGACGTTTTTTCTCATGGGATGGCCGCGTTTGCGGCGATTGAGGATATCCTTGACCGGCCGGGAGATTTTTTTCCGGAGTACGGCGCGAGAATCTCACGGTATCTCCAGGATGAAAAACGGCGGTTATGGCTGAAGTGGGCTGCACTGTTTCATGATATCGGCAAGACGGAAGTGAGGAAAATTCTGCCGGAAAAAGGCGAACGGATTACCTTTTATAATCATGACCGGGCCGGGGCAAGGCGGTTTATGCGGATTGCCCGCCGCCTGAAGTGGAGCCGCCGTGACGAAGCAGCGGTGGTCCGTTTTATTGAGCTGCATATGTATCCCTTCCATTTGAGCAATTCCCGCAGGCGGACCGGACTTTCACCCCGGGCCTATCTGCGTTTTGTCAAGGCCGCGGGATCTGAGATGGAAGGTCTGTTTGTTCTCGCCATGGCCGACAGCCTGGCCAGCCAGGGCCCGCAGCGGCCGGTTGATATGGAGAGGAATCTGGCTTCCCTTTATGCTGAGACCTGCCGGGTGGTAGAGGAGCGAATCGCCAAGGTTCTGGCACATCCCCGCCTGGTGACCGGTCATGATCTCCTTGCCATGGGTATCGCGGCCGGCCCGTTTTTTACCGAAATTTTCGCAGCCCTTGAAGATGCCAGGGTGGAAGGCGAGGTCGCTGACCGGGCCCAGGCACTGGAATGGGTTGCCGCTTTTGTTTCCGGGATGAGC
>JBFHXP010000104.1:0-9499 GCA_041598875.1 Desulfobulbales bacterium
ACAGGCACAACTCAATTTACCCCTGGCAACGCATATCGCGGACGAGCCACGGACAAAAGGGCATTTATATAAACAACCAAGCCCGTTGTCAATGTTTTTTTCTCCACCGTTTCCGTTGAATCGCACGCGAGCAGACCGGTTCGGTGCGAGAAAAATCACGATGAGGAAAAAATCTTGCCCGGGTTCAAAATGCCCAGGGGATCAAACACCTTTTTTATTTTTTCCATGATATCGATCTCGACGCTGTCCAGTTCACTGGAAATAAAGGCTGCCTTGGTGATCCCGACCCCATGTTCTCCGGAAATGGTCCCGCCAAGTCCGACCACATGAGCAAAAATCTTTTCCCTGGCATCCCGGGCCCGAAGATCTTCAGCGGAGTCATTGCGGTCATACATGATATTGACATGGATATTACCGTCTCCGGCATGGCCAAAGGTGAGAATATCAAGGCCCAGCTCCCGGGACAGGGTCTCGGTGAAATCAACAAGATCGGGAATCCTTGTCCTCGGCACCACCACGTCCTCGCCCATCTTGTGAGGCTTTATCCGAAAACTGGCCGGCGATATGGCTCGCCGGGCCGCCCATAACGCCTCAACCTCCGCCCCCTCTTCAGCCCGGCGCATTTCAATAATCCCCGGTTTCCCTGCAAGGAACCGGACAAGCCTGCTGCTCTGCTCGATGACACCGGCACCATCACCATCCACCTCGACCAGGAGCAGGGCCTCGGTTTTATCAGGCAAAGGCTCGGACAGCATCGGGGCAACGACTTTCAAGGCAGTGCGGTCCATATATTCAAGGGTGCAGGGAAGAATCCCTGATTTCAGGATACGGGAGACCAGGGATGTGGCCTGCTGCAGGCTTGCAACCAGAACCAGAAAGGTGTTTCTGGCCTCCGGCAGGGAAAGGAGTCGCACCGTTATCTTGGTAATCACCCCCAGGGTTCCCTCGGAACCGACCAGGAGCCTGGTCAGGTCATAGCCGACCACCCCCTTGGCGGTCCGCACTCCGGTATTCATCACCGCCCCGCCCGGCAAGACCACTTCAAGGCCGAGCACATAATCCCGGGTCACCCCGTATTTGACGGCACTGGGACCTCCGGCGCATTCGGCGACATTCCCGCCCATGGTACAGAATTTGAGACTGGCCGGATCGGGCGGGTAATAGAGATTTTCCCTGCGAACCGCGGCCTGAAACTCTCCGGTGATCACACCAGGCTCAACCACGGCTACCTGATTCTCGGTATCGATCTCAAGAATCCGGTTAAAACGGGCCATGGCGATAACCAGCCCCCCATTTACGGCCAGGGCGCCACCGGTCATCCCGGTGCCGGCCCCCCTGGGCACCACGGGAAAGCGGAATTCGGCGGCCAGATGAAGAAGCGCGGCCACCTCCGCCACATCCCCGGGAAAGGCGACGGCCGCCGGCGGATACGTAAGGCCGGTGCCGTCATAGGAATAACAGGCAAGATCCTCACGGGAGGTCGTCACGTGAGCGTCACCAACAATAGCGGCAATTTTTTTTATCAGTGAAGGCTCCATGGATCTGTCCTCATTGTTGAGCCAAAGGCATTGGCACAAAAAATAACACCGGAAACCAGTGTCGAGTCCCGGCAAAAAACTTTACAATCACCAGAAATGCAGTATATACAGCAAAACCTGCGGGCACAAGCAAGAAGGGCCGGCAATGCATTTCCGCGCCACCAACCCCGCGATACGACCACTCCATACCGGAACTGAAACCGTGAACCACAAAAAACTCCATATCGCTCTGGTGGCCGGCGGCCGCTCCGCGGAACGCGAGGTTTCCCTTAAGGGGGCAACCGAGGTCGCCCGCGCCCTGAACCCTGAAAAATATGATGTCCGCCGCTATGACCCGGCAACAGACCTGGCGCAGCTTGCCAGGGATGCCGACACCCTTGACGCGGCATTTATTCTGCTCCACGGACTCTTTGGAGAAGACGGCACCATGCAGGGATTTCTCGAGATGCTGGGCCTGCCCTATCAGGGATCCGGGGTGCTCGGCAGCGCCCTGGCCATGGACAAGAATCTGGCAAAAACCCTTTATCAGCAATACGGGCTCCAGGTGCCGGCCTGGGAGATGATCACCCCTGCCGGGACAGTTGATCCTGATGCGGTCATCAACCGGCTCGGCCTGCCTCTGGTCATTAAGCCGTCCCGCCAGGGTTCAAGCGTTGGCATGAGCCTCGCCCATAGCCGGGATGAACTCGTTGCCGGCATTGAACAGGCCCTTGGCTATGACACCGAGGTGATGGTCGAGCAGTACATCCGCGGCCGGGAAATTACCGGCGGCGTACTTGGCAACCGGGAACTCACCCCCCTGCCCATTGTTGAGATCATTCCCGGCGAGAAGTACGCCTTCTTCAACTACGAGGCCAAATACCAGCCCGGCGCCACCCGGGAAATCTGCCCGGCGGAACTGAACGATGAGGTGACGGTAAAGGCGCAGCAGTGCGCCGTTGCCGCCCACCGCGCCCTTCATCTTAGGGGCTACAGCCGGACCGATATGATTATTGCCCCGGACGACACCATCTATCTGCTGGAGACAAACACCATCCCCGGAATGACCCCGACCAGCCTGCTCCCCCAGGCGGCAGCCGCGGCCGGGCTCTCCTTTTCCGCCCTTCTTGACCGCTTGCTGGAACTGGCCCTGGAAAAGAGGGAATAACCCAAGAAACCATTCCTTATGAGCCTCAGAAAACTTAAAAAAAAAACCAAGGCACGGAGGAAGGGGGGAATAAAATCCACCGCAGTCAGTTCCAAGACAGAGGCTCAACTCCTGAACCGGGCCGAGAGTCTTCTCCAGTCAGGACATGCCACCGGCGCAGAGGAGGCGTGCAGAGAAATCCTCGCCCGGAATCCTCATCACCCCCGCGCCCTTCACCTACTCGGAATCCTGGCCTTCAATGGCGGCCGTGATATCCTGGCCGAGGCATACCTGGACAAGGCGCTCCGCCAGGGGCCAAGAGAGGCTGAAACACTGCACGCATTGGGCCTGCTCTATCTCGAGACCAACAGGCCGGAGCAGGCCCGGCCCCTTTTAGGAGAGGCCATAACAAGCAGCCCGGGTCGGGCTGAATATCATGTCACACTGGGCAATGCTCTCTGCGCCCTGGATGCCCACAACGAAGCACGCATCTCCTTTGAGAAAGCTCTTACCTTAAAGCAGAACTTCCCCGAGGCCATGGTGGCAATGGGGAGTTGCCTGGGAAGCACTGGGGACAAGGACGGCAAAAAACAATGGTACGAACAGGTTCTGGCGATAGATCCGCACACTGCTGAACACTTCAAAAAAAAGGCCCAGGCCTATCTGAAAAGGGGGAAGCCGGAACTGGCTATCAACACTCTCGAACAGGCCGCCGAGATCGATCCCAACAATCTCGAGATCCTGGTCACCATCGGGGCCACTTTGCGGGAGCAGAACCATCCATCCAGGGCGCTGTATCACCTGGAAAAAGCCCTTGCCCTGCATCCGGACTCGTATCTGGCTTTATATAACAAGGCAAATGCCCTGCACGACCTTGGCCGTTTCCCGGAAGCAGACCCGCTGCTTCGCCGCGCACTCGAACTCCAGCCCGATTTTGCCCCGGCCTACTCGGTGCTCGTCACTGGAACAAAATACATCTCTTCATCCCATGCTGATATCAGGTCAGGAGAGTCCATGCTGGCACTGGAAAAACCAGGCAGCAGCAACGCCATGCTTCTCCATTTCGCCCTGGGCAAGGCATATGATGACTGTGAAGAGTATGACAAGGCTTTTGGTCATTACCAACGCGGCAATCGCATCAAGCACCGGTCGGCCACGTTTCACCGCGAGGCCCCCCGTCTTTTCGTCGACCGTCTCATATCAACCTTTTCCCGGAATTTCCCGGATCGGGCGCGCGCCCACGGTTGCTCCAGCGAACTTCCGGTTTTCGTGGTTGGCATGCCCCGGTCCGGCACGACCCTGATTGAGAGGATCATCGCCAGCCACCCCCAGGCCCATGGAATCGGCGAGTCCACTCAATTAAACGAAATCACCGAAAAAATAAGTCAGATATTCTCGACGTCTCTCGAATCCTGCCCCATAAACGCCCTGACCGAGAAACATCTCTCCGGCCTGGCCGGATCGTACCTGGAGGCAGCAACAAAAATGGCCGGCACCGCCCCCCTCCGGGTTGTTGACAAAATGCCGCAGAATTTCTTCCATCTGGGCTGGATCAACCTTCTCTTTCCCAGGGCACGGATCATTCACTGCCGCCGCAATCCCCTGGACACCTGCCTGTCCATCTTTTTCCAATTTTTTCCCGGAGACCACCCCTATGCCTACGACCTGACCGATCTGGCCACCTATTATGCCGAGTATCTGCGGCTCATGGACCACTGGCGAACCACACTGACTGTCCCCATGCTTGAGGTTGATTATGAAGACCTGATTGCCGACCCCGTGGAATTATCCAAAAAAATAATCCGGTTTCTCGGCCTCGCGTGGGATCCCTCCACCCTTGCCTTTCATCAAAAAAAAGGCATGGTCCAGTCCGCAAGCTCATGGCAGGTGAGGCAACCGCTCTATTCACGATCGGTACACCGCTGGCGTAATTACCAGGAACATATCGCCCCCCTGTTGGCAATCCTTGATAAAGAGAACAATTCCGATTAAAAATCGGCCATACTCCATCAATTCCCCTGGATCGAATAGGTATCCAAAACATATTCTGTTGAAAAACCAATGAACCTGCGGCAACTGAAACGGAAAAACAAAAAATCTCAGGTCCAAGGAAAAAAGGACGGGAACAATACCAGCGCTGCGCTGGAGCAGGAACTGGCAAAGGCCATTGGCTGCCTGGAACAGGGACAGTTGGCACGGGCTGAAAAGATGTACCAAAGAATCCTGAAAAAAAACAAATCCCACACCCACTCACTCCATATGCTCGGGGTCATCGCCCACAGACAGGGGAAGCTCAATCAGGCCGTAGAACTGATGGAGAACTCAATCATATCAGACCCCAATCAGCCGGGGTATCACAACAATCTCGGGCTAGTCTATAACGATCTTGGCAAAAGGCAAGACGCGCTGCACAGCTTTGACCGGGCCCTGGAGCAGATGCCCGAATTCTTCGAGACCCTGGTCAACAAGGGGAATGTCCTTCGGGCCCTGGAGCGACATGAAGAGGCCCTTGCCTGCTATGAGCGGGCAAAACAGCTCAACCCGACCGAACCGAGACTGTACTGCAATATCGGGAACACAGTACACGCCCTGGGCAGAACCGATGAGGCTGTCGACCTTTTCCACAAGGCAATCAGTCTCTATCCTGCCCACGTCGAGAGCCATTATTCCCTGGGAAGGATCTATCAGAATAGTGGACAGGAAAAAAAGGCGGAAGAGTATTACCGAAAAGCCGTGCAACATGATCCGACCCTTGCCATCGCATACTACAGCCTGGCCCTGAGCAGAAAATTCACCCCCGCGGATCACACACTGATCGCCACGGGCGAGAGCGTGCTGGAGCAATCAGAACTCAATGATGACCAGCGGATCCATTTCCACTTTTCCCTGGGTAAGATCTATGATGACTGCGGGCAATATGACAAGGCCTTTGCCCATTTTCAAAAGGGGAACAGCATTGCCCATCAGAAAAGAAGTTTTGATACAAAAAAACACCACCAGCTCATTGACGACATCATTGCATCCTTTCCCGAAAATCTCGCCTCCAAAGAGACGGGATCCTCCTCGGAGATGCCGGTCTTCATAGTCGGCATGCCGCGATCCGGCACGTCGCTGGTAGAACAGATTATCGCCCGCCACTCGCTGGTGCACGGCGCCGGCGAACTGACAACCCTGGACGATCTGGTCCATGAGCTGGAAAACAAGCCCGAGAGCCCATGGTCCTTTCCAAATGACGTTTCGAAGACCGATGAAAAGGTGTTTGCCGCCATGGCGGACACCTATCTGAACCATATCAAAAAAATCAGCAAAACGGGAACCCTGCGGACCACCGATAAAATGCCCTACAACTATCTCTATATCGGTCTGATCGCCAGACTTTTTCCCAGGGCCCGAATCATCCACTGTTGCCGCACCCCTCTGGACACCTGCCTCTCCATCTATTTCCAGCATTTCTCCACCGGCAACACCTTTTCGTTTGACCTGCAGCAAACCGCCGCAGCCTACCGGGAGTATTCGCGATTGATGGACCACTGGCGCCGGACAAAACCTGTGGCCATGCTTGAGGTCAGCTATGAAGAATTGATTGAAAACCTTGAAGAAAAGGCGCGAGAAATAATCACTTTCTGCGGCCTGGAGTGGGAAGAGGAATGCCTGTCGTTCCACAAAAGCCGTCGACCGGTCGAGACCTCAAGCGCCTGGCAGGTCCGGCAACCGATCTACACCACCTCCCGCAACCGCTGGCGGAACTATGAAAAATTCATCGAGCCGCTACGGGAGGCGCTTGGTGATCTGGGAAAAAACTCCTAAATAATTCTCAAAACATCCAAGACATGAAACCAAGAAAACTGATAAGAAAAAAGAAAAGCCTGCAATCATCTGGGAAAATGATCCTGCCCCCAATATTGGAAGATGAGGTCCGACAGGGGATGCATTTTCTTCAGATCAACGATCTCCTCCAGGGAGAACTCTGCTTTCGCCGTGTTCTCTCCCACCATCCGAATCATGCCCATTCCCTGCACATGCTTGGCATCATTGCCCTTAAATCAGGTCATTTCATGGAAGCGGAAGAACTCATGGAAAAATCCCTCCGCCATGACAAACACCAACCAGGTTGTTACAACAATCTGGGGATGATCAAAATCGAACTGGGCAAAACAGAAGCTGCTGCTGACTGTTTTGCCAGAGCCCTCAGAATACAGCCCGATTTTTTTGAAGCCTTGCTCAACCGGGGCAATAACCTGCGAAAAGTTGGCAAAGCGGAAGAGGCATTGCCCTCATTGAAAAGGGCAGTGGAAATGCATCCGGAAATGCCCATGGTTCACCACAGTCTGGGAAGCGCACTCCGAAACCTGGGACGCTACGATGAGGCAATCGATTCATTCCGACGGGCTATTGAGCTTAATCCTGAATATGGGGAGGCGCATTACCGACTCGGCACCGCCTTTCAGGGAAAGGAGCTGCACGATGACGCCGCTAGAAGCTACGAAAGAGCTCTAGAGCTCGACCAGTCCCTTGAAAAAGCGATTTCCAAACTCGCATTGTGCAGAAAATTCACTGAAACTGATCGAGGACTCATTGCCATGGGAGAAAAGGCTCTTCAAAGAGAAAATCTCCAAGAGGTACCGCGTATAGAAATCCATTTTGGACTTGGCAAAGCATATGACGACTTAAATGACTTTGACCATGCCTTCGCTCATTATGAGAAAGGAAACAGACTGGTCAATGAAAAAAGAGAGTTCGACAGAAAAAATGCTCAAGGTTTTACAGACGGCATGATTAGCCGATACAGCAAGGAATACTTTACAGGCCATACTTTTCCCGGAAGCCTTTCCGAGCTTCCGGTCTTCATTGTCGGCATGCCCCGGTCCGGCACGACACTGACCGAACAGATCATTTCGCGACACTCCCTTGTCTGCGGCGCAGGAGAGCTCAATGCTCTGTTCGATGTAACAAAAGAACTTTTGGGTGACAAACCAAATCCAGGAACGGCAGAACTCCTAGTAAAGAGTGACAACAAAACCCTTTCTGAAATGGCTGAAACCTATATCAGAACAATAAAAAAACTAGCCACCTGCTCTGAGTTGAGGGTTACGGACAAGTTGCCACACAATTTCCAATTCCTGGGGCTTATTAGCACTCTTTTCCCCAACGCGAAAATCATCCACTGCCGAAGAAATCCGCTGGACACCTGCCTGTCAATTTACTTTCAATACTTTCAGGGGGCTCACGAGTATGCATATGACCTTGAAAATCTAGGTTTTGCGTACAGAGAGTATATGCGACTAATGGAGCATTGGCGAAAGGTTCTTCCCGTATCCATGCTGGAAGTGGATTACGAAGAAACGATTTCCGACATTGAAGGAACCGGAAAAAAACTTATCAGCTTCATCGGACTGGACTGGGAAAAAGAATGCGTAAACTATCACAAAAGTATCCGCATGACAAAAACCGCAAGCGCCTGGCAGGTCCGGCAACCGATCTACACCACCTCCCGCAACCGCTGGCGCAACTATGAAAAATTCATCGAGCCGCTGCGGGAGGCGCTTGGTGACCTTTGCGAATAAACCGTATCAGAAACGTTTCTCAAAATAAGGGGCCAGCACCTCGGGGATCTGCACCGTGCCGTCGGCCTGCTGGAAATTCTCCAGAATCGCGGCAAGGGTCCTGCCCACGGCAAGACCGCTGCCGTTTAAGGTATGGACCAGCTCACTTTTCTTTTTACCATCCGGCCGGTACCGAATCCCACCGCGCCGCGCCTGAAAATCGGTAAAATTGCTGCATGAAGAAATCTCGCGGTATCTGTTCTGGGCCGGCATCCAGACCTCGATGTCATAGGTCTTGGTCGCTGAAAAGCCAAGATCCCCGGAACAGAGAACCACCACCCGGTAGGGAAGATTAAGCAACTGCAGAACCTCTTCGGCATCGGCAAGCAGGCTCTCCAGCTCCATGTCCGAATTTTTCGGGGTGGCAAACTTGACCAGCTCCACCTTGTCAAACTGGTGCTGGCGGATAAGACCCCGGGTGTCCTTGCCGTATGAGCCGGCCTCGGACCGGAAGCAGGGCGTATAGGAGACATACTTGATCGGCAACTCATCTTCGGCCAGCGTCTCGTCCCGATGGATATTGGTCACCGGAACCTCGGCCGTTGGAATCAGGTACAAATCCCAGCCCTGGGCCTTGAAAAGGTCTTCCTCAAACTTGGGCAACTGGCCGGTTGCGGTCATGGAGGCGGAATTGACCAGAAAGGGCGGCAGCACCTCAACATAACCATGTTTCTGGGTGTGGAGATCGAGCATGAAATTGATCAACGCCCGCTCCAGCCGGGAACCGAGCCCCTTGAGAAGGGCAAAACGCGCGCCGGAAAGCTTGGTTGCCCGCTCAAAATCAAGAATGCCCAGCCCCTCGCCGATCTCCCAATGAGGTTTCGGCGGCACAATAAACTCTGGTATCGCGCCCCACACCTTAACCTCACGATTATCGGAATCATCCCTGCCATAGGGAACCGAATCGTGGCAGAGGTTGGGGATCCCCATGACGATCTCCTGCAGCCGGTCTTCAATTCCGCTTAACCCTTTTTCCAGTTCCTTGATCCGGACGCCCACCTCGCGCATCTCAAGGATCAGTGCCTCACCGTCCCGTCCGGCCTTTTTCAAACTGGCAATCTCAGCGGAAACGGTGTTACGGCGGTTTCGTAACCCCTCAACCTCGGAAAGGATTTCCAGCCGCTGCCGGTCAATCGCCTCAAATTCCTCAATGCGGGAATTTTTCATCCCCCGTTGGCGAATCTTTTCTTTTACCAGGGAAAGATTTTCCCGAATAAACCGTAACTCAAGCA
>JBFHXP010000105.1:0-9350 GCA_041598875.1 Desulfobulbales bacterium
CCCCTGACCAGAAAACCGACAGGTGCAGCCGTCCCGAACAAGGGATTTTTCCATAGGATGAACCCAAAATCCTCGGGCATGTCCCCTTATTTTTTGGCCGCGGACTCCCCTGGAACCAGAACAACCAACCTCCCTTTCTGGCCCTCACGGCCATTTATGGCTGAACCGAGCACCCTGATCATCTTACCGGAGATTGAGACTCTGGCCTCGGGGATATCCGTGTCGTTGATCTGCCCTATCAAGGCCAGCGCCTCTTCATCAAACACCTCGCCGGCAGATCTTCCGACCGGGCTCCCCGCTCCCCCGGAAAGTAAAACCGTCCCGGCCCTGTTACACTGAACAATGAGACCGCGATCATCAAGGCCGACAATCCCCACGGGCACCGAATCGAGTATATCCTGGGCAACGACAAGCACCCTGTTCTTGAAAACCAGCTCTGCGGTCCTCTCCTGCACCAGGAGCTCAAGGTTCTCATTTAATGCCTTCAGCTCTTCGTTGGATTCCTGCAACGCCCTTGTCAATTCCAGATTCTTCTCCTGAAGGCCTTGAATTTCCAAGGCCTTTGAAATCGCTTCCTTTAATTCATTGTCATCCCAAGGCTTCGGAATGAAACGGTATATCTGCCCCACATTAATCGCTGAGACCACGGCCGCTGTATCCGCATACCCCGAAAGAATTATGCGCATAATTCCGGGCCACTGCCCATGCACCTTGCTGAGGAAATCAACTCCGTTTATTCCCGGCATCCGGTAATCGGAAATAACCAGCCTGATATCAGGGTGTTCAGCGATAACTTCAAGGCCTTTCTCCGCAGAATCAGCAGTCAGGATCTCATAGTTCTCGTCAAGAAAAAGACGGCTCAGGGCACGCAATACATTACGCTCATCATCAACACACAGAATCTTTACCTGCCGGTCCTCATCCATCATAGGGGTCCTCTCTCACAGGAATTATTACCTCAAACGTCGTGCCACGCCCGACCTCGCTCTTGACAAGAATCTCTCCCCCGTGTCTCACAATTATATCAAAGGCTATGCTCAACCCGAGACCGGTTCCCTTTCCGACCTCCTTGGTGGTAAAAAAGGGTTCAAAGATTCTGGAAATTTTCTCCTTTGCAATACCTGCCCCGGTATCGGTGATGCGCACATGAATCCGATGCGACTCAGCCCAGGTCTTGATCCAGATTTCTCCTGTTTTTTCAATTGACTGTGATGCATTGACAAGGATATTCATAAAAACCTGGTTCAGCTGCTGCGGATAGCAGTAGGTCGGCGGCAGGGAGCCATACTCCCGGTGAAGGGTCACCTTGTATTTCAACTCGCTCCAGATAATATTGATGGTGCTGTCAATACACTCGTTGATATCCGCCACCTTGTGCTCAGCCTGATCCACCCGGGAAAAGACCTTCAGGTTGCGGACAATCTCACCGACCCGATCGGTTCCTTCCAGCGATTCCCTGATCAGGTCCTCAATGTCCCCCATGAGAAAATCAAACTTGAGCCGGCTTCGCAAGGCATGGACCTTTTCCTTGACCTCCTGATCGACACCTTCGCTGATCACCCCGGAAAGAAAGTCACAGAACTCCTTCAAACGGGCCATATACTTGGCCATGGTCCCCAGATTGCTCGAAACAAAACCAATGGGATTGTTGATTTCATGGGCGACCCCGGCCGCAAGCTGACCGATTGACGCCATCTTTTCCTGCTGCAGCAGCTGCACCTGGGTTGTTTTCAGGATGTCATACGCCTTTTCCAGCTCCCTGTTCTTTGTCTTCAGGATATGCATCATATTATTGAACTGTTCGCCGATCTGATAAATCGGGTCCCTGGTTGCCTCTTTATAGACCTGGCACTGCATGCAGTTACCGATTTTCGCGGCAAACTTCCCTTGAACCACTCCGCCGCAGAAGGTCCCGGCAACCTGCCAGCACCGCACGGCATCCTGGCCGTAGCAGGGGCAATCCCGCTTGTCACACTGCTTTGCCTCCCAGCATTTCTCCAGTGCGGGATTGACAAACTGGACATCAAAGTCCTTATCGTTGGCAACCTGCTGGATCAGGGAGGAGAGACGGTCAAGGGCCTCCTGCAGTTTTGTTCGGCGCAGTTCAATTTCTCGATTGCTGACGGCCAGCTCCTCACTGATATTTTTCAACTCAGTCGTATCATGAAGGATCATCACCTGCCCGGCGGCACCCGTGTCATCAAAAGACAACGGATAGGCTCGAAAGTGAAACCAGCGGCCGGAGTCCTCATGATATATCTCCAGGTCTTGTCCGGAATTCTCCGGGACTGCCAGCCCGGATATGGAAAAAATATCGTGCCAGTTGCGCCCGATAATATCGACAAAAGGAATCCCGACAAACTCCTGCACAGCCCTGTTGCAGCGGCTGACCTCCCCCTTCTCGTCAACAAGAAGCAGCATGGCCCCTATGCAGTCCATGGTAGTCTCCCACTCCTTCTTGCCGACCGCAACGACCTGGAGAAGGCCCTCAAGCCTCAGCTGCCGGAGCAGCAGTTCAGCCCACTGTTCTTCGCTCGGCACACCAACTGCCGCAGATGAATCCTCCCGGACGGGCCTGTCGGCATCCACTGGATAAACATCGCTGATATCGTCAAAGACCAACACCATGCCCGCCTCATCCCCGGAAAAATCGTCAAGAGAAGAAACGGTGAGAAGCACCGGAAATTGCCGGCCGGAACGATGACGGCACACCTGCTTGCTGCGGGAACTCTTTCCGGCAGGGACCAGATCCCTGATCAGTTTTCCACCCCAATCGGAGGCAGCGAGATCCTGCACCGAATGCCCGAGAATCTCCTTTTCCTCATACCCGAACATCCGGCTGGCAGAGGGATTAACCATCTTGATCCGCATGTCTCCATCAATAACAAGAGCGGCCGACACCAACGAATAGAAAATTTTCTCAGAATCCATGGTACATGCATCCACTATAGTGTTTTCTTCTGCCCTATCGATCAGTACCTGTGTACGATATCCGTGCCACGCATACCACTCTACCAAATATCTGCCAGTCTTGTAAAAAAACAATGAC
Source organism: Desulfobulbales bacterium (assembly GCA_041598875.1). Taxonomy (GTDB): domain Bacteria; phylum Desulfobacterota; class Desulfobulbia; order Desulfobulbales; family BM004; genus JAKITW01. Next base: position 3,050 of record JBFHXP010000105.1, read on the forward strand.
CTTACTGAGCCGTCAGAATAAAAAAGCGTGCACCCGAGGACGGGGTGGTTTCATGGAAGAAGAGACATGCATATTCCTGCGCATTTCACGAACCGCAAGATCACAGGGTTATTACGATGCCTCCATGTTTCAATCACTTAGTACTCATGTTCATAAATACTGATCGCCACAGGATGGAAGTATTCGCCCATCTCCCCAATGCATCGGTAGATCGTCCTTCATTTCTTTGTTCTTCATTCCTTTTGACACAAGATAATTACCGGTATACTATTACACGGTGGCTGTCCGGAAAGTTCTTTTGTTCCGGATGGGTACACAGAAGAACACTGGGAACAGCAACCAATCCGGCATGAAAAAAAATCCGATTTTTTGATTCGGCGAAACAGAGGGGGCGTTCATGGATCCAGAAACACCTGTCCAGGTTCTTTTTGTTGATGACGAACCCAATATCATTCGTGCGCTCAGACGGCTTGTGGTTGACGAGGAATTCGAGACCCTGACAGCTAATTCCGGCGAAGAAGGGCTTGAAAGGGTTGCCGAGTCAAAAAACCTCGGACTCATTGTCTCGGATCAACGGATGCCGGGGATGGGCGGGGCGGAATTTCTTGAAAAGGCCAGGGCAAGCGTTCCTGACACCCTCCGGATTATTCTTACCGGGTACGCCGACCTCCAGGCGACCATGGATGCGATCAATAAGGGAGGCGCATACCGCTACATCACCAAACCGTGGGATGACGACGAACTGCTTCAGGTCATTCGTGACGCGGTGGCGCGATACAGCCTCTCTGCCGAGAACAAACGACTCACCAAACTGGTCAACCAGCAGAACGAAGAACTCAAGGACTGGAACGCAAATCTCAAAAAACGGGTCCTGGAGCAGACCGGCAATATCGCCAAAAAAAATGAGGAACTGGCGGAAAGCAACACCCGGCTGCAACAGGTATTTTCCCACACCATCCACGCATTTTCCAGCCTCATTGAACTGAGAGACAAGGACGTCAAGGATCACTCCAGAAACGTGGCTGACCTGGCAGCGGGCATTGCCCAGGATCTTGGCCTCGAAAAAGCGGCAATCAATACGATCAGAACCGCGGCCCTCCTCCACGATATCGGAAAAATAGGGATTGCAGACACCGTCTTGCTCAAGGATGTGGAGATCCTCTCCCCCAGGGAGATGGAAAGCTACCGACAGCATGCGGTACGGGGACAGGCGGCCATTGACGCCATCGAGGAACTGCGCGATGTCGGCGATCTTATCCGCCACCACCATGAGAACTTTGACGGCAGCGGGTTCCCTGATAAACTCACGGGAAATGCCATCCCTCTCGGTGCCCGCATCATTGCCATGGCCGATTACATGGACCGAATCATCAAGCGGATCCGCCAACCCAACCCGTTGGCCCAGGCGCTCGATGCGGTCGGCCGGCACATGGGCGACCTCTTTGACCCGGCCCTCCTTCCACACCTGAAAAAAATCGCTCCAGACGTGTACACTTCACCGGAAAGACTGACAAAAAATCACGGGATGATCGAAAAGGAAATCCCGCCCGAGGATCTCAGGGAGGGCATGCTCGTGATTCGGGATGTTGTCAGCGGAACCGGCCTTCTTCTCCTCAGCAAGGGATCAATACTGGATTTTAGCGCCATCAAAAGCCTGAGGCGCTATTACACGATCGACCCGCCGGAGGAACCGCTCCTTGTCCTGACCGACCTGTAGACGTTTTCCCCTGCCGGCAAACATCCAGCCCCGTAAGCCTGCGTCTTCCCGCTGACAAAAATCTTACCCTTGCCTCCATTCCACATGCGGGCCAAGTCCCTTGAATTTCTTTTCAAAATACCCTGCCGTCACGACGGCCTTTATTCTTGTCGGTGTCCTGCCGATAAGAAATAAAAGGAGGGTGACCATGATTCATGGTGCACGGAGTGGACACCCCAGGCAAGGAGGCTTGACATGACTCTATGGAAATTCGAGGTGACCGGCGATGTGGTCAGTTACGGAACGAAAAATCGAAGAAAAGTGACGGACAGGGGGTGCAACGAACCCTTCAAGGACCGATACTGGTGCCCGAAAAAACAATGGTTTACCCGCGAATCATGCCCGTTTGTCAACCGCCATGAGTGTGAAAACTTCGAGATGATGTGCTCCAGCCGCTGCGGCTGAAGGGGATTCGCTTACAAGGCCCCCTGCACCATTTCGGTGATGGTCCGGAAATCAATTTTCCCGCTTCCCATCTTGGGAAAATCCTCAATAACATGAAATTTCTTGGGTAGGGCAATGGGCGGCAGTTCCTCGGCCATTTTCTTGAGGATTGAGTCCTCATCGACCTTGGCGGTCACCGTGGCGATAATCCGCGCCCCCTTGACCGGGTCAGGTGTTTCCACCACGCAGCAGAGGACATCCGGGGGCAGGTATTTTTCAAGAACGTTTTCGACCCGGACCAGTGAGACCATCTCACCCCCGACCTTGACAAACCGCCGCAGCCTCCCGACATGCCACAGATATCCATCCTCGTCAATCCGCCCCATGTCACCGGTATCATACCACCCGCGCCGCATATGAAGAAAGGTCTCCTCAACATCGCCCAGATACCCCTTCATCACCAGGTCGCCCTTGACAAAAATCTTGCCGATCTCGTTAACCCCGCACTCCTCACCGGTATCATAATTCTCGAGCCGCACCTTGACCCCCTTAAAGGGAAGCCCCACACTTCCAGGCTTGTTCAGTGCAACAGAATTTCCTGAAATTCCAGGAGAAGTCTCCGTCGCACCGTAGGCCTCGCAGAGTACTATATTGTGTTTGCGCAAAAATTCCTCCCGCAGCGAGTCGGGACATTTGTCCGCCCCGCAGAGGGCGAGGCGAATGCTGGCAAAATCGCCCGGCTCAGACTTGCGGACGTACCCCCAGAAAAAACTCGGGGTGCCGGCCATCAGGGTGGGTTTTTCCCGGCGGACGATTTCACAGATGGTCTTGAAATCAAGGGGGTTGGCATAGGCCACCGTGGTCATCCCGTGGTACAGGGGGGCCCAGAGGTTGGCGGTCAGGCCAAAGACATGGAAAAAGGGAAGATTTGCCAGAAAAACGTCATCCCCGGTAAGGCTGTACCGCTCGGAAATACTTTCAATGTTCGAGGTGATATTACGATGGGTCAACTGGACCGCCTTGGGATCTTTTTCGCTGCCGCTGGTAAAAAGGATCACGCAGTTGTCGTTCTCGTCGCCCGCGGGAACCATCCGTTTAAGCAGGGTGGTCGGCAGCTTGGATTTCAATGCGGCCTTGAGTTTCTTCACCAGTGTCATCCCGGCCATGATGTCTTCAAGATAGACCATCCCGGGCACCTCGCGGCACTCGATCTTCTTGACCAGGGCCCGGGAGGTTATGATTGTCTTGAAGCCGCATTTCTTCTGGGCGTATTCGGCATTTTCCGCTGCCCCGGTCGAATAATTGATCATAACCGGGGTGCGACCGCTCATGAGCAGGCCGATGGTGGCCAGGGCGCACCCCGCGGACGAGGGAATCATCACACCGGTAAACCCCTCCTCATATCCCCGAAACTCGTCACAGAGCATGAGGGAGGCGATCAGGGCCTTTGAATAGGTGACCCGTTTGTCCGCCGAACAGTCGATATATGCTAGCTTGTCACCGTGTTTCTTGGCCACTCCGATAAAATGCTGGTGTAAAGTCATCTCTTCCCCCTGACTGCGCTTCTGATTTTTGGTGAAAAAAACCTGCCCTAATGTATACATGTCGTGTACCTTGCGTCAATATCGAATTCCATGCCCTGCGACGAAGATACCTGAAAACGGTCGATTATTCCCTTGACGACGGCAGAAAATCCTGGCAAATTAAAGAGATAGCCACACGGAAGCCAAAAGAAAATCACCCTTCACCGATGCGGAGAACGGGCCAGAGGTATTTTTTCAAGATGACCCACTCCCGACGCCCTGATGTGCCCCTGCCATGGACCAGATCAAAAACCCGATACTGATAGTTGATGACGATCCGGCGATACGAAACCTCCTGGAATCGCAGATAACATCCTTCGGGTACCCCTGCGCCACCGCCGTCAACGGCAGGGATGCCTTGGAAAAACTCCGCCAGGCCTCTTTTTCCACGATTATCACCGACATGGCGATGCCGATAATGGGCGGAATGGAGCTGCTCGCCCAGGTGAGAGCGGAATTCCCCCATATTGATGTCCTTGTCATCACCGGCCACACCGAGGCCTTCACCTATACCGAGGTTATTGAGGCCGGGGCCATAGATTATCTCAAAAAACCCTACAGGCTGGATGAACTCGAGGCAAGATTGAAACGGGTTACCCGCGAGCAGAACATGATCAGCGAACTGCGGGCCATTCAGACCGGCCTGAAGACCAGCTTCGGAAGCAGACCTCTTCCCTGGAAGATCTCCAGGGCCAGGTAAAAACCTATCTCAACCGGATCGGTGAACTTCAGGCCCAGATGGTAATCACCAAGTACGGACAGAGCAGGCGGCAGAAATACCCATATTACGGCATGTCGTCCCCCCCCGCGCCCTTGCCGGAAGAAACTGAAGAATCGGAATAAGAGATCCCCTCTCCAGCTCAGGGCGGTGCGTGCTCCAGACCCTGACGGAGATAAACCTTTCGTAACTATAGCGAGTCGAGCAGATTCGGAATTCCCCGACAGGCTCTCCGGAGGCAGCAATGGGCGCAACAGCTGACATAGGATTCATAGGTCTCGGCGTCATGGGCCAGAATCTGGTGCTGAACATGGACGACCATGGATTTACCGTGGCGGTATACAACCGGACCCCGGACAGGGTGACCCTTTTTCTCGACGAGCAGGGATCCGGACGGCGGATTATCGGCACATCCTCCCTGGCCGGACTTCTTGAAAATCTGAAATCACCTCGAAAGGTCATGATGATGATCAAGGCCGGAAAGGCGGTGGACTCGACAATCGAGCAACTCCTGAACCTGCTTGAACCGGGCGACATCATCATTGACGGCGGCAACTCCTTTTACAGGGATTCGATGCGCTGGGCCGAGACCCTGGAATCCCGCGGAATTCTTTTTGTCGGCTGCGGGATCTCCGGCGGTGAGGAGGGGGCCAGGCGTGGCCCCTCGATCATGCCCGGCGGATCCCCGGCCGCCTGGCCCCATGTGAAGAACATCCTCCAGGCCATTGCCGCCAAGGCCGACGGAGGTGTTCCCTGCTGCGACTGGGTTGGTGAAAACGGCGCCGGCCATTTTGTCAAAATGGTCCACAACGGCATTGAGTATGGTGACATGCAGTTGATCTGCGAGGCCTACGACCTGATGCACACCCTCCTCGGCCTGTCCAACGATGAAATAAGCCAAATCTTCTCCGAGTGGAACAGCGGGCCGCTCAACTCCTACCTGATAGAGATCACCAGCCATATTCTTGCCCACAAAAGAAACGGAATCCATACAGTTGACACAATCCTTGACGCCGCGGGCCAGAAGGGAACCGGCAAATGGACCACTGTGTCCGCGATTGACTACGGGATCCCCCTGACCCTGATCGGCGAGGCGCTCTTTTCCCGCTTTCTGTCCGCCCTCAAGGAAGAGCGGGTCGCGGCCGCTCAACTCCTTGCCGGAGATTCCGCCCGGTTTGCCGGTGACCGGGAGTCCTTTGTCGCCGACATCGGGGAAGCGCTGCTCGCGGCAAAAATCATTTCATACACCCAGGGGTATATGCTCTTCAGAACCGCCTCGGAAACCCACAACTGGAAATTGAATTTCGGAGGCATCGCCCTTATCTGGCGGCAAGGATGCATCATCCGCGCCCGCTTTCTTGATAAAATAAAGGAGGCCTACGCCAGGGACCCCCACCTTCCCGCCCTTCTCCTTGACCCCTATTTCCAGGCTGAAATCCGCAGAACAGAAGCAGCCTGGAGACGAGTCGTGGCTGGGGCGGCCGCTCATGGCGTCCCTTTGCCGGCCATGTCCAGCGGGCTGGCCTTTTTTGATGGGTACCGCAGGGAGCGGCTTCCGGCAAACCTGCTCCAGGCGCAACGGGATTATTTCGGGGCGCATACCTATGAACGAATCGACGGACAGAGAGGGGATTTTTTTCATACCAACTGGGGCGACAGTCAACGACTATCGACTGAAAGGCGATAGCATGAGGCACCATAGTTACAGAGGGGCAGAGTGACAGAGAAAGTGAGACGTAAGACGTGAGACGAAATCTTTAAAAACTTTGCCACTCTGCGCCTTTGCCACTTTGTACCTGGACAACGAACATACCACTAGCTGAAAGCTGACCGGCTGAAGACGGTGGTTTCAACCTTGAC
>JBFHXP010000106.1:0-9154 GCA_041598875.1 Desulfobulbales bacterium
AACAGATCAGCCCGCGATGGTGGTGAAACCGCAGGCACCTGCTGAAAGACCGACCAGCAGGAAAATTCCCGACCAACCGGCTCCGAATTATGATGCGATAAATTCCTTTGTCACCACCTGGGCGGCAAGCTGGTCAAAACAGGATGTTACCCGCTATCTTGCCAGCTATTCCCTCTCTTTCAAATCAGCAGAGGGGCTCAACCACTCGGCATGGACCGAGCAACGGAAAAGACGCCTGGCCAGGCCCTCGGTGATATCGATTCAACTCGAGAGGATATCGACCGAAAAAACAGGGCCGGACATGGCCCGGGTATCCTTTGATCAGCGCTATCGATCCGACGTGTACAACGATCACGTCAACAAAACCCTTGACCTGCGGTGGGAAAAAGAGCAATGGAAGATAATGCGGGAAACAAGCGCCCCAATCCAGTGAAACCCGACAACTACCCACTCTTTAATGGAGACTCGCCCATGCGCGCCACAGCAGCACTTCTTTTTCTTCTCATCCTTTTGTCCATGATTGCCGGGTGCGACAGAATCACGGGAAATCAAGCCACTGAAAATACCGCGGCGGAAAATCCGCTACCGGCGAAAACCGGTTTTGTCAGCGATCATGCCGATGTTTTTTCTCCGGAAGAGAAAAACGATCTGGAATCGATTCTTGCAGCGTATGAAAAGGAGACCTGCCATCAGATCCTGGTCCTGACCGTGGCCGGTTTGTACGGGGAACCCATTGCCGAATTTTCAGCCCGGACCGCCATGGCATGGGACATCGGTCAGGATATGCTCGACAACGGCGTCCTTATCACCCTGGCCATGGAAGAGGGATCGATCCGGATCGAGGCTGGGGCGGGGCTTGAATTTCTGATCAATGACGGCATCGGCGACCTGGTTCTTGCCGAGGAGATGATTCCTCTTTTTAAAGAGGGAAATATCGTCCAGGGGATTAACAGGGGCATATCCGCGTTGATGGAGGCGGCACGCGCCAGAACATATCCCGATGACCACCGGCCGATGATCTGCCGGTGATTAGTTTTCATCCGGAAACGCCACTTTTAAAAAATCTCGGTGTCGATCCGCAGAAGTATGTGCTCGCCGTACTCCAGTACGCCTGCGCATACTTCCTTGATCTCCTTGATCTTTTTCAAAATTGTCTGTTTCCGGTTTGAAAACGGACAGGTGTTGCCCTCCGGAACAAAAGACTTTCCGGACGGACACTGATTACCACTTCCAGAACCAGGGATCCGGGCAACCGGTATGATTTCGCGATCAGACTGATCCTAATTCTTGATATGGCACTGCCGGCACTGTTTCGGGGCGTTTTCATTGCCGGAATTCTTATGGCATTCCTTGCAGATCTCATGGGCCATCTTCTGCAGGGTGACGGTATCATCAAAACGGCGGGGAAAACCGTTCTCACCGTGGCAGGTCACGCATTTTCCATTAATGCCATAGGCGGGATCCAGCGAATGGGCCTCATGATTAAAGGTGACATTACCCATGCGGGCGGTGAACAGGAAAAGTTCGTCAGCCCCGGCCTGGGATCCGGGCAACTCTTTGGCAGAGATCTCCTCGAGATTGCCGCGGCCGTCACCATCACTGTCAAGTCCCTCGATGGCCTTGAAATCCAGCCCATTATCCCGCAAGGCGATGGCATAGCCATTGAGGCTGGAACTGATCACCGGCATGTGACAGGTCCGGCAGGTGGCGAGCTGACTTTCCGCCACAGCCGGATAGACCGCGATAAAACGCTTCATAATGCCTGGCGTGGCAAAGGCGGGGGCTACACTGATCAGAACAGGAAAAACAAGCAGTACACACGTGATGAATCTTTTCATAGTCTTCCTCCGTTTTTTTTGGTCCTGGCTTCTTGGTTCCTTCACTCCCCGCGGATTGCCCGGCAGATCGAGGCAAACTCCTCTGGATCAAGGCTGGCAGTCCCCACCATCAGACCGTCAACGCCATCAAGCGCCATATAAGTCAGGGCATTATCACTCTGTATCGAGCCGCCGTAAAGAAGCGGGATATCCGGACAGAGAACCCGGATGGCCGCAATCCCCTTTGCCGCCTCGGAAGGAGACTGGGGTGCCGTAACCCCGATTGCCTCAACCGGGCCGTAGCCGATCATGATCGCACCCAGGTCCGCCTCCGGGATAGCGGCAACCTGGGCCCGGACATAGGGGATGTCAACGCAGACAATGGGGGTAATCCCCGCTGAAATCGCCTCGCTTGCCTTATTGGCTACATCCTGATGGGTTTCGTGAAAATATCGGCGTCTTTCCGAATGACCGACCATGGCATAGGCAGCCAGTCCGCGGACCATCGCCGCAGCCACCCCACCGGTATAGGAGCCCAGGGGAAAGGGTGACAGATCCTGAACCGCCAGGGATATGCCGGTCATTTCCAGGGCGCGGACCTGTTCTGCGAGCGGGGCAAGAGAGATAAAGGATGGCGCAAGAACAACCTCCACCCGGGGGTCGGGCGAATAGACGCGCTGGAACCTGGCAAGCCACTGCTCCGTCTCCCCGGGACTCTTGTGGGACTTCCAGTTGGCAACGACATATCGCGGCATCAAATCACCTGTCAAGGCAAGAACATCATTATCCTTTTCCGCAGCACTTCTTATACTTTTTGCCGCTGTTGCACGGGCAGGGCTCGTTACGGCCGATCTTGGTGGAGCGCACCGGCGCCTGGGGCACGATATCTCCCTCAACGTAAAACCACTGGCCGTCCTCGCGGACAAAACTGCCAATTTCATGAACCCGGCCGGGCTTGCCCTTTACCTGGTAACTGGCAATGAATTCGACAATACCCTCGCTGTCATCAACGCCCCCCCTCTCGGTGCGCAGGATCTCCATGCCGGTCCAGCGGATATCCGTGTCCCCCTCGAACTCTTCGTCTTCGGGCCGGGTATCGGAATGACAGCTTGAGAGCAGGTATGGATATTTCCTCAGAACATGGGCGGTATAACGGGAACGCATCAGGGCCTCGGCAGTTGGCGCCTGGGCGACACCCTCAAGATACGGCCCGCAACAGGAATCAAATTCCTTTTCAGAACAACAGGGACAGAGTGACATATGAATACCTCATAGTTTTAAAAAAAGGGGAATCATCCCGCTGACAATTCCCCGCCACAGACCTCATAAACCGTGCCGGCGCATTCAACCAGGTCGCCAGGGGAAAGCTTTCTGCCCCGCCGGGTCTCTATCTCACCGTTGACCGTGATTTGGCCCTCAACAATGCGAAACTTGGCCTCAACCCCGTCACCAGCGGCATCGGCCAGCTTCAGAAACTGGGCCAGCCTGATTGTTTTTGTAGTAATTTCAACAGGAACAACAGTCATCATATTCGAGAAAACTCAAGTTTTTATACTGCCGCCAGTATCGGCCCGCCATGATACCTGCTTCAGGGAAAAAGAACACTGAAAAACCCTGCGCCTCCGGACCGCGAAAGGTTACCCGTCAAGTATCTTGCGAATCAAAAAGGCAATATCCCTCTTGGTTACCGGCTTGAAAAGAAAGCCCCTGATCCCCTGCTTAATAGCCTTTGCCTCATTGATCACACTGCTGAAACCGGTGCAGAGGATCACCGGGATATCCGGGCGGATATGCATGAGTTCATAGGCAAGATGGTCGCCGGTCATATTGGGCATGGTCTGGTCGGTGACAACCAGGTCAAAGCCATCAGGGCCGGCCCGGAAGGATTCCAGGGCCTCAACGCTGCTGACCTTTGATGTAACCCTGTATCCAAGACTCGTCAGGTTGCGGACCATGATTTCGACAATCGGCAACTCATCATCAACAACCAGAATACGCTCGGTCCCGCGGGGAAGCGTTTCGGCGGCAGCCTCGGTTTTTTCCACATCCTCGCGGTCAAGAAGCGGGAGATAGACATGAAAAGTCGATCCCTGGCCAAAGACGCTCTGCACTGAAATATCACCGCCCAGCCCCTTGACGATCCCATGGACCACCGCAAGGCCGAGGCCGGTTCCCTCCTCCTGCTTTCTGGTGGTAAAATAGGGTTCAAAGATCCTCTCGAGAACCTCCTGTTTCATGCCGATTCCGGTATCAGCCACAACCAGTTCAAGATATGTCCCCGGACCAAGCTTCATCCCGGGCAGGGATTCGCCGACCTCTATCACTTTTTTCCCGAGAGCCACCGTGAGGATGCCGCCCTGTTCCCGCATCGCCTGGTAGGCATTGGTGCAGAGGTTCATCACCACCTGATGAATCTGGGTCGGATCGGCAAGAATAACCAGCGGGGTTGCGGGCACCTCCTGGTGAATCTCAATATTGCTCGGCAGCGAGGCCTTCAGCAGTTTGATTGACTCCTTGACCGTGGGCGCCAGTTCCAGGGGCATCAACTCCTGCTCCCGCTCCCTGCTGAAGGTAAGGATCTGCCGCACCAGATCCACCGCCCTGTTGGCGGCGCGCAGGACCTCGCCTAGATCCTGATGGGCCGTGCCGCCCTCGGGAAGATCCTCCCGCACCATCTCGGTATAGGCAAGGATCGGGGTCAGGATATTGTTGAAATCATGGGCAATACCTCCGGCAAGGGTTCCAATGGCCTCCATCTTCTGGGCCTGGCGAAGCTGGCCTTCCAGCCTTCTCCGTGTCCGCAGATCCTCCTTGAGCGCGGTGATGTCCCGGCAGTATTCAACCAGCCCGGTTGTCTGGCCGGCTTCATCACGCAGGGGAAAGGAAAAGAGTTCCATGGTCCCTTTTCTCTCCCCGGCAACCACCCAGGGGATCTCGGCCTTTTCCAGCTTGCCGCTGGCCAGTGCCTTGTGCGAGGGGCAGAAATCACAGGGCTCATTTTTGCCGTGGTAGACCATGTGGCATTTTTTTCCCTGGAGAGGAAGCTGGTCTGGAAACATTTTTTCCATGGCGTGGTTGACCCGGATGATGGTCATATCGTGATCAAGAACGGTGATGCCGTCCTGGATCGAGTCAAAGACATCGGTCAAGAGCTTTTCCCGCTCCCGCACCGTCCGGTCAGCCTCCCTGATGGCGGTAATATCCCGGGAAATGCCGATCAAACCTATAATTGTGCCGTCACTGTCGCGGTACGGGGTCTTGTTGGCAAGCCAGACAGTCTCGCCCGAGGCGGTGGCCAGATGCTCCTCCCGCAAGACGGTTTTCCCCTGACTGATAACTTCCTGGTCGGTATTCCTGATAACCTCGTTTGAATGCGGGGGGAAAAGCTGGGCATCGGTTCTGCCGATCACCTCGGCGCTTTTTTTCCCCAGGGCATCGAGGGTGGCCTGGTTGGCCATGAGATACCGGCCCTCAAGATCCTTGATGAAAATAGCGTCATTGACCCCATCCACCACCGCACGAAAAAGGGCATGGCTTTTGACAACCTCTTTTTCCGCACGTACCCGCGCGGTGACATCCCTGATGATCGCGCTGAAAAAATCGCCATCTTCATTGCGCCAGTGGGAGACGTTGAGTTCCAGGGGAAACTCGCTGCCATCCCTGCGCAGTCCGTAAAAAATATTTGTCCTGCCCAGGTACTCGCTCTCCTTGCGGGCAAGCACCCGGTTCATTCCGGCCAGATGATCATCTCTGTACCGCTCCGGCATCAGACGGGTAAGGGAGATTGCCCTCATCTCTTCGCCCGTGTACCCGAACATAAGCAATGCCCCCCTGTTGGCGAGGAGAACGGTTCCAGCGGCATCGGCAAGAATTATGGCGTCATGTGACGATTCAATGACGTTTCTGAAACGGGTTTCACTCTCCTGCTTCTCCCTGATCTCCCGTTGGAGACGATCCCGGCTCCGCTCATAATAGAGTAGCAGGATGCCAAGCCCGCTGAGCATGAATAAAAGGGAGGCAAGAACAAACCCCCAGGGCGCGAACCACTCCACCGGCCGGAGAAAAGGATAATCAGCCTTATGCAGCCCCCAGAAAATCAGGGCAATGCCTGCAATCCGCCGGGCCCCGGAATTGCCCTGAAAAAATCGGAGAACAGCGAATCCGGTCCAGGCATAGCCTGAGCCGATGAACAAAGAGGAGGGAAGATCCACGGCGACAAAGGAAAAGTTCATGGCATGGCTGAACAGGGTCCACACCAGGCAGGCTACAGCGCCGTAAACCCAGAAAAGGGAAAAGGGGCGTACAAGAAAGAGGTGGGTGCCGAAAACAAACAGGACAACACTGGCCAGGGACACCCCCTGCTGGACAATAAGCCAGCCGGGAACAAGGATCTCAACGGCCAGGCCGAGGATGACGAAAAAACGCAGGGAGTACAGGGCCCAGCTGGCGGCCCAGTAAGCCAGGGCCGGTTCTTTTTCCCGGGAATAGAGATATCCGAAGATAAAGGCCACCAGCAGACTGGCAAGAATTGCCGCGCCGACTCCGGGGATCAACCAGGTCATCTGTTTTCCTCTTTCCGATTCGGTACCGAGAAAACCTTATCCAGCGCCCGGGCCAGCTCCCGAACCTGGACCGGCTTAGAGAGAAATTCCCTGACACCCGCGGCCTTGGCGCTCGAAGCGTCCACCTTCTCGCTGAACCCGGTGCAGAGAATAACCGGCATATCCGGCCGGAGGGCCAGGACCTCTCCGGCCAGGACCATTCCGGTCATCTCAGGCATGGTCTGATCAGTGAGCAGCAGATCAAAATGATCCGGCTGACTGCGGAAAAGGTCCAGGGCCGCGGCGCTGCTGGTCTTGGCATGCGCCGTATAGCCAAGCCGGGTAACCATGGCCTTCATCAGCATGGCCAGTTGCGGTTCGTCATCAACCACCAGGATCTTTTGCCCGCTGCCCCGGGCAACGGTTTCCACACCGTACTCAATCGGCACATCCGCCTCTATTTCCGGCAGCAGGACAGTAAAGGTTGCCCCCTTTCCCGGAGTGCTGGCAACTGAAATCCGCCCGCCGCAGCGGGCAACAATGCCGTGAACCACCGACAGGCCCAGGCCGCTCCCCTTGCCCAGCTCCTTGGTGGTAAAGTAGGGATCAAAGATCCGATCCTGAATGGAGGAATCCATGCCCGTTCCGGTGTCGGCAACCTGCAGGGACAGATATTTTCCCGGGGCAAGACCCCTGTTTTCCGAATCCTCGCCTGCTGCGAGCAGAATCGGGCTGAGAACTATTTTCAGCTGCCCGCCGCCCTCTTCCATGGCGTGAAAGGCATTGGTGCAGAGGTTCATCATCACCTGATGGATCTGCACCGGATCGGCGAGCACCGCGCCGCATTGCGGGGAGATGTCCTGGACAATCTCAATGGTTGCCGGCAGGGAGGCGCGGAGCATCTTGAGTGCCTCCTGGATAATCGGCTGCAACCGGACCGGCCGCAACTCCTTCTCCCCGTGCCGGCTGAAGGCCAGAATCTGCTGGACAAGCTCTTTGGCCCTGATTCCAGCAGTAAAGATCTCCCCGGCATATTCCCTGGCCGTGCTCTCTGCCTCGGCCCCTGTTGTGATCAACTCCGAATAGCCGATAATCGCCGCCAGGATATTGTTAAAATCATGGGCAATACCCCCGGCCAGGGTGCCGATGGCCTCCATCTTGGTTGTCTGGCGCAAACGTTCCTCTAAAAGTTCGCGTTCCCTTTCCGCCCTTTTCCGCTCGGAGATATCCCGGCCGATGGCCACAAGTTTCGGCTCTCCGCCCTCCGGATCATTGACCCGGGCAACACTGTACTCAAAAGGAACCGCGCGGCCGTCTTTGGTCAGAAAAGAGAGTTCCACCCTCGCCTTGCCCCCGGCGAGAACCTCCCGGACCGCATCCGCCGCCTTTGCCAGATCTTCACCGGCATAATAGGATTCCGGCACCTTGAGGGCGGCGATTTCCTCGTTGCCGTACCCGCTCTTCTCCTGGAAGACCGGATTCCAGCGCAGGGCCCTGCCGGTTGCCGGATCAAACACAAAAAGGGTATCATCCAGGCCGTTGAACAGGGCGTTGACAAATTCCTTTTCCGCCCGCAACGCATCCTCGGCCTGTTTGCGTTCGCTGATGTCATGAATGATCGAGTAGAGGTACTTGCGGCCCTTGAGCTGGATCGGACCGCTGTACACCTCAACGTCACGGATGGCGCCATTTGCCAGTTTATGCTGAAAATAAAAATGATGCCGCTCTTCATCGCGGGCGCGCGCCATCTCGGCGCGGACCTTCTCCGGGGGGAGAATATTGATATCAGTGATCTTCAGGCCCAGCAACTCCTCCCGGCCATACCCGTAAAAGGCGCAGGCCGCGGAGTTGGCATCCACCACCCCGCCCGTTTCCGGATCAATGAGCAGCATCACCGAATGATTGTCGGCAAAAAGGCTGTGATAGCGGTCCTCACTCTCCGCAAGTTCCGCCCTGGTGCTCTGGAAATAGACGATCAGGATACCAACGGCAACGACAATCTCCAGGGTGGCGCCGAGAAGATATCCCCAGGGCGCAAGCCAGAGGAGGGGGTGGAGAAAGGGGTAATCCGCCTTGTGGATGCCCCAGAGGATAAAGGCCCAGCCGATGATCGGCCTGCCGATCCCGCTTCCCTTCAGGTGACGAAGCAGGGCCACGCCGGTGGCGACATAAATCCCGCCCAGGAACAGATAGACCGGCAGGGAGGAAACAATAAACGGAGAGTCCAGCAGCCCGGTGGCCACGATCCACGGCACCAGGACCATGGCAATCAACACCCAGAACCAACGAATCCGTCGGCCGAGAAAATCGATTGTGCCGGCAATCAGAAAGATGCCGCTTGTCAGGGCGGCAAGCTGGCTGGCGATCATCGGCCAGGGAGTGGAGTCGTTGCCGATCGCCAGGAGCATGAAGACAAAACGCAGGGCATAGAGCCCCCAGCTGAGGGTCCAGATACCCAGGAAACGTCGGCGATCATGATAATAGAGATAATAGAAGGTCAGGGTCAGGACAATGGATCCTGACAGGGTTGCGACAACTGCGGGGAAAAGCCATTCCATAAAAACTTCTTCCTTCAGTTATGGAAAACTGTTTTGTGAAAAAAACAGCAGTGCTGGTTACTGCTCCTGAAAAAGGGAAATCAGGGCGGCCCGGTCAAAACAATACGGGGTATTGCAGTTATGACAGCAGACCTCCAGGGGGAAAGGCCCGTTGGCAAGAATATCCCGGCGTTCATCCTCGGGCAACGAAAAAAGCATCTCCTGGATCTGCTCCGTGTTGCACCGGCAGAAAAATTCA
>JBFHXP010000107.1:0-8972 GCA_041598875.1 Desulfobulbales bacterium
ACACGCCTGACAATATGCGATTGATATGCTATATTCTCAACAAGAGCGGCATCGACACCGTTGAGGCGGAAACAGGTCAGAAGGGGATTGACCTGGCCCTGGCCGAACCCCGTCCTGATTTCATTATTCTCGACATCCAATTGCCGGACATGAGCGGCAATGATGTACTCAAGGCGATCCGGAGCTCGGAAGCAAACGGCAGCATCCCGATCATTGCCATGACCTCGTACGCCATGAGCGGAGACCGGGAGAAGCTCATGGCAGCCGGCTGCACCGGCTATATAGAAAAACCAATTGACCCGATGACGGTGATGGGGGAGATTGGGGAGATATTGGAAAAAAGGCACAGATGATTAAAAGAGAATGATGAACACCGAACATCGAATGTCGAATGATGAAGGATGAATAACTTCTACGGTTCGCTTTCCGTGTTTTGATAGAAAGGCCCAAAGAGTTTAAAAGAGAATGATGAACACCGAATGTCGAATATCGAATGATGAAGGATGAAGAATTTATCGAAGGAAAGCAGAGAGTTTGATTTGGAGGAACGGTTAATTGATTTTGCTGTACGAATCATAAGGACAGCAGAATCCCTGCCGAAAAACAGGGTAGGCAACCATATTTCGGGTCATCTCATACGAAGCGGGACTTCTCCGGCCGCCAATTATGGAGAAGCGCAGAGTGCGGAATCCCGTTCCGATTTCATTCACAAAATGAAAGTATCGCTTAAAGAGTTGAGGGAAACACGAATATGGTTACTGATGATTAAACGTACAGATCTTATAAAGCCTTCAGAAAAACTAGACTCGCTGATTGATGAAAATAACCAGTTGATTTCTATCTTCGTAACAAGCATAACGACAGCCAGGAAGAATAAAACTTCATGATTCGAAATTCCTTGTTCGATATTCGATATTCTTTTTTTAGGTTCCTCTGTCACTCTGTCACTTTGTGCCTTCTGCCTTCTGCCTCTGTGCCTTTTTTAAAAACTGGAGCCCTACATGAAAATCCTCATCGTTGAAGACAATGCCGATTCACGAATCATCCTCCAGAAAAACCTGGAAGGCGCGGGTCACACGGTGGAGGCTGCGGTTAACGGTGAAGATGCCCTTGGCAGAGCGAGACAATCACCGCCCGAGCTGATCATCTCCGACATTCTGATGCCGGTCATGGACGGATTCAAGCTCTGCTACGAGGTCAAAAACGACAAGAATCTGGCCCGGATTCCCTTTGTCTTCTATACCGCGACCTATGTCGATCTCGAGGACGAGCGGCTGGCCATGGGCCTTGGCGCCTCGCGCTACATCGTAAAACCGGTGGAACCCGGTGTGTTTCTCGCCCTGATCAACGAAGTCATTGAAGAGGCGAAAAAAAACGAGCTGGTGGTTTTTGACGAGACCATAGCAGACCCCCTGAACCTTTTCAGGATGTATGACAAGAGCCTGTCGCGCAAGCTCCAGGAAAAGGTGAAGGAACTGCAGCTTTTCCGCACGATGATCGACCACTCCAACGATGCCATCTTTGTTATTGAGCCGGCAACCGCCCGCTTTGTCGATATCAACCAGCGGGCCTCTGGACAACTGGGCTACTCCAGGGATGAACTCCTCAAAAAAACGGTGATGGACATTGATCCGCATTTCACCTCCCTGGAGGCATGGCGGAAACATGTCTCGGAACTTGAAAGAAACCATTCCACCATACTTGAGTCCCTCCACCGGAAAAAAGATGGCACCACGTTTCCGGTGGAGATCAGTATCGTCTATGTAACCGAACATGGCCGCCACCATATCATCGCCGTGGCCCGCGACATCACCGAACGCAAACGCGCCGAGAATGAGGCGGAAAAGGCCCGGAAGGAGTGGGAAAAGACCTTTGACGCGGTCGGTGATATCGTTCTGCTCCTTGATACCGAATTGCGGGTCATCCGGGCCAACCGGGCGGCCTGTGAAACATTCCAGGTACCATTCTGCGACCTGCTCGGCAAACACTGCTACGAATTGTTCCGGGCCATTGACCGGGCCTGCCCGAACTGCCCCTTGCCGCGGCAAACGGACAAGACCATGACCGCCTATACCGCTGAAGTCGAACACCCCGACATGGGCAAGACCTTCTGGCTCTCCGCCGCGCCGATATTTGATGATCAAGAAAAATTCAGCGGGTTGGCCTATTTTGCCAGGGACATCACCGAACAGAAAAAAGTGGAGGCCCAGTACAGGCAATCCCAGAAACTCGAGGCCATCGGCACCCTGGCCGGCGGGGTTGCCCATGATTTCAACAACGTGTTGACCACGATCCTCGGGTACCTTGACCTGACGTTCATGCGCATCGACCAATCCAACCCGATCTGGAAGGATCTCAAAGAGATCGAAGGTGCAAGCCAGCGGGCGGCGCGGATTGTCCGGCAGCTCCTGCTCTTCAGCAGAAAGCAGCCCATGGAAAAATCGGTGATCTCCCTTACCGACAGCATTAACGGAATCATCAAGATGCTCACCCGTTTCATTGGCGAAGATATTGAAATAAAAACTGAAACTGCCTCTGATACCTGGCCCGTGGAAGGGGACATGGGAAATATCGATCAGGTCCTGCTCAACCTTGCGGTCAATGCCCGCGATGCCATGCCCAGGGGCGGGACGCTTCTTTTTTCCACCCGCAATATGGAAATTGGTGAAGACTTCTGCAGCCTCCATGTCGAGGCGGTTCCCGGAAAATATGTGGAACTGACAGTCAGCGACACAGGAGTCGGCATGAACCGGGAGGTGATGCAGCATGTCTTTGAACCGTTTTTTACCACCAAGGAGTTTGAAAAGGGTACCGGACTCGGGCTTGCGGTTATCTACGGGATTGTCAAGGACCACAAGGGGTGGATAAACCTCTACAGCGAACCGGGCAAGGGAACGGTATTCAAGATCTATCTCCCGGCAGCCACCCATGTGGCCGGGATTAAACAAACCCAGGCCGAGGATTCGATCAAGGCGTTACAGGGCAATGGAGAAAAAATCCTCCTGGTGGAAGATGACATGGCGATCCGCGAACTGGGACTGACCATCCTCAAAAAAAACGGCTACCAGGTCATTGGCGCGGAGAATGCGGAAAAAGCCCTGGAACTGTTTGCCCGGGAAGGGGATATCAAGATCCTGGTAACCGATGTGGTCCTGCCGGGAAGATCGGGTCTTGAACTTGTTGACGAGCTCACAAAACAGGCGCCCACCATTAAAGTGGTGGTCTGCAGCGGCTATCCGGACCAGAAATCGCAGTGGGCGAGTATCAAGCAGCAGAATATCCCCTTTGTTGCCAAGCCCTATACAATCAAGGATATCCTCCGTGCCGTCAAGGAGGCGAGAGAGAGGGAGTGAGGCTCCTGAAAGAGGGCCTGACTACTACGGAAAATTTGAATATCGAATGTCGAACAAGGAATGACGAATGATGAAGGATGAATAACTACAGATAGATCCTGGCCTCATGGTGTTCACTTCGACATTCGATATTCGACATTCGATATTTAATAAACTCACTTTTCCCCGGATCGGTTGAACATTTCCGAATCCCTAATAACCCGCACAGAGAGACTAATCATGAAACTGACCTTTCACGGCGCGGCCCGGACCGTTACCGGCTCACAGCATCTTCTCGAAGTAAACGGCAAAAGAATTCTCCTTGACTGCGGCATGTTCCAGGGCAAACGCAAGGAGGCCTTTGAACTGAACCGCAGCGGTTTCTGCCAGGGCGGGGAGGTGGATATCGTTATCCTCTCCCACGCCCACATCGATCATTCCGGCAATCTGCCCTGCCTGGTCAGAAACGGCTTCCAGGGCGACATCTACACCACTGCCGCCACCCGTGATCTCTGCGCCGTGATGTTGATGGACAGCGCCCATATCCAGGAAAAAGACGTGGAGTTCGTCAACCGCCGCCGGGCGAAAAGAGGCCAGCAGCTGTTCGAGCCCCTCTACAGCAAGGCGGACGTGGTCAGGACCATGGAGCTGTTCATCGGCCTTGGCTACCGCAGGCCGAGACGGATCATGGACGGCGTCACCCTGACCATGAGCGATGCCGGCCACATGCTGGGCAGCGCCAACATCCGGCTCGATATCGAGGACCGGGAAACCGGCGGCAGAAAAAGTCTGGTGTTCAGCGGCGATATCGGCAGGGCTGGCATCCCGATCATCCGCGACCCGGAAATGCTGACAGAGGGCGCCGACATCCTGATCATGGAAAGCACCTACGGCGACCGGCTTCACCCCCCCTACCCTGAATCGGAAAAGGAACTGGAAAGGATCATCAACACCACCCATCGCCGGGGCGGCACGGTACTGATACCGGCCTTTGCCGTGGGCCGGACCCAGCAGCTGGTCTTCAGTCTGCACAAACTCTATAACCGCCGCGACATCCCTGGTCTTCCGATCTTTGTCGACAGCCCCCTGGCTACCCGGACCACCGACATCTTCCGTCTTCACCCCGAGGTCTATGACGCGGAAATCCATGACTTCATGCTCAAAGACGATGACAACAACCCCTTCGGGTTTCCCAAACTGCGCTACACCCAGACCGTGGAACAGTCCAAGGAACTCAATTTTCTCCGGGAACCGGCGGTGATCATCAGCGCCAGCGGCATGCTTGAAGGCGGCAGGATCCTCCACCATCTCAGAAACCGGATCGATAACCCCAACGACACCATTCTGATCACCGGCTGGCAGGCGCCCAACACCCTGGGCCGGAGATTGATTGACGGCGAAAAAACCGTGCGGATTTATGGCGAGGAGTATCAGGTCAGGGCCCAGGTCGAGGTGCTCACTGGTTTCAGCGGCCATGCCGACCGGGACGGACTGCTTGAATGGGTCCGGGTCATGGAAAAAAAACCGGCCCAGACCTTTATCGTCCATGGCGAGGAAAAGTCCTCCCTCGCCCTGGCCGATTCATTGCGCACCGAGATCGGCCTCGCGAACATTGAGATCCCTGAACCGCACCAGTCCTTCAGCGTATAGCGGAAAAAGAGATACCGTATCAATCCATTAAGGAGACTTGGACAGCATAGATAACCTGATCCCAGGTTATTCCATATCAAAAAAGGAGGAATAAAATGAAAACACAGTGGATTTCATATCTTATTTCAGGCCTTTTTGCGCTCCTTGCAACTGGTTGCACAACACTCCCCGTTGCCCCGGATTTCAAGGACCAGAACACTTCTGCCCTGACCGACAGCAGGAAATTTTCCCAAAAGGCGGAAACCTATTATCTTGTTTTTGATGGTTCTTCTTCAATGACCAACGCCCATTACAAATGGAAAAAAATTGAGGTCGCCCGGGAGATAACAAGACGGCTGAACGCCACCATCCCCGCGTCCATCCCCCTGGCGGCAGCGACCCGTGCCTTTGGCCCGGCCCAGAAGGACGGGGCAAGAAACTCCCTGATATACGGGTTTACCGGTTTTGCCGCTTCTGCCATGAACGCGGAGACGGACAAAATCACTCTTCCAGGCGGCGTGACACCGATCGGCGAGGTCCTCGAAGCCGCGAGCATTGACCTGCAGGCCGCATCAGGCCGTATCGCGATGATCATCATCAGCGACGGCGAGGAAACTGAATCAGAGACCTCCCTTCTCGAATCTGCCGAACGGCTGAAGTCCCTGTATGGCGACAGGCTCTGCATCTATACAATTCATGTTGGAAACGAGGCCACCGGCCGGGCCCTGCTTGAAAAAATCAGTAAAGCCAGCGGCTGTGGATTCTCAACCACAGGGGACACGGTCTTAAGCACCACGGGAATGGCCGGTTTTGTTGAACGGGTCTTCTTTGAACCGGTATACGACCGCGATGGTGACGGCGTTGTTGACAAAAATGACAAATGTCCGGATACCCCGGCAGGTGTCAAGGTCGATGCCAGCGGCTGTCCCATTGATTCGGACAGGGACGGGGTCTCTGATTATATGGATAAGTGCCCGGACACCCCAGCCGGAGTCAAGGTCGACGCCAGCGGCTGTCCCATTGATTCGGACAGGGACGGGGTCTATGACTATATGGATAAATGCCCGGACACCCCGGCCGGAGTCAAGGTCGACGCCAGCGGATGTCCCATTGATTCGGACAGGGACGGGGTCTCTGATTATATGGACAAGTGCCCGGATACGCCCCTGGCGGCAAAAGTTGATACCAGTGGCTGCTGGCAGATCGGCACCATCTATTTTGACAATGACAAGGCAGTTATAAAGGAATCGGAATATTCCAAAATAGAAGAGGTCGTTGAGGTCATGAAAAAGAATAGCGGCCTGAAGATTCAGGTCGTAGGTCACACCTCAAGCACCGCGACCCCGGCGTACAACATGACCCTTTCAACAAAAAGGGCCAAAAACGTGGCCCAATACCTTGTCAGCAAGGGACTGGCCGCTGACCGGATTGCAGAAACCGCGTTCGGCCTTACTCGACCCGCTGCCGCCAATGACACCGAGGAAGGGGCGGCGCTCAACAGAAGGGTCGTGATTATCCCGATGCGGTAAGTCTCTTTCCATACCCGCCAAACCGGAGACGGCAGGGCTCATCAGGGGCCCTGCCGTCTTATCCGGGATATCCGGGCATCAGTATCTGCCAAACTCGTCGTCATCAAGGCGGATAATTTCATGGGCCTTTTTGGGTCGCTGCTTCTCAGTATGATCCTTCTTCCCGGGAAGAGAAACCGTGCGGTCAGCGAGCAACAGGGGACCGCCTCCCCTCTTCCCGGGAGATTCCGCCCTGGGGGAGGGAGGGGGGCCGGCCAGACCGGTATCCATGTCCCTGGCCGGGGAAGTTCCCCCGTCCAAGACAAATTTTGCCAGCAGGGATTTCATGAGAGTGGCCTGGGAAGAGAGGGTTTCAGAGGCGGAGGCCGACTCCTCGGCGCTTGCCGAATTCATCTGGGTGACCTGGTCCACCTGGTTGAGGCCGGCGTGGATCTCCGCCACTCCCAGGGCCTGTTCCTTCGAGGCAGCGGCAATCTCCGCCATCAGATCCGTGACCCTGGAGATACCGGCAACGATTTCATCAAGGGATTGCGCGGCCAGGCCGGCAATCTCGGAACCCCTGGCTGACTTCTGCACCGACCCCTCGATCAATGATGCTGTTTCCTTGGCCGCTCCGGCACTGCGGGCCGCCAGGTTCCGCACCTCTTCCGCCACCACGGCAAATCCCTTGCCATGGCTTCCGGCCCGGGCCGCCTCCACGGCCGCATTCAAGGCAAGAAGATTGGTCTGGAACGCTATCTCGTCTATTACCTTGATAATTTTTGAGATATTATGGCCGGCGTTATTTATTTCAGTTACCGCCTCGACCATTTCCCGCATCTGCTCACTACCCTGAGCAGCAGAGCGTTGCGCCTCAACGGCGAGTTTGCTGGCCAGGGACGCATTCTCGGCGCTGTTCGTTACCTGGGAGGCGATCTCGGTCATGGAACCGGAAATTTCCTCCAGGGAACTTGCCTGTTCGGTTGCCCCCTCGGACAGGACCTGGCTGGTTTCCGACACATGGAGGGCGCCAGCGGCAACTTCCTGGCTGGTCGCCTTCATCTGGTTCATTACCTTATTCAAGCTCTGGTTGGCCCGGGCCAGGGGCTCGGCAATGAGGCCTTTGGCCTGGAAGGTGAAATTGCCGTCAGCAAGATTCTGAAACGCCGCCAGTACCTCGAGCTTGAGATTGTCGGCAAATAGATTGAGGTGGTTGGCCATTGTCCCGAATTCATCGGTGCGGTTCAGGTGCAACCGCTCATCCAGTTGCCCCTGGTCAATGGCCTTGATCATGTGTACCGCCTTCTGTAAAGGCCGGGTAATCGAAACCGTCAGGAACCAGGCGATGACAACCGCGCCGATTATAGCGAGAATGCATACCAGAATGACCCCGTTCTGGAATTGATGGATGGCCTGCCGGATTCCTTCCATTTTACCATCAAGTTCCGCGGTCTGCATCTCGACAAACGGCTTGAGGGCCGCGTTAAGAGTGGCCGCGGCCTGATCAAACTCCGCCATTATCATGTTGCCCGCCGCAGGCCCTTCCTCCACATAGGCATGGGCCATTTTCTTGCCTGTCGCATAATAGAGATCAACCCGGGCCTGCAGGGATTTCATTGCCTCGACTCCGGCCAGATCCCCTGCCTCTTCAAACATTTTAACAAAGGCCCGCTGGTCTTCGACAAACGATTGATAACTCTTTTCCGCCTCGTCAAAGCCGTCGGCCAGACCGTCCTGGCCCCGGGTGGCCGAGATGTCCGTCAGCCACTGCTGTATCTGGATGATTTCCCTTCGCATCCGGGTGGCGCGTTGGGCAAAGGGCGCGGATATAGAGCGGACATGGGCTGCGTCCATTTCAATTTTTTCTGCCACCCAGACCGCCCAGCCGCCTATGGTTATAAGCATCAGCAGGGCAATGGAAAAACTGAAAACGATCTTGTTTCGCACCATTAAATTGTCAAAAAAGGTCATTATTCTTCCTCACTCGCCAGTAATAAACACGCTCATGCCACGCGGGGCAAGACACATCCCGTACCCGTCATTCCCCTAATTAGTACCCGACATCTTGAAATTAGGAAATATTTTTCCCCCGGTCACCGCAAAAATCAAAACATTCACAGGTAGTAAGGCGGCCACTCATCTTTAAAAATTCTGCCACTCTGCCTTCATACTTCTTTTGGCTGGCAGGCTGGCAAGCTAAAAACTCTGTCACTCTGTCACTTTGCCCCTCTGCCACTTTGCCCCTCTGTACCTCCACCCATGACAACTAAACCCGCTCAAAGACCAGATCCCGGACCTCGGTACCCTGGTGCAGGCTGCGCCGTTCAAATTTTGTACTCGGCCGCTCATCCGGCCTCGGGTGAAACGAACCAGGTCCGGCCCGATTGATCAATCCGCCGGCTGCCTCCAGGACCACGAGCATCTGCCGGGCATACCCCTGCGAATCGGTGGCCGCATGAAAAATACCGCCAGACGCAAGCACCCTCTGCACTTTTTCCACAAA
>JBFHXP010000108.1:0-8952 GCA_041598875.1 Desulfobulbales bacterium
AAAAAGGAAAACCCGCCCACCACAACGCCGGCAACAATGCACCCGGCATTAAACCAGAGCTGCAACCCTGGCTTGAACTCGACAAAGAATTGGGCATAGACCGGAAAGACAAATCCCATGGTCACCCCAAAGAGCATCATTCCTATCTGCAAGCGACGCAGGACTCCGAAACGCATATACATCCTCCAACAGAACAAGAAAAAATAATAATAATTATTATTATACAGTAAATCATGCGCAACTGGAATAATTTAATGGCCCGTGAGAGCGGCAGGAATAATGAAAGGAAAAAATTTCAGGCACATGGATGATCAATAAACGACAGGATAACAGCACCGCCATCCTGGGTGGAAAGTCGGCCGACCCGGTTCCAGACCCGAAAGAAAAGGCTGGCGTTGAATCGTGCCACCTCATGAAAAACACCGTTGCAGCTGGCGTGCAGGCGATGGTTCAAGAGAAGTTCCTCAAGAAGGGAAAAACCACGGCGGATCCGGGGCTCAACGCCCCCGGAACGTGCAAAAAAATCAGTGAGGGTCAGTTCCCGCCCACCGCTGCTTATCCCCTTTACAAAATTGAAAATCCGGGCAGAAATAAAAAGGGTGAACAGATCGTCGCGGGTACACCCGGGACTCTCAATGGCCATGGCGGTGGAACGGGATCGAAAAAAATCAGCGGGACTCATCTCCGGAAACCCCTGTGCCACAGGCGCCCCCGGAGTAAGATAAAAAATCGACACCCCGATCAGAAGAGGATGGCGGGCAAGAAAGGCAAGGGTCTCAATCATGGCGTCCAGGGTCTCGCCCGGCAGACCGAGAATCTGATGGGCCACCACCTGAAAGCCAAGACCATGGGCCATTCCCGCAACCACGGAAAAATCTCCGACCCGGTGCGGCCTTTTCTGGGCGGCAAGCACCTTTTCGTCCGTGCTCACCAGGGCAAGGTTGAGGTGGGTGAATCCAGCCGTGCGCATCAGGCGGAGTGATTCCAGATCCAGGCTGGCGTAGGAGATGCCGTTCATTGCCAGTAACTGGATGCCGCATCCGGCAAACTGGTCAATTATAAGAAGGCACAGTTTCTTGAAACTTTTCAGGTCAAAGGTGAGATTGTCATCCTCAAAATCAAACACCCGGTACCCCTTTTCATAAAGTGCTTTCATCTCCCGGACCACATCTCCGGGTTGCCGTCTGCGGTAGCGGGTGCCAAAGGTACGGTGGACGGAGCAGAACCCGCAACGGTGCGGGCACCCCCGAGAGGTAAGAAGAAAGCAGATGGGCCTGCCCTGGTAGAGATAGCGGCCGACCGGGAGATCGGAAAAATCCGGGTCAGGGATTTCCGCTAGCGGATAGTTCGCGGCCACGGGGTTGAAAATCATCCGCCCCTGCTCCTTAAAGCCGAGATTCGGCACCTGCCTAAGATCACCGGCCATGGAAAAAACGTGCAGAAATTCCACCAGAGGCCTTTCACCCTCACCCCGGATAATGAAATCAACGGAGGGGTCGCTGAGAACCGACTCCGGGGCGGAGGAAACGTGGGATCCCCCGACAATTATCGGGACATTCAGCTTTTTTTTGATGGCAGCGGCGCACTCGAGCACCTCCCGGTAATAGGGGGTGAAAAGTGAGGATACCCCCACCAGATCCGGGCGGGCCGCAGCCACTTCGCGGCCGATGGTGTCCGCATCCGCGCCAAAACGAAAGTACTGGTGAAAAGTGGAAAACGGGCTCTGGTCGCGATGGGTGTAATACTTCTTGAGATAGGCCAGTTCCCGGGGCACGGCAATGGTTTTCCGGCCATGATTCTGGTGAAAATCACGCACCTCAACCTGCCAGTGGGGCAGATACCTTTCCACCGCGGCCTTCAGCAAACACAGACCGATGGGCTGCAGCCGGATATCGGTATCGTAGAAATCCTCAATTGGCGGTTGCAGAAGGAGAAGTCTGGGCATTATCCTGTGGGTCGCAGTGGAGGAAAGAGGGATCGAACAAAGACAATCCTGAGGTTTTCAAGTCACCGGTTCGAGTCCATCCGAAATGAGAATTTCGCCCTGGACAGGTGAACCATACCCGAAAACACCTGGTCCGGGCAAGATGGGGACCTTGACTTTCACAACTCTCCGTCCTATACCATGTACTGATTACCAGTAGGTTTTCATCCGGAACAGTGGACTTTCCGGATAGCCTATGATTTTACCGGGAAGAACTTTACCTTCGGACGGTTCAACACGCCAACAGAGAACCTGCCACAGATCTATCAAGGAGAAGGCCATGCGACGCGTCGTGCTGCTTCTTTTTCTCATCCTCTGTATTGCCCCGGACCCACCAGCCCACGGATATGATCGCAAGACCCCGGTGGTGGACGCCATTGCCAAGGCCGGGCCCGCTGTTGTCAATATCCGCACCGAGCAGATCATCAACCGGAGAAGCTCGCCCTTTTTCGGCTTTTCCGATCCTTTTTTTGATGATTTCTTCCGAAACCTCGCCCCGCCACGATCATACAGGACCCAGTCCCTGGGCAGCGGTGTGGTCATCGACCCCAGGGGCTATATCCTCACCAACGCCCATGTCATTGACAAGGCTTCTAAAATTTTCGTTGCCCTTCCAGATTCGGAAAAGGAACTGGAGGCGGAACTGGTGGGCCAGGCGGACAGGCTCGATCTGGCGGTCATAAAGATCAGTGCCGATAAAAAAAAGTACCCCTACCTGCCACCCGGCCGTTCCGACGACCTGTTGATCGGTGAAACGGTCATTGCCATCGGCAACCCCCTGGGGCTGGGCCACTCGGTGACCACCGGGATAGTGAGCGCCCAGCGCCGGCGAATTCCAGTGGGCGACAGCTTCATGGCGCTCTTTATCCAGACCGACGCCCTGATCAATCCCGGCAACTCCGGCGGCCCCCTTCTCAATATCAACGGTGATCTGATCGGCATCAACACCGCCATTGCCCGCCAGGCCCAGGGCATCGGTTTTGCCATCCCCATTGACACTGCCAGGAAAATCGCCAACGATCTCATCCAGTATGGCCGGGTGCGAAAGGCCTATCTCGGCATAGTTCCCTCGCCGGTGGGGAAAAAATTCACCGAGGCCAAGGGCGAAGGCGGTATTCTGGTAAAGGAGGTCGACAAAAACTCCCCGGCCGAGGCGGCTGGAATCCGGTATGGTGATGTGCTCCTCACCCTGGACGAGGTCCGCGTAACAACCCCCGCCGAATTCTCATCCAGCCTGGAGACCTACACCCAGGGAGACGAGGTTCGTCTCCAGATTCTTCGTGGATTTGACACCAAAGAGTTGACCGCGAAACTCGGCGAACCTCCGCCAGATTACGGCCTCAGGTATGCCGAACGGGTCTTTGGCCTGGAGGTGACCGACTCCCGGGGCGGGGGGGTTACGGTCCGCAAGGTAACAGCCGACTCGCCGGCCGACAAGGTGGGAATCCGCGCCGGCGACAGCATTGCCGAACTGGCTGGCGAACGGTTGTCCGCCAGCAAGGACTTTTCCCGGGTGGTGGAACTCTACATGGGGCAGGAACCTTTGCGTTTTCTGATCGTCCGGGGCAACCGCGGCTATTATGTGGATCTGCCGTGATCTGCCAGGTATCCGGCATGATCCTGGTTCCGTGACAAAAGATCCTTATTGCATAAAATAATCCGCCCTCCGCGCCCGGGAATTTCCCGGATGAAAACTACCCCTTGGCGCAGAGCTCGGTAAGCACCCCTGCGGTGGATCCGGGGTGAAGAAAGGCAATACGCTTGCCATGGGCTCCGGGAACCGGTGTTTCGTGGATCAGGCGGCAGCCGGAATCTTTTGCCTGCGCCAGCTGGGCGGCAAGATCATCCACCTCATAGGCGATGTGATGGATGCCCTCGCCCTTCTTTTCAAGAAACACGGCAATGGGGCTTGTTCTGTCAGTCGGCTCAAGCAACTCGACATGGGTCTCGCCAATGGCAAAAAAGGCGACCCGGACCTTCTGCGATTCCACCACCTCCTCACCTGTACAGGTCATGCCAAGCGCCTGTTCATAGACAACCCGCGCCTGGTCGATGGAATGCACCGCAATTCCTATATGGTCAATTTTTTTCACCATCCTGATTTTCCCTCGTGTATCACGTGTATGAACTGAACCCGAAGTTCCCCCAAAAAACAGCTACTCCCGGTATTCTCCGAATACCCGGCGGAGCACGTTGCAGATTTCGCCCAGGGTGGCATAGGCCTTGACAGCCTCAAGAAGAACGGGCATCAGGTTTTCACTGCCCCGGGCCGCCTCTTCCACCCGGGCAAGGGTTGCGGCAACAGTCTCATTGTCACGCTTCTCTTTCACCTGGCTGAGCCGCCCGATCTGTGCCGCTTCCACCGCCAGATCGACCCGGAGCAGCGGCGGCCTGTTTTTTTCATTTTCTTCGAACCGGTTGACCCCGACGATGATCCGCTCGTTTGATTCAATGCCCCGCTGATACTCATAGGCCGAAGACTCTATCTGCCGCTGGATAAAACCGTTTTCAATGCACCGGACCACGCCTCCAGCACCATCGATTTTCTCTATCAGCTCAAAGGCCTGCCGCTCAATTTGGTCGGTCAGCTCCTCGACAAAATAAGAACCAGCCAGGGGATCAACGGTGTCGGCAACCCCGGATTCATGGGCAATGATCTGCTGGGTGCGCAGCGCGGTGCGCACCGAATCCTCGGTGGGCAGGGACAACGCCTCGTCCCGGGAGTTGGTGTGCAGGGACTGGGTGCCGCCCAGCACCGCGGCAAGGGCCTGAATGGCCACCCGGACGATATTGTTGTCGATCTGCTGCGCGGTAAGGGTATGGCCCGCAGTCTGGGTATGAAAGCGGAGCATCATTGATGCGGGATTTTTCGCGCCGAACCGCTCCTTCATGATTTTCGCCCACATCCTCCGCGCGGCCCGGAATTTTGCGACCTCCTCAAGCAGATCCGAAGTTGCGTTAAAGAAAAAGGCGAGCCTCCCGGCAAACGTGTCCAGTTCAAGCCCGGCGTCCAGCGCCGCCTGGACATAGGTGATGCCGTTGGCCAATGTAAATGCCACCTCCTGCATGGCCGTGGAACCCGCCTCGCGGATATGGTACCCGGATATGGAAATGGTGTTGAAAGAGGGCGCTTCCCGGGCGCACCACTGAAAGATATCAGTGATGATCCGCAAGCTGGGAGCAGGAGGAAAGATATAGGTTCCCCTGGCAACATACTCCTTGAGCACATCATTCTGGATGGTGCCCTTGATCTTGCCGGGGCTCACACCCTGCTTCTCGGCCACCGCAACGTACATGGCAAGCAGCACCGCTGCCGGCGAATTAATGGTCATGGAGGTTGACACCTGGTCCAACGGAATGGAATCAAAAAGCATTTCCATGTCGGCAAGGGAATCGATTGCCACCCCGACCTTGCCCACCTCGCCGATGCTCATCGCATGGTCGGAGTCGTAGCCGATCTGGGTCGGCAGGTCAAAGGCCACGGAGAGACCGGTGGTGCCTTTTTCCAGCAGGTAGCGGTAGCGGTGGTTTGATTCAGCTGCCGAGGAAAACCCCGCATACTGGCGCATGGTCCAGAGCCTGCCCCGGTACATGGTGGGCTGCACCCCGCGGGTATAGGGGTATTGGCCGGGAAATCCGAGGGCCTTGACATATTTTCCATCGATGTCCGCCGGCACCGCCAGCCTGGGGATCTCATCACCGCCGTGATGAACAAATTTTTTCTTTCGTTCAGGAAAACGGGCCAGACTCTGGGCCAGTTCATTCTCTTGCCACTCTTTGATCTTGCTATTTCCCATATATGTTTTCTCATGCGCGGTGGTTCGAACAACAGTGACGGACGAAGAGAGATCCGTTGAGACAGAGTCCCCTTAACCTTTTTCGGAAAGACCGGGTCAGAAGGCGTCCACCAACTCCCGGGCCAGGCGGCGGGGGTCTCCGGTTGCGGCGTACCCGCGATTGCCTATTTTCGTGAGTATTCGCGGCCGCAAGAGCTCCTGGGCCCAGTCAAGGACCTCAAGCTCAAAGGCCTGCTGCCGGCGGCGGGTCTTCTCGCCGCTTTTTCTTAAAATATCATTGAGTTCCGCAATTCGTGACATCAGCTCGGCAACTCCTTTGCCGCTGGTCGCCACGGTTGTGCTGACCCGGTCGTTGCGCCCGCCCTGCCGGAGCATGCCCTCCAGATCCATGACCAGGGTATCCGCGCCGCTGCAGTCCGCCTTGTTTACCACCAGCAGATCCGCCACCTCGAGGAGCCCCGCCTTCATCGCCTGGATATCATCGCCAAGCCCGGGCGCCAGAACCAGGGAGGTAATATCCGCCAGCCGGATGATATCCATCTCCGACTGACCGACACCAACGGTTTCGATGATAATATGCGAGCAGCCCGCCGCGGCCATGATTCTTACAGCGGCTCCGGCCGCGGCGCACAGACCGCCGAGCCGGCCACGGGTGGCCATGGATCGCACAATCACGTCCGGATCAAGGGCATGATCCATCATCCGGATTCGGTCGCCCAACAGGGCGCCACCGGTAATCGGCGACGAAGGGTCAATGGCGATGATCCCGAGACGTATCCCCTGTTTTCTGTATTCCGCAATGAGGGTGCTGGTCAGGGTTGACTTGCCGGCGCCAGGCGGGCCGGTTACGCCCACCACCGTGGCATTGGCAATTCTTTCCGGATCAAGAGCGGAAAGAATCTCGTCAGCACAGTCCGCCCCATCCTCGACCAGTGTTATGGCCCTGGCTATGGCCCTGGGCTTGCGGTCGGCAAGGGCCTGGATCAGGAGGGCGGTTTCGCTCATCCCTGTCCCCGTCTCTGATAATGGTCGTCACAGGCGGAATCAAAAGCAGAGATGATGACTCCAATGGCGGTGCCCGCGGTAAAGATATCCCGGATTCCCGAGCTTTTAAGGTACTCCCAATCCTCCTCAGGAATGACACCGCCGCCAAGCACCGGGATATCCTCGGCGCCGGCCGCGGCCAGGGCCTCGACCACCGCGGGAAAGAGTCGCAGATGGGCTCCGGACAGGGAAGAAAGGCCGACACAGGCCACATCTTCCTGCACCGCGGCAGCGGCTATTTCTTCGGGAGTGCGGCGTATCCCGGTATAGACCACCTCAAATCCCGCGTCACGAAGGGCCCGGGCAATAAACTTGGCCCCGCGGTCGTGGCCGTCCAGTCCCGGTTTGGCAATCAGGATTCTCTTTTTCCGTGTATCGGTCATATTTTTCTCACTTTTCAGTATCAACCAGTTACAGGACACTGGCAAAGGTCTCAGCGCAGAGCGCGCCAAGAGTCCCAAGATCGCGGCACACCGCGACCCCGGCCTTTTCCATTGCCGCAAGCTTGGCCTGGGCAGTGCCGCTGCCGCCGCTGACAATGGCGCCGGCATGGCCCATTCTCCGGCCGGGCGGCGCGGTCAATCCGGCAATAAAACCGACCACCGGCTTGGACAGATGAGCGGCGATATATTCGCACGCCTCCTCCTCGGCCTGGCCGCCGATCTCGCCCACCAGGACAATGGCCGCGGTTTCGGAATCGTGCGCAAAGGCCTCGAGGCAGTCAATGAAGCTGGTTCCCACCACCGGATCACCGCCAATGCCAATACAGGTCGACTGCCCGATGCCCTGGCCGGTCAGCTGATGCACCACCTCATAGGTCAGGGTGCCGGAACGGGAGACAACGCCTACTGCTCCCGGGAGATGGATCGAACCGGGCATGATTCCCACCTTGGACCGACCGGGTGAAATAATCCCCGGGCAGTTGGGGCCGATGAGTCTGGTCGTACTCGTATCAAGGATTTTTTTCACCGTGAGCATGTCCAGCACTGGAATACCCTCGGTGATGGCCACAATAAGCTCCACGCCCGCGTTTTCCGCCTCAAGAATGGCGTCGGCGGCAAAGGGAGGCGGCACAAAGATCATACTGCAATTGGCCCCGGTTTTCCGGCGCGCCTCTGCCACGGTGTTAAAAACCGGTATCCCGTCCATCTCCTGGCCGCCCTTGCCGGGAGTGACTCCGGCCACTACGGTGGCGCCGTACGCCACGCACTGCCGGGTATGAAACTGGCCTTCCCGCCCGGTGATTCCCTGGACCAGGACCCGTGTTCGGTTATCCACAAATATGCTCATGTGAGTATACGGTGTAAAGGTTTAAAGGTTCAAGGGGTAAAAGAAAAAGGTTCAAGCGTTCAAGGGGTAAAACCGTTCAAGTGTTCCAAAAAGCAAAACCGTTCAAGTGTTCAAGGGGTGAAACCGTTCAAGGGTTCCAAAAAGCAAAACCGTTCAAGTGTTCAAGGGGAAAAAACGTTCCAGTGTTCCAAAAAGCAAAACCGTTCAAGTGTTCAAGGGTAAAAGCGTTCAAGGGTTCAAGGGTTCAAGGGTTCAAGGTGTGTTGACGATTTCAGAAACCTTCTGGGCCGCGTCAGCCAGATCCACCGCGGTTATCAGGTTGAGGCCGGAATCGGCAAGGATCTGCCTTCCGGCCTCCACATTGGTGCCTTCCATCCTGACCACCACCGGCACGGTGATTCCGGTTTTCCTGGCCGCTTCCACCAGCCCCTGGGCCAGAACATCGCAACGGAGGATCCCCCCGAAAATATTGACCAGTACCCCCCTGACACTTGGGTCGGACAGGATAATCTGAAACCCCTTTTCCACCATTTCGGCATTGGCGCCGCCACCAACATCAAGAAAATTGGCAGGAGCGGCCCCGGCATTCTTGATAAGATCCATGGTGGCCATGGCCAGGCCCGCGCCATTGACCATATTGCCGACATTGCCTTCCAGTTTTATATAATTGAGGCCCGCCGCGGCCGCCCTGGCCTCCAGGGGATCCTCCTCGTCCGGATCATGGAGTGCTGCCAGCTCCGGCCTGCGGAAAAGGGCGTTTCCGTCGATCTCCATCTTCGCGTCCAGGGCAACGATTGTGCCCGCATCCGTGACCACCAGAGGATTGATCTCCAGCAG
>JBFHXP010000109.1:0-8879 GCA_041598875.1 Desulfobulbales bacterium
CCGCAATCAGGGGATCTCTTCGGTGAAAATGGCGGTGGCCAGGGCCCAGGGCTGGGATCTTTCTTACTACAAGGAGCGGGCAGCCGTCCTTAACCAGAAGGTGGGAGGCTGGTCCCTGGGTCGTCTTCGTGCCGGCCACGGGGTTGCTGCCGCCGCCCTGGCGCTTCTCGGGTATATGAAAATTTCTCCACCCGGGGCAACCGTTATCATTCAGGGATTCGGCACCCTGGCCAAGGCTGCCGCCCTTGGACTGCACCGGGCCGGTGTCCGGGTGACAGGGGTTGCCGATCGGGAGAAATCACTGGTTGCCGCGCCAGGAAAACTCCTTGATATTGAGAGCCTGGTTGTTCTCCCGGGCCCCCTGCTTCCGGCAAAGGTTGACGGTGGTATTATCGGAGGTCGCGAGGATCTTTTCGACCTGAACTGTGATATCCTGATTCCAGCGGCCATTGAAAGGACGGTGGATGGTGAAAATGCCCATCGTCTCCAGGTGCGGGCAGTGGTCCCTGGCGCCAATCTCGGGGTAAGCCGGGAGGCGGAGGATATTCTCTGGCAGCGGGGTATTGTTGTGCTGCCTGATTTTCTGGCCGGCTGCGGCGGATCGCTTTCCATGGAGGGAGTCTTCGGCCCGGCCGACCACCCCGGAGCCGCTCAGGTGCTGACCCATGTCGAGACCAGAATGGCCCGCCTGGTGAATGAGGTGCTGACCCGGAGTGTTGCGGATAAAATCCCGCCAACCGTTGCGGGCCTCAGGATCTGCCGGGAACGGAAAACAAACACTGCCTCACGGCCTTACGGTTCACAAAGCTGAGTATCTCCAGTGTAACGATATGTGGTTCCGGCCCTGGAGAGATCGGCAAAAATCACAAGGTGCCCCATGCCCTCCCATCCCATTGATTTTTTCTATCAGGCAGAACTCTATTCCACCGGGGAGCTGGCCGCCCTTTTTGACGAAAAGGCCCGTTTTGCCCGCTGGCTTCTTTTTGAGGCGACCCTGGCCGCGGTGCAGGGTGAAGCGGGGATTATCCCGGAGGCCGCAGCCCGGGAAATCGGCAGCAAATCGACCATTTCCTGCCTTGATCTTGAGGCCGTCCGCCAGGGCTATTCCAAAAGCAGAAATTCTCTGATGCCGGTGGTCAAGGCCCTGAAGGGGGCGTGCGTGGACAATCACGGTGAGTATGTCCACTTTGGAGCAACCACCCAGGATGTGCTGGATACCGGACATGTCCTCGAAATGAAAGAGGTTATTTCCATACTCCTTCGGGATGCCCGGGTGCTTGAGGGCATTCTGATTGAGCTTGCCCGGGACCATCGCCGGACGCCGATGATCGGGAGAACCCATGGCCAGCATGCCCTGCCCATAACCTTTGGGATGAAGGTTGCGGTGTGGCTGGCCGAGATCCGGCGGCATATTGAGCGTCTCCGCGCGGTGGCGCCCCGGGTTCTGGTGGGCCAGCTTTCCGGCGCGGTGGGCACCATGGCCGCCCTTGGTCCATCCTCTGGCAGTGAGGATGTGGCCCGGAAGGTGATGTCCCGTCTTGGCCTGGGATACTCTCCGGTGGCCTGGCACACATCCCGTGATTGCGTGGCCGAGCTTGCCTCCATGTGTGCCTTGCTTACCGCAACCTGCGAGAAGATCGCCGGCGAGATCATCCAGCTTGGCAAAACGGAGATTGCCGAACTGCGGGAGCCCGCCCCGGTCTCGGCCATGAGCAGTTCAACGATGCCGCACAAGCGAAATCCGGTGTTCTGCCAACGGATAGCCGTGCTTGCCCGTCATGTCCGCGCCCTCTCCGGGGTGGTTGTTGAATCGATGATTCACGAGCACGAACGGGATGCCCGCGCGCTCTGGTCGGAGTGGCTGGCCATGCCGCAGATTTCCATTTACACCGGCACCGCCCTTCATTATCTTATCTCGGTAGTCAGGGGTTTGGAGGTCTGTCCGGAAAAAATGCTCGCCAATCTCCATCTGCACCGGGAACTGGTGGCCTCGGAAAGGCTTCTCTTCCGGTTGGGCGCCCATCTGGGCAAGATGACCGCCCAGGAGCGGCTCCATGCCATGATCCGCCGGTCGGAACAGGAAAAAAGATCCCTGAAGGAGATGCTCTCTGAGGATAAAGGGCTTGGTCCGCTTCTCACCGAAGAGGATCACGCGTATCTTGACCGGCCGGAACTCTATGTCGGCCGGGCCGTGGAAATTGTAGACGCTGTTGTCCGCGAGAGTGTCCTCAAGCGGAAGAGCGATCCCGAGGAGCTGTAATCACTGCCTATGAAGCCCTGTTCCGGTCTCTCCTGCCATATCACTGACTCCCGTTTTTTTCGGGCCTCTTACGCCACGGATGAGGCGCGCCAGATATTCTGTGATCTCCGGCGGATGCAACGCTGGCTTGATGTGGAGATTGCCCTGGCCCAGAGCCAGGCCGAGCTGGGGATTATCCCTCAAGGCGCGGCGGATGAGTTGGAAAAAACTGGTAAGGTGGAACATCTTGATATCAGCGGGATCTGTGCTGATCTTGAGAAAACCTGCCACTCGCTCATGCCCCTGCTTTCCGCCTGGCAGAAGGTGACCTCCGAGGAGTCGGGCCGGTTCATCCATTTCGGCGCCACCACCCAGGATATCCAGGATACCGCCCAGGCCCTGGAAATTCGTGATGCAACGGGGGTGATTCTCCGAGATCTCCATGTTATCGGCAGTGAACTCATGGTCCTTGCGGAAACCCACCGCAAGCAGATGATGATCGGTCGGACCCATGGTCAGCATGCCCTGCCCATGGTGTTCGGGCTCAAGGCCGCAACCTGGCTCGATGAGCTTCTGCGAAATATCGGGCGGATGAGCAAGAGTTGTGCGGAAAATCGGGTCAGCCAGCTTTTCGGCGGGGTCGGCACCATGGATGCCTTCGGGCCCAATGGTCTTGAATTGCTGAATATTTTTTCAGAAAAACTTGGCCTTCAGCCCCCGCTTGTTGCCTGGCATGCCAGCCGTGATCGCTCCGCTGATCTCCTTGCAGCCATGGCCCTGGTCGCCGGCGGGCTGGCCCGCATTGCCAACGAGGTCGTCCAGCTCGCACGGGATGAAATCCACGAGCTGGAAGAGCCCTTTCATATGGGCAAGATCGGCAGTTCGACCATGCCCCACAAGAGAAATCCCGAGCTGTGCGAGCAGGTGGTGGTCCTGGCCAGGCTGATAAAGGCAAACGCTGCTCTTGGTTTTGATGCGCTGATCAGCGAGCATGAGCGGGATTATCGGACCGTTCGCCTGGAATGGGTGACTCTAGTCGATTCCGCCCTCTATCTCTGCTCGCTGACCGGGCTTATGAAGAAAATTCTCGCCGGGCTCCGGGTTGACACCAGGGCGATGGAGGCAAATGTCAAAAAGTCATCCGCCCTGATTTCGACTGAGGCGCTGATGTTTCTGATCGGGAAAAAGATCGGCAAGCAGGCGGCGCACCAGCTTCTCTACGACCTTTCGATGCGGGCCCATGACGGCCGGAGCACCCTGATCGATCTTCTTCTTGCCGACGAGAGGTTGTCTGGCCTGACCGAAGAGCAGTTGCAGCGGGCCCTGGATCCAGCCGTCCATGTCGGCCTTTCCGGAGAACTGATTGACCGGGTGCTGACCGCCGCCCGGGGGATTCTTGATCTCAGCGGGCCGG
Source organism: Desulfobulbales bacterium (assembly GCA_041598875.1). Lineage (GTDB taxonomy): Bacteria > Desulfobacterota > Desulfobulbia > Desulfobulbales > BM004 > JAKITW01. The sequence continues at coordinate 3,654 of JBFHXP010000109.1, forward strand.
AATACACCTCCTCGCCATGTCCCCTGGCCGGAAAAGAGGGGTGTCGCTTCCCGTAATTTAGTCTCCACAGTTTCTCATCCGTTTCAGTTTTTTTCCTGTTGCGCACACCCTTCTTGACACTCAAAAGTGTATACTTTATAGTGATCGTGTTACTAATTTTATTTTCGTCACACTGGAGAAAGATCATGCACATGGCGGACGCACTGCTTTCGCCGGCGGTTGGCGGGGTCCTGTGGGCTGCCAGCGGCGGGCTTATTATTAAAAGTTCCCAGGTAATGGGCCGGGAAATCGATGATGGCAAGGTCCCCCTGATGGGGGTTCTGGGCGCCTTTGTCTTTGCCGCGCAGATGATTAACTTTGCCATCCCCGGCACCGGGTCCAGCGGCCATATCGGCGGCGGCCTTCTGCTGGCCGTGCTTCTCGGCCCCCACGCCGCCTTTCTTACCCTGGCTTCGGTACTCACGGTGCAGGCCTTTTTCTTTGCCGACGGCGGGCTTCTTGCCCTGGGGGGCAATATTTTCAACCTGGGATTTTTCCCCTGTTTCATCGCCTATCCCCTGATCTACACAAAAATAGCCGGGCCGGGCACGGATCGTACCCGACTGATTTTCGGCTGCGTTGCCGCGGCAGTGGTCGGGTTGCAGTTAGGTTCCCTCGGGGTTGTCCTGGAAACGGTTCTGTCCGGCATGACCGCGCTTTCACTCCCAACCTTTCTCCTCTTCATGCAGCCGATTCACCTGGCTATCGGCCTGGTTGAGGGGGCTGCCACGGCTGCGGTACTTTCCTTTGTGGCAGCGGCCCGGCCGGAAATATTCCGTGCCGATTCCTCTGCGCAGCAGGTTCCCGGAAAAATGGTTCCGGTTATTGTCCTGTTTCTCCTTCTTGCCGGGGCTTTGGGTGGGTTATTTTCCCGTTTTGCATCGGAACGGCCAGACGGTCTTGAGTGATCCCTTGCCGCGGTGATGCCGGAGCCGGGGCGTGCGGTTCCGGAAAAAGGGGTCCATGGTCTGCTTGGCGCAGTTCAGGACCGGGTTGCCCTGATGCCCGATTACGCCATGTCGACGACCGGTGACCGGGAAAAAGCCGTCTCCGGGACCGATGGCGTGAATGGGGTGGACCACGATGCATCACTGGCCGGTCTTCTCGGCGGGCTTATTTCCCTGGTCTTTGCCGGACTGATCGGGATCGGGGTCAGAAGGAAGAACATGCAACCAGTGGCTGAAACAGATTTTTCGTGACCATGGCCGGAATAGAATCCGCTTTTTACGATATCAGTCGTCTTGACAGTATGGCCGGCCAAAGATCCCTGATTCATGATCTGGATCCCAGGATCAAGGTGGTGGCCACGATGTGTTTCATCATCACCGTGGTTTCGGTTGATCGGTATGCGGTATCGCATCTTCTGCCCTTTTTTCTCTTTCCTCTTCTGATCCTGGCCGGGGCCAATCTCCCGGCCATCTATTTTGCCAGGAAGCTGCTCATCCTTTCCCCCCTGGTCCTTTTCATCGCCATCTTCAATCCCCTGCTCGATAGAACAGTCATGGTACAGATCGGGCCGCTGGCAGTGAGCGGCGGCTGGATTTCCTTCTGCTCGATTATTCTCCGCTTTGTTCTTACGGTGAGTGCGGCCCTCCTTCTGATCGCCACCACCGGTTTTACCGGGATCTGCATGGCCCTGGAACGGCTCGGCATGCCCAGGGTGTTTGCGGTGCAGCTTCTTTTTCTCTACCGGTACATATTCGTGCTGGTTGATGAGGGGGTCAGAATGAGCCGGGCCCGGGCCTTGCGAAGCTTTTCCGGTCGGGGCCTTGGCCTTGGGGTCTTCAGCAGCCTGGTTGGCAGCCTGCTGATCCGCACCCTTGACCGGGCGCAACGGATTCACATGGCCATGCTCTGCCGTGGTTTCCGGGGGGACATCCGGATCAGTCGCCCATTGGCCATCGGCCGCAACGAGTTTTTCTTCCTGGCCGGCTCAGTGTTGTTTTTTCTTCTCGCCCGCCTGGTAAACATCTCCCTGCTCCTCGGGAATTTTTTTATTGAGGCGGTACGATGAGCCATCATATTGTGGAGGTCCGGGACCTCAGGTACAGCTATCCCGACCGCACACCTGCCCTGCAGGGAATCACGTTCCGTATTCATCATGGTGAGTCGGTTGCCGTGGTCGGCGCCAATGGAGCGGGAAAGTCCACCCTGCTCCAGCATCTAAATGGATATCTCTCACCCACCGAGGGACAGGTCCGGGTGGGTGATGCGCCGTTGACCAGGGAGACCCTGCACGAGGTCCGCCGCACCGTCGGCATGGTGTTTCAGGATCCGGACGACCAGCTTTTCATGGCAACGGTCGGCGATGACGTTGCCTTCGGGCCGTTGAATCTCGGCCTGCCCCTGGATGAGGTGAACAGGCGGGTGGAAGAGGCCCTGATAACCGTGGACGCGCTCCACCTCAGGGACCGGCCGCCTTACCGCCTGTCCGGAGGCCAGAAGAGGCGGGTTGCCATTGCCTCGGTTCTTTCGATGATGCCGGATATCCTGGTTATGGACGAGCCGACCGCCGGGCTTGATCCCCGGGCCAGGAGACAGCTGATCGGGTTGCTGCATACCTTTGCCCATACCAAGATCATTGCCACCCACGATCTCGATCTGGTGCTCGATCTCTGTGAGCGGACCATTGTCATCCACCAGGGGAAGGTCAAGGCCGATGGCCCGACCCGGGAGATTTTTGCCAATGAAACGCTTCTTGCGCAAAGCCATCTGGAAAAACCGCTCAGTATGCAGGGATGCCCGGTCTGCAATTCATAGATGAGAATCTTTGCCGGAAATAGAAAGGGTATGGTATAGTGTGGTGCCCCTCCGTTGCGGAGCGGTATTTTGTTTTTGGTGTAACACTGCGGTGATATCTGATATGGCTGCGGGGAATGTTCTTCTGAAGAGGTACGTGATGTACGGGTCTATCAAGTTTTTTTCAATGATTCTCGGGTGTTTTTTACTGTTTTCTTCGTCTGCGCTGGGATGCGTCGGCAAAACCCTCTATATCGGGGCCACGGAGAGCGCCAACGATAAAGTCCTGGCCGAGATTGTCGCCCTGCTTATAAACGAAAGAACAGGGACCAGCGTTCAGATCCGCTATCTTGCCGACCGTGATGCCCTGTATGCCGGGCTCAAGGCAAGCGAGGAAGAAAAGCGGGTCGATATCCTGGTGGAAGACACCGCCAGCGGGCTAAAGGTTCTGGGGCTTGAGCGACAGGATGACCCTGACAAGGAATATCTGACCGTAAAAGATCGATTTGAAAAGGAATTCAATATCATCTGGCTCAATCCCCTGGGTTTCACTGCCCCCAGGCAGGGTGAAAAACCCACGGTCAGCGCCCCGATTCTCCGCACTGATATTCTCACCAACTTTCCGCTTCTGCCGCGAATCTTGAACAAACTGGGCAATAAAATCAATAATGAGGCGTATGGCCGGCTCGTCTCCCAGGTGGAAGCTGGTGACAAACCGAAAAACGTGGCCAGGGATTTTCTCAAGGTGATGAAGTTTATTTAGTGGTCGTCCGGTGGAAACGAGAAAAATGCGGAATAAAAAGGAAGTGTCTGTGATGAATGGCGTGTCCCTGCTCCTGGCGTTTGGTTTATTCTTGACGATTTTTTCCTCTGGCGTCCTGGCCCATGTTGAAGAAGACATGCCTGATGCCATTGCCATGACCGAGTACGAGATGCTGGTCGACATGAACCCCGATGATGTGGAGTCCCGCTATCGGCTGGCCATGGTTTATTATCGGCAGAAAAAATATACTCAGGCCCGGGCCGAACTTGACCGGGTTCTGGAAACGACTCCTGACCATTTTCATGCCCTTGAGGGGCTGGGGCTTGTTACTCTGGAGCTGGGCGAATATGGCCAGTCCCTGGCCATCTTTGAAAAGGCGCTCCTGAAGGTTCCCGAAGATAACCACATCTACTATTACCTCGGTCGCGCTCTGGAAAAAAACAACGATCCATCCGGCGCGGAAAAGGCTTACAGAACCGCCATAGCCAACCATAAAAAGCATGTTCCCCCGGATGACAAACAGTATGCCGGTGATCTGGCGATGTTTGAAAAGGCCCTTGCGGAACTGAACCGATAACAGCGACAGGAAATGACCATGCGATTTATTTTCAGATCTGTTCTTGCGGCGTTGAGTCTCCTGGCGGTGCTCAGCGGCTGTTCCCCGGAGCAGCCCGCGAAAAACACCGGGCCGACCTATCGCATCGGCTTCATGATCTGCAATTCCGAAAAAGAGACCCTGGACCGCTTTATTCCCTTTACCGCCTATCTCAGCCGGAAAATGGGGGTCAACTTCGAGCCGGTGGCAATAGATACCGTTGATTTCACCAGAGAAGTCGACACGCTTCATTTTACCCACACCAACTCCCTGCTCTATATAATTCTCAAGCGTTTTCACGGGGTGGATATACTGGCCGCCGAGAAAAAGGGGGAGCTGGGCCATCTCTCCCGGGGGGTTATCGTGGTCCGCGATGACAGCGAAATCAAGACCATCGGCGACCTGAAGGGAAAATCCATGGTCTTTGGGCCGATGCTCGCGCCCACCGGTTTCATGAGCCAGGTCGACATCATGCAGGCGCAGGGAATCGATCCTGAGGAGGATCTGGCCTTTTACTCCATTCCCCCTGGCTCCTTTAAGCACGAAAAGGTGCTTTACGGGGTCTTTTTCGAAAAATATGATGCCGGGGCACTGCCCCTGGACGACATCGACACCATGGTCGCCGAGGGCCGGATCAGCCGGGAGGATTTCCGGATCATCGGCCAGGCCCAGGATATTCCCTACTGCAACTTCGGGGTGACCCAGAAGATAGATCCCGCCTTTGCCGAAAAATTCAAACAGACGGTTCTTGCCATTACCCCGGAGGATACGGTTGAAATAAACGGCGAGCGGGTCAAGGTGCTCGAGACCGCTCTGGTGCAGGGATTTGTCGATATCAGTGACCAGGATTTCGATGTGGTCCGTGATATGGCCCGGCGAACCAATATGCCTCCCTATCAGAAGTATTGATTATTTCTCGCCTGTTGCCGTGCTGGGTGCGGTCTGTTCAGGATTCCCGGGGCGCGAGCCATCCATGGCGCTTGAGAAGCATCACCCCATCCGGGGTAAAAGGACGGAAAGCCATCATCCGCCGAACGGTGTCTTCAGAGAGGAATTCACCGCTCTCCACCTCCTCTTTCTGGAGCACAAA
>JBFHXP010000110.1:0-8862 GCA_041598875.1 Desulfobulbales bacterium
AATCACCGTTCGGGTTGTGCCCCTCGAGGAAAACTGAAAAACATTTCAGCCGCACTGCAAGGGGCGCCTGCATGACCGTCTGCATCCGGTAGTGCTGAGCAGCCCCTTTTTTTTGTATGGAGACGTGCCTTTTTTCTCTTTCGAACTGAACTCTAATGGAAGCTTCCAGAAAGATACAACCGGCCCAGCAGCACCGACTCCCGCCCCAGAATATCGAGGCGGAACAGTGTGTGCTCGGTTCGGCGCTTCTCCAGAAAGGCGCCCTGGTCAAGGTGCTGGAGATGCTTTCTCCCGAGGATTTTTACCGGGGCGCGCACCAGAAGATCTTCTCGGCGATGATCACCCTTTTTGAACGGAACGAGCCGCAGGATCTTATCACGGTCTCCAACATCCTCCGTGACCTGAACGTTCTCGACGAGGTCGGCGGCCCGGCCTATCTCGCTTCACTCACTGACCTGGTGCCGGCGGCGACCAATATTGTTCATTACGGGAAGATCATTCAACAGAAGGCGATCCTCCGCCGGCTGATTGAAACCTCCAGCGATATCGCCGCCCGCTGTTTTGATGAACAGGGTGATATCGACAATCTGGTCGACGAGGCGGAGCAGCACATATTTGAAATCTCCCGCTCCAAAAGCGGCCAGGCATTTCAACCCCTGAGCAAGATCATCCCCCTTACCTTCAAGCAGATCGAAAAACTCTTTGAGCGCAAGGAGCTGATCACCGGCGTGCCCACCGGCTACAATGATTTTGATAAAATGACCGCCGGCCTCCAGCCTTCGGATCTCATCATCCTGGCCGCCCGCCCCAGTATGGGCAAAACCGCCCTGGCGATGAACATCGCCCAGAATGCCGCCCTGTTAAGCAAAATCCCGGTGGCGGTCTTCAGCCTCGAGATGTCCAAGGAACAGCTTGCCATGCGCCTGCTCTGCTCGGTCAGCCGGGTCAACTCCCAGCGCCTGCGCACCGGTTTCCTCAAGGACACCGACTGGCCCAAGCTGATCCGGGGCAGCGCCCAGCTGGAAGAGGCCCCGATTCATATCGATGACACCGCGGCGATATCGGTCCTTGAAATGCGGGCAAAATCCCGACGCCTCAAATCAGAACATGACATCGGCCTGATCGTGGTCGACTACCTTCAGCTCATGCGCGGACGCGGCGGCGTGGAACGCAGGGAGCAGGAGATAAGCGAGATTTCACGATCACTCAAGGCTATGGCCAAGGAGCTTGGCGTCCCGGTCATCGCCCTGTCGCAGCTCAATCGGAGCCTTGAATCGCGCCCCAACAAAAGGCCCCAGCTCTCGGATCTCCGCGAATCAGGCGCCATTGAGCAGGATGCCGATGTCATCTGCTTTATCTATCGCGACGAGGTGTACAACCAGGCAGAGGACAACCCCAAAAAAGGGATAGCCGAGATCATAATCGGCAAGCAGAGAAACGGCCCGACCGGCACCTTCGAGCTCACCTTTATGAAAGAAATAACAACCTTTGAAAACAGGTCGTACCAGGATGCACCGCCTGGATTTGAAGGGCAGTTTTAGTGGCAGCAAACCCGCAGTATGGCAACGGCATAACACTGTAAACCTTCCGCAGCAAGGATTGCGACATGACTGAAGGCAGTACCGAAAAAATAAAGCGGTATGATTTCAAGGCCATTGAAGAGAAATGGCAGACCCGCTGGGCCACGGAAAAAACATTCAAGGCCGAGGAAGACCCCTCCCGCCCCAAATACTATCTCCTGGAGATGTTTCCCTATCCCTCCGGCAGAATCCACATGGGGCATGTCCGCAACTACAGCATCGGTGACGTGATCGCCCGCTACAAACGGATGCGCGGCTTCAACGTCCTTCACCCCATGGGGTGGGACGCCTTTGGCCTGCCAGCTGAAAATGCGGCGATCAAGCACAATACCCACCCCGCGGCATGGACCGACGAGAATATCGAGTACATGAAGACCCAGCTCAAGGGCATGGGGTTCAGCTATGACTGGGATCGCGAGATTGCCACCTGCAGGCCCGAATACTACCGGTGGGAACAGCTCTTTTTTGTCCGGATGTATGAAAAAGGACTTGTCTACCGGAAGATGACCACCGTTAACTGGTGCGAATCCTGCCTGACCGTGCTTGCCAATGAGCAGGTTATCGACGGGGCCTGCTGGCGCTGTGACAATGCGGTTGTTCCCAGGGAGATGCATGGCTGGTTTCTGAAAATCACCGCCTGTGCCGATGAACTTCTCAGCGGCTGTGACACCCTCTCCGGTTGGCCGGAAAAGGTGCTCACAATGCAGCGCAACTGGATCGGTCGCAGCGAGGGGCTGGAACTTGACTTCCCGGTGGAAGGGTCGGATCACTCCCTGAGAATATTCACCACCCGGCCGGACACGGTATTCGGCGTTACCTTTATGTCCATCGCCCCGGAACACCCCATGGTCGCCTTGAGCCAGGGAACCCCGCAGGAACAGGAGGTGGCGGAGTTCGTCCGCCGCACCCGTCAGGCCCTACAGCAAAAAGATCCTGATCAGGAACTGGAAAAAGAGGGGGTCTTTCTCGGCCGCTCCTGCCGCAATCCGTTTACCGGCGAAAAAATCCCGATCTATGTCGCCAACTTCGTGCTCATGGAGTATGGCACCGGCGCGGTTATGGCGGTACCGGCCCATGATCAGCGCGACTTTGAGTTTGCCACCCTCTATGACATTCCTGTCTCCGTGGTGATCCGGCCCGCAGATGGCGCCCCGGATCCAGAGACCATGACCGCGGCCTTTGAAGAGCCCGGCATTCTTGTTAATTCCGGAAAATTTACCGGGCTTGCGTCATCAGAGGCCAGACAGGCGATCATCGCCCATGCCGAGGCAGAGAAGATCGGGTCCGCGAAAACCACCTACCGTCTGCGGGACTGGGGTATCTCCAGACAGCGGTTCTGGGGGGCGCCGATTCCCATGATCCACTGCGATGCCTGCGGCACGGTTCCGGAAAAGGAACATAATCTGCCGGTGGTCCTGCCCACCGATATCCAACTTGACGCCAGCGGCCGCTCTCCCCTGCACACCCTGAAAAGTTTTTATGAAACCAGGTGCCCGGAATGCAACGGCTCCGCCCGGCGGGAAACAGACACCATGGACACCTTCATGGAGTCCTCCTGGTATTTTGCCCGCTACGCCTGCCCGCAGTATACCGACGGCCCGCTGGACAAAAATGCGGTGGACTACTGGCTGCCGGTGGATCAGTATATCGGCGGTATTGAACACGCGATCCTTCATCTGCTCTACGCCCGTTTCTACGCCAAGGTACTCCGTGATCTCGGCTATATCTCCATTGACGAGCCCTTCACCAACCTGCTCACCCAGGGGATGGTGATCAAGGATGGGGCCAAGATGTCCAAGTCCAAGGGCAACGTGGTTGACCCCAATGAACTCATTGAGAGATACGGCGCGGATACGGTCCGGCTTTTCAGTCTCTTTGCCGCCCCGCCTGAACGGGATCTCGAATGGAGCGACAAGGGCGTTGAGGGCTCCTTCCGCTTTTTAAACCGGGTCTTCCGCCTGGTTCAGGCAAACCGCGGCCTCTTTAACGGCACATCACCATCCCTGCCGGAAAATCTCAATGACCAGAGCCGGGCCCTGCCCCGCAAGACCCATCAGACCATCCGCAAGGTCACCAGCGACCTGGACCGCGATTTTCATTTCAATACCGCAATCAGCGCGACCATGGAACTGGTGAACGCCCTGGTTTCCCATATCGGCGAGGACGCCCAGGACCAATCCATCGATCCGGCGGTGGCCCGCGAGGCCCTGGAGGCGGTACTCGTTCTCCTCTCACCCATTGTGCCGCATTTCTGCGAAGAGCTCTGGGAGGAAACCGGCCATCAATCCCGTCTTTCCGGCAGGCCATGGCCGGAGTTTGATCCCGAGGCGGCCAAGGAGGAGCAGCTGACCATCGTGGTCCAGATCAACGGCAAGGTGAGAAGCCGCCTCCTGGTTGATGTCGGCACCCCCGACGATGCCCTGGAAAAAATGGCCCTGGCCGATGAACGGGCCCAGAGTTTCATTGGGGAGAACACGGTGAGGAAGGTGATCGTGGTCAAGAACAAACTCGTCAATATCGTGATTTGACCGTATTCACAGAACAACTGATACCGGAACAACCTGTTAGCCAATGGAAACCGTACTGGGGAGAGAAAAAGTGAGCCGTTGCCTGAGCGTAGTTCTGCTGCTGACCACCCTGCTGCTCTCCGCCTGCGGATACAGTAACCCCGCTTTCCGAGGCAGCGACACTGCACCGGCAACGCACACCCTGCATATACCGCTGTGGATGAACCGGACCAATGAACTTGGCCTTGAAACCACCTTCAGGCATACCTTGAACCGCTGGTTCCGCCAGGCATCAAAAATCCGGCTGATCGCCGGACCCCAGGGCGCAGACCTTGTTCTTGACGGCGAGATCCTGACCATCTCCCTGCCCGGGGAATCCTTCCAGCAGCATGATCAGGCCCAGGAGGTATCGGCAACCGTCACCATCCGCTATACCTTGCGAAACGGCCATGACAACTCGATCATCTGGCAGGAGGACGGCCGCACCCGAAACGAGTCTTACCGGCTTGTTCCTGATTCCGCCAGAACTCTCGGCAACCGGCAGCAGGCCCTCAACACCCTTGCCAACGAACTTGCCGAAAGAATCTACCAGCGCACCCTGGACACCATCGGCCGGATGTAACGGCCCATGTCCCACGGATTTATAAAGAGTCAACGACTATCGACTGAAAGTCAATAGTTTGAGGCACAGAGCTACATCTTAAGGGACTGTATGTTACAGATTTGAATATCGAAATTCCCTGTTCGACATTCGACCTTCCGCAGTTTTTAAAACTTTGCGCCTCTGTGCCTTTGTCCCTTTGCGCCTGGACAACGAACATCTCACTCCCTGAAAGCTGACCGTCTGAAAACGGTGGTTTCAACCTTGACGCGAGACTAATGAAAGTCGGTACCCTGACCCTCAATCACCCCTTTATCCTGGCACCCCTTGCCGGATATACCGACCTCCCCTTCCGCCTTCTCTGCCGCGAACACGGCGCGGATCTCTGTTTCTCGGAAATGATCAGCTGCCACGGCCTGGTCTTTCAGCAGAAAAAAACCCTTGCCTATCTGGCCACGGTTCCGGAGGAACGCCCAGTGGCCTTTCAGCTTTTTGGCAGCGATCCTGAGATCATGGGACGGGCCGCGGCGATACTTGCTGAACTGCCCATCGACATGATCGACATCAACATGGGTTGCCCGGTGAAAAAGGTCACCAGAAAGGGGGCTGGCGTCGCCCTGATGAAGGAGCCGGCCCTGGCCGCGCGGATCATTGAGGCGGTCTGCAAGAATTCCAGGGGTATTCCGGTAAGCGTCAAGATCCGCAGCGGCTGGAACGAGGGCAACAGGAACTGCGTGGAATTCGCCCTGATGGCCGAAGGCAGCGGGGCCGCGCTGATCACCGTCCATGGCCGGACCTGGAGCCAGTTTTTCTCCGGCACCTCCGATTGGGAGATGATCGCCCGGGTCAAGGATGCGGTATCCGTTCCAGTGGTCGGCAACGGGGATATCCTCTGCCATGGAGATGGCATCAGGATGATGGAACAGACAGGGTGCGACGGGGTGATGATCGGCCGCGCCGCCCTGGGAAATCCCTGGATCTTTTCACCAGAGGGGATGCCGGAAACCCTGAGACAGAGGATACTCGTGCTCCGACGTCATCTCGACCTGGCCTCACGGCACCAGGATATGGCCAGCAAGCTGGCGGTCATGAAAAATCATGGCGGAAAATATATAAAAGGCCTGGCCGGCAGCAGCACTGTGCGAAAAAGCATCTACGACTGCAAGAGCTACTCCGAGCTTTCCACCCTGATTTCGGGCCTGATGGAAGAAGAATTCTCATCCCATCCGTGAACTCTCTCGATGAAAGCTCTTCTTCCTTGAACTTCAAGGTGTTCACTTCGATAGTCGATATCGAAGTCTTACCCTTATCCCCTTGTTCGATATTCTGTAGGATCCCCTCTCCCCTGTTGCTTTTTCCGCTTAATCACGATGAGAGTGGGTGATATTCGGCACAGGCAGGAGAAATACCCTGTTTCATTAATTTATCAATAATATTATAGTGCCAATGATCCGATCGAAATTGCGAGCACCTCAACAGCTGCCACCTGAAACAGATGAAAGCACCGCGAGCCACAGACAGATCTTCCCATTTCTTTTTATTGAGTATCTTTTTGTTATTTTCCGGTATCGCGCTCTTTCCCGCTCCGGCCCTGGCCTGGAAGATGGAGGCAAGGGTGATCACCCTGCCCGCGGTTGCCATCGGAAGTACCGCTTTCACCACCGTCACCCTGCAGCAGACCTACCCATCGGCCCCCCTGATCTTTATTCTTCCTGGCGAAGAAAATACGGCGCCATCAAGCATCCGGATCCGCAACGTGACCGCCACCACCTTTCAGGTGGCCCAGGTAGAAGCGCCCAACGGGGATGGGGCCCAACCGGCGACAACCGTTCACTATCTGGCGGTGGAACCGGGCCGGCACACCATGCCCAACGGCACCGTGCTTGTGGCGGGCACACTTTCCACCACCGCTTTCCAGAACAAACTCCTCGGCGGTACGAGTTGGGGCTCGGTGAGCTTTTCTCCCTCGCTTTCCGCAACACCCGCTGTCCTGGCGCAGGTCCAGACAATGGCCAACGAAACAGGCGCAGTGCCGGGCAAGGCCTCGGTTCCCTGGCTTGAGACCGCTGTCCGCAATGTGGCCACCACCGGTTTCAGTCTTGCCCTGGAACGGGCCGAAGTAGTCAACGGCTCGGTAAGCGTTGCCGAGACCATCGCCTATTTCGCCATGGCCGGCGGCTCAAACGGCTCCTTTGCCGACAACAGCGGGACCACGGTCACCTACGAGTCCATTATTTCTCCGGTTACCATTACCAACAGCTGTACCTGGGTCAACTTCGCCGGCGCCTACAGCGTCACCCCACTGGTCATCGCCTCCCAGAACACCCGTAACGGTGGCGATGGCGGCTGGCTTAAACGCTGCGGCTCACCCAATATCCAGACCACCCGGGTCAGCCTGAAAATCGAGGAAGACACGGCCAATGACTCAGAACAGACCCATACAACGGAAAGCGCCGGCATTTTAGTTTTTTCCCAGCCCTTTGCCGCGACCATCATCCCCCCGGTTGCCAACTACCGGTTTGATGCCTGCGCCCTCACCACCGGTGAACTGCTCGACAGCTTCGGTTCGCTTAACGGCACCGTGGTCGGCGGGGTAAGCACGGCTGACGGCGGCGTGATTTGCAAGACCGGGACCTTTAACGGACTGAGCGGAAGTTACGCCACCCTGGGCAACCCTGCCGCGCTCCAGGTGGGCACCGGCTCCATCAGCGCCTGGATCAAGACCTCCGGCGCGGGCAACCAGTACCGCGGGATTGTCACCAAACTCAACGCATTCGGCCTCTATCTCCGCAACAACAGACTCATAATCCACGATTTCGGCAGCAACAGCAGGCGGGACACCGGAGTCAACCTTGATGACAACACATGGCACCACGTGGCGGTCACCTTTCAATCCGGCGTGGCCAATGGCACCATTATCTATATTGACGGCACTGCACGGCTGACCACAACCATGACCGTGGTCAACCAGCTCCAACCGGTAATCATCGGCGCCGGCACGGATGCGGATTCCTATGCCGGCAATTTTGCCGGCAGCATCGACGAAGTTCTTTTGTATAACACCGTACTGCCAGCCTCGGTTATCTCGTCGATTCGCGCCAATCACCTTGCAGGAAAAAACAGTGACGGCAGCACACGAAGCTGTGCTCTCTGCACGGCGCCCCGTGCCGAATACCGTTTTGACGAATGCTCATGGAGCGGTACAGCGGGCGAGGTGACCGACTCGGGGGTCAACGGATACCACGGCACCTCATTCAACACGAGCGTCACAACCACCGCCCGATTCTGCAGAAGCGGCGATTTCACGGCCAACTCGATTACCGATTACCTCAGCCTTGCCAGTGGCGCGGCCAACGGGCTTACCAATTTTTCCGTGTCCGCCTGGATCAAGACCGCCAACAGCGGAAATCAGGCGATTCTCTCGGGCGCCAACAACACGCAATTCAATGAAATGCTGATGTGGCTGAGTAGTTCAACCTCATTCATGCCCTTTGTAAAGGGCTCATCCCAGACCATTGCCATCGCCGATGTGGCGGACAATAACTGGCACCATCTGGTCTGGACCCATTCCGCCGGGACGAGCTGCATCTATCGGGACAGCGTTCTCCAGGGATGCCAGGGCGGGCTGCCGGCCACCGCCCTCTCCATCAGCAGCGGCGGCCTTCTCGTCGGCCAGGAACAGGACTCCCTGGGCGGAGGCTTTGACATTACTCAAGATTTTGAAGGCCATATCGACCAGTTGCGGATCTACCCCGTCCCGCTCACCGCAACGGAAGTCACCTCTCTCTTCACCGAGAGCCAGCCCGGCTGCCCATCCTGTGCCCCGCCGATCACGGAATGGCGTTTTGATGAATGCCTCTGGGATGGCACCAGCAACGAGGTGATAGACAGACAGGGTGTTGCCCATGGCACCCGACAGGGAAACGCGACAACCCTTACAAGCGGAAAACTCTGCCGGGCCGGCACATTTGACGGTTCCGGCGACTATGTGGACATGGGAGACTCCCTGAACACGGTTTTAGGCAACAGCAACAACGTTTTACCATTACCGCCTGGATCATGCCCACGGCCCTGACTGCAACGGTATCCAACCACAACACCGCCAATGTGTTCATTGCCAAGGCCTCGGACTCCTCAAACGACAACCTTGAGATAGGGGTCAACCCTGACGGCA
>JBFHXP010000111.1:0-8821 GCA_041598875.1 Desulfobulbales bacterium
AGATTCGCGACCACCCGGATCAGGCTGGTCACCGATGACGGCAGACTGGTTTACAGCTCCCGGCCCTTCCGCTTCCTGGAGGATATAACCGGGGAAGATTTCTTTCAACACATAACAGGCGAACAAGGCTATTTTACAGGAAAAATCGGTAACCGGGAGCGGCTCTACGCCTATTCCCGCGCTGGGAGCAGCGGATCCTTTGAACGGCTCAACTGGTTCATTGTTGTCGGTCACGACCTGGAAGAGATCATGGCCCCCGCCTCGTTGCTGACCCGGCGGGTGCTCTTTGCCGCCGCGCTGTTCATGGGAATCGGTCTGGCCATTGCCCTGCTCACCTCCCACTCCATCACCCGGCCGCTGGCCAGGCTGGTTGATGATGCCGAGATTATCGGCCAAGGTGACATGGAACACCGGGTTGCCGTGACCGGGGTCAATGAAATCGGCCAACTGGCCGCGGCCTTCAACCGGATGACCGCGAGCCTGAAAAGGACAACCGCGTCCCGCGATGAACTGGAGCGTGAAATTGCCGGTCGTAAAATAACCGAAGAAAAACTGCGGCGCGCTGAAGAGATGCTCCTTGAGAAAAACAGCGAACTGGAGCAGGTGGTCTACACCACCTCCCATGACCTGCGTTCGCCCCTGGTCAATGTTCAGGGGTTCAGCTCCGAGCTGGAAAAAGCCATCGAAAGCCTGGCCGCGGAACTCAGGGAGACGGAACTCGACCCGGGGCAACAGGCGATCCTTGCCCGCTATCTGGACCAGGATATTCCAGAATCCCTTCACTTTATCCGCACCGGGATCAGCAAAATGGACACCCTGCTGGCCGGGCTGCTGCACCTCTCCCGGCTTGGCCGGGTCGTGATTGAGCCCCATGAGATCGACATGAATGAACTCATCGGCGAACTTGTTGCAAGCGTTGACTTCCAGGCCAAGGAGGCGGGGGTGGAGATAGAGGTCGGAGACCTGCCGCCCTGCCTGGGGGATCGCGCCCAGATCAGCCAGGTTTTTTCCAATCTCATTGACAACAGCCTCAAATATCTTGATCCGGATCGGCCGGGCCGGATAAAAATAAGTGGAAAAAGCGAGAATAATTGGGCAAATTATCTGGTTGAGGATAATGGCATCGGGGTGGCGGCCGAACACCAGCACAAGGTCTTCCAGCTCTTTCACCGCCTGGACCCCAACCGGACAAAAGGGGAGGGGCTGGGCCTGAACATTGTCACAAAAATCGTGGAAAAACACCATGGGACCGTTACCATGGAGTCTGTGGCTGGAAAGGGCTGCAGGATAGGCGTGCGGCTGCCGGGCACAAAACAGGACAAAAAACGGGACAAGGGAGGAGCAGGAAGTGACGACTGAAATGACCATTCTCATAGCCGAGGACGACGACGGCCATGCCGCATTGATCCAGAAAAACCTGAAACGGGCCGGGGTGACCAACACCATCATCCGGTTTCGTGACGGCCAGGAAGTCCTTGATTTTCTTCACATGCAAGGGGATGGGTCCAAGCGGGAGCCCGAGGCGCCATATGTCCTGCTGCTGGACATCCGCATGCCCAAGATCGACGGCTTCGAGGTCCTGAGCCGGATAAAAGACGACCCGCAGCTCCGCAAAATACCGGTGATCATGGTCACCACCACCGATGACCAGCAGGATATCGACCGCTGTCATGAACTGGGATGCAGCAGTTACATCACCAAGCCGGTTGAGTATGAAAACTTTGTCCATGCCATCACCCAGCTCGGGCTCTTCCTGACCATTGTCGATGTCCCATGCATCAAGTGCCAGGCGGAATAATTCCAGGATCAACAATGAAAACCGAAAATAGATCAGAAGAAACCAGCATCCCGGTGCTGGTGGTTGAGGATGACGAGGGATTAAATCTCCTGATTGTCAAGAATCTGCGCCGGATCGGCCTCGAGGCCGAGGGAGTCCACACCGGCCGGGAGGCGATGGCCAGGATTCAGGCGGGCTTTCAGGGCCTCCTGCTCCTTGACTATCTCCTGCCGGACATCAAGGCCAGGGAACTGGTGGAAAAACTCGCTGCCGAACAGGTACAAATTCCCTTTATCATCATGACCGGCCATGGCGATGAAAGGATCGCGGTGGAGATGATGAAACTCGGGGCCCGGGATTACCTGATCAAGGACGCCGGGTTCATCGAGACCCTGCCCAGGGTGGTCAAGAGGACGGTCGCCGAGATTGAAAAGGATGAAAAACTGTCCAGGACCGAAAAAAAACTCTGGCAGCTCGAGTGGCTCCTTCAGGAGAGCGTCGCCCCCTTGCATCCGGGCGAACCCTCTCCATACGGGGACCTGACCGAGCTCAACACCTCAGGCCTGCTCCTTGATCTCCTTGGCCGGCCGCTTCTCATGGAGGTTGCCGAAGATTATCTTCAGCTCCTGGGCACCTCAGGGGCCATCTACGAAAAAAACGGCGAGTACGCCCTCGGCATCTTTTCATCGGGCTGGTGCCGGCGCCTGGACCAGGCATCCCGGGACCTGTGCGGAACTGATGACAACCAGGAGGCCCTTGCCTCGGGCAAGTGGCTCTGCCATGAGTCCTGCTGGACCGATGCCTCAAGAGTGGCGATTGAAAGCGGCGAACCGGCAGACATTGAGTGCCGCGGCGGCCTGCGCCTGTACGCGGTCCCGGTCCGGGCCGGCAAGGAGATAGTCGGTTCGATGAACTTCGGCTATGGGACCCCGCCCAGCGATCTGGAAACCCTTGGCGAAATTTCCAGGGCCTACACAATTCCCGTGGACGAACTGCGGCAGCTGGCCGCGGCCTACGAGACCCGGCCGCCTTTCATAATCGAAATCGCCAAGAAACGGCTCCACACCTCGGCCAAGCTGGTGGGAGAAATCATTGAACGCAAGCAGACGGAAAGGCAGCTCCAGTTCGAGAAAAAACTCCAGGCCGGCTCCTCCGAGATCCTCAACATCCTCAACGAGCCTGTGGAACTGAGGGAGAGCATCCTCCAGGTCATCGAAAAGATCAGGGAATTCTCCGGCCTTGACGCGGTGGCAATCCGCCTGAAAAAAGGCGCTGACTTCCCCTATTACCAGACAGACGGATTTTCCCGACGCTTTGTCGAGCAGGAGAGCAGTCTCTGCGCCAGCGATGAGGAGGGGATGCTGCTCCGCGATGAAAAGGGAAATCCTGTTCTCGAATGCATGTGCGGCAGGGTCATCCACGGCGAGACCAATCCCCGGCAGCCGTTCTTTACCGCAAAAGGTTCCTTCTGGACCAACAGCACCACTGACCTTCTGGCCACCACCACCGAAGAGGAACGACAGGCGCGGACCCGAAACCGCTGCCACGCCGATGGGTACGAATCCGTGGCCCTGATCCCGCTCAGAAACGGACCCGAGACCATCGGCCTTCTCCAGCTCAATGACCGGCGCCGGGGATTCTTCACCCTGGAGCTTGTTCATTTCTTTGAAATTCTCTCCTCAAGCATTGCCACAAGCCTTGCCCGCCGCAAGGCCGAACACGGGCTGCTGGAGGCGGAAAAGCAGCTGCGCCAGGCCCAGAAGATGGAGGCCATCGGCAGGCTTGCCGGCGGCGTGGCCCATGATTTCAACAATATGCTGAGCGTCATTACCGGCTACGGCGAGCTGGCCCTGGCCAGCCTTAACCCTGTGGATCCGCTCTATGGCGACATCGAAGAGATTATCAAGGCCGGCAAACGCTCCGCGGACCTGACCCGCCAGCTGCTGGCCTTTGCCAGAAAACAGACCATCAGCCCCCGGGTGCTCAACCTGAACGAGCTGCTGGCCGGCTCCCAGAAAATGCTGGGCCGACTTGTTGGCGAGGATATTGATCAGCAGTATGTGGCCGGCCCGGAACTCTGGAACGTGCTCATCGATCCCTCGCAGTTTGACCAGATCATTGCCAACCTGGCGGTCAATGCCCGCGACGCCATCAGCGGGGTTGGAAAAATAACGGTGGAAACGGCAAACATGTCGATTGACGAGACGTACTGCCACCTGCACCAGGGCTTCAGGCCCGGCGATTTTGTGATGCTTTCGGTCAGCGACAGCGGGCACGGCATGGACAATGAGGTGCTGGAACATATCTTTGAGCCCTTCTACACCACCAAGAAGGAGGGAAAGGGCACCGGGCTCGGCCTTTCCACGGTCTACGGCATTGTCAAGCAGGCCAACGGGTTCATCAACGTATACAGCGAACCGGAAAAGGGAACGACCATCAGGATCTACCAGCCCCGTGTTCTCGATGAGGCGGAGGCGGAGACCCCTCTGTCCGACAGAGAGGACCTGACCGGCACCGAAACCGTGCTGGTGGTTGAAGATGAGCGCCAGATCCTCGAGCTGACGAAAAAAATTCTCAAAAAACTCGGCTATACCGTGCTGGCGGCGGCAACCCCGGGAGAGGCCTGCGTGCTGGCCGAAAAACACGACCGGCCCATCGACCTGCTGCTCACCGATGTGGTGATGCCCAACATGAACGGCAAGGAGTTGCAGGAAAGGATTGAACAGATTAAACCGGGAATCAGGACCCTTTTCATGTCCGGCTACACGGCCAACGTGATTGTCCATCGCGGCGTGCTGCCCAAGGGAACCCAGTTTATCCCCAAACCCTTTAACCGGGCGGCGCTGGGCAGAAAGATCCGGGAGGTGCTTGACAACCAGGAACCTGATTGATCATCTCTTCCGATTAAGAAATCCAACTGTGGAGAAAGGCCCATGACAGACCATGAAAACAAGGGAATTCTGATTGTTGACGATGAGCCGCAGGTCTGTTCCATGCTGGCCCGCATACTGGAAAAAGAGGGGTATTCCTGCAAAACCTCGAACAGCGCAAAAGAGGCCCTGGACCTGCTCGCGGAAGGTGATTTCGCCCTGCTCCTGCTCGATATCCAGATGCCGGAGATGAGCGGCCTGGAACTGCAGAAAAAAGTGCGGAGAAAATGCCCGGATATCGCGGTGGTCATGGTTTCCGGGGTTAATGACAGAAATGTTGTCTTCGAAGTCCTGCGCAACGGCGCCTACGGGTACGTCATCAAGCCCATTGAGCAGATGGAGGTTGTCATTAACGTAAAAAACGCCCTCCGCCGGCGCACCCTTGAGATTGAAAACAGGGAATACCAGGTGGAACTGGAGCGGCTGGTTTTCGAGCGGACCCAGGAACTGCAAAAGGCGTACAAGGACCTGCAATCCTCCCAGGAACAGATCATCCAGCAGGAAAAGATGGCCGCGGTCGGCCAGCTTGCCGCCGGGGTGGCCCATGAGATAAACAACCCCATCGGCTATGTCTCCAGCAACCTCAATGCCCTTGCCAGGTACTCCACCAGGCTGATTGATTTTCTCCAGGCCCAGCGGGAGCTGTGCGCCTCATTCAACGACAGCGGGAGTGAGTGCATGGTGGCAACCCGGAAACTGCAGAAAGAAAAGAAAATCGATTTTCTCTCCGAGGATCTCACCGACATTGTCCGCGAGTCCCAGGAAGGGGTTGAGCGGATAAAAAATATCGTCCAGGGTCTGAAGAATTTTTCGAGAAAGGATCAGGACCAGCCCCTGGCCGCCGATATCAACGAGTGCCTGGAAACCACCCTGAACGTGATCTGGAACGAACTGAAATACAAGACCACCGTTGTCAAGGACTATGGCCAGCTGCCGACAACAAAATGCTACCCCCAACAACTGAGCCAGGTCTTCATGAATCTCCTGGTCAATGCCGCCCAGGCCATAGAGACCAAAGGGGAGATCACCATAACAACCCGCCACCGGGGCGATGCCATTTCCGTGGCCATAACCGATACCGGCTCCGGCATTGCCGCGGACAAAATCCAGAAAATATTCGAACCCTTTTTCACCACCAAACCGGTCGGCCAGGGCACCGGTCTCGGCCTGAGCATTGTCCGGGAAATCCTTGACAAGCACAACGGGACCATCGACATAGCCAGCGAACCCGGCAAAGGCTCCTGCTTTACGGTAACTGTTCCGGTTATGGCCTGACTGATCCACCAGAGAGGGGGGGGTCGGTCAGCCGGGCATCCTGCCGGGCGCTCAGCCGGCCTACTCGTTTTCCAGGCCATCGGCGGTGTTCGCATCCAGGACACTCCGCACCAGCCTGACCAGGACATCGCCGTTGACCGGTTTATAGAGGAATTCCCTGATTCCGATCGCCCTGGCCTTATCGCTGTCAACCTTTTCACTGTAACCGGTACAGAGGATCACCGGGAGGTCGGGGCGTTTTTCAAGAAGGGCCCGGGCCAGGTCAGTCCCCATGCCCCGTGGCATGTTCATGTCGGTAATAACAAGATCAAACCGCGTCGGCTGCGCTGAAAAGGCCTTTATCGCATCTTCAGCGCTGCTATAGATATCAACCTGGTAGCCGAATTTCACCAGGGTCTTTTTCAGCAGCTCGGCAATGGCGTCCTCATCGTCAACCACCATAACCCGTTCCGTGCCCCCCCGGAGGCCCTGCACCGCCACTTTCTGCTCCCGCATGGGGACCTCCCCGATGAGTACCGGCAGATAGACTGTGAACCGGGTGCCTTTTCCCGTTTCACTGTCAACGGTGATCGCGCCTTTTTCACGGGTAACGATGCTGTGTACCGTGGCCAGGCCGAGCCCGGTGCCATGATCCTGTTTTTTGGTGGTAAAATAGGGATCAAATATCCTGGCCATGGTCTTCTCGTCAATGCCGGTGCCGGTGTCGGAAACCGTCAGCCTGACAAACCGGCCGGGAGATAAATTCTCGCCTGTTTTCAGGCACTCGGCCGCGTCCAGCTCCACCGGTTCAAGCTCTATTTTCAAGGCATGGCGGTCCCTGTCCATTTCAAGCATGGCATGGGAGGCGTTGGTGCAGAGATTGAGTATCACCTGATGGATCTCGGTGGGATCCGCCAGAATCGCCGGACAATCAGGATCGATTTCACTTTGGATCTCGATCAGGCTCGATATGGTCGGCCGCAACAGTTTGAGCGCCTCCTTGATGATGTACTGCACCTTAACCGGCTGCCGTTTCTGTTCACGCTGCCGGCTGATGGTTAGAATCTGCTTGACCAGATCCACGGCCCGTTCAGCGGCGATGGCCACCTGTTCCAGATCCTCCGCCGCCCCGCTCCCGGCCCCCACTTCTTCCCGGGCCAGTTCGGTATAGCCCAGGATGGCAGCGAGGATATTGTTGAAATCATGGGCGATCCCTCCGGCCAGGGTGCCGATTGCCTCGAGCTTCTGGGCATGCTGGTACCTGCTTTCCAACAGGAGTTGTTCGGTAATATCGCGATTGACCGCAACGTAATTGACGATTGTGCCGGCAGCGTCGCACACCGGATTAATCGTGGTTTCCTGGGTGAACAGGCTGCCATCCTTGCGCCTGTTCACCATCCGGGCCTGAAATTTTTCACCACGGGAGATTGTTGTCCATAAACGGCGATAGAACTTCCTGTCCTGTTCACCGCTTTTGAGAATATTCATTGACCGGCCGCGGGCCTCATCTTCCGGGTAACCGGTGATTCTCGAAAATGCCGGGTTGACATACTTGATGATCCCCTTGACATCCGTGATCACAATCATCTCTCCGGCCTGCTCAATGGCCGAGAGCAGGCGGTCCCTTTCCCGCTCGGACACATCCCGCCTGATTCTGGCAGCCATTACCGCGGCAACCGAATCCGCGATCAGTTCCAGCAATTCAACATCCGAAGCGGTGTACTCGCCCGCCTTGTTGGCCACCTGGATAAGTCCCGTCACCGTGTCCTGGTGGATAATCGGCACCGAGATGTGCCGATCAATCGGGAGGTGGCCGGGCGGAAGACCGGCAGATGGCTGGTTGGTAAAATTGCTCTTCTTCTCGACAATCGCCCGCACCCAGCTGCTGTGGCCCCATTTATCATGGGGGAAAACAATATTTTTGTCCGGGACATCGCATTTGTCCCAGACATGCCGGGTCATGGACGGAACCACGAGAGAGCCGTTATCATCAATATATCCGTAGACACCGTAAGGACTCTCCATGACCTCGAGGATAACTTTTAATACCTCCCCGTAGATTTCGTTGTCGGCAATGGTGAGGAACATTTTGGCGATCCGGTTTTGGATGCTCAGGCTTTTCTCGGCCACCATGAGCTGCTGGTTGGCCTGCAACAGCTCCAGGGTTGAGTGGTCCAGCGCGGTCTCGACAGCCATGCGGTCAGTGATGTCGTTCATAATATGGACAAAGCTCACGCTCTCGCCGGCGGCGTCAAAGACCGGATCAACACTGATAAAAAACGAACGGCTGTTCAGGGTTGCCACCAGGCTTTCCCGCTGGCCGCTGGCCATTGCCCGGACCAGGGGGCAGTTTTCTATGAACGTGGCTGTCCCGTGGATGATCTCAAAGCAGAAATGCCCGGCAATTTCATCCTGACCTTTTCCAGACAGCCGGTGAAACGCCTCGTTGAACCGCAGAATCCGGCCGCCGGAATCCAGGAGACAGATCGGGTCCTGGATGGCGTCAAAGGTCATGTTCCACTGCGAGGCCATGGCAACCGCCTTTTTCTCTATCTTCTTGAGCCGCAGGAGGGATTTTACCGTGGCCACCAGAACCATGGGGTCCACCGGCTGGGTGAGATAGCCGTCCGCCCCGCCTTCAAGCCCCTTCACCTTTGCCGGGGTATCGGTAAAGGTTGAGGAAAGATGGAGCACGGGAGGTGCCGTCAAGGCGGAATCCGCCCCCTCCTTGATCCGGCGGCAGACCTCGAAGCCATCTATATCCGGGAGGTTGATATCGAGTATGACCAGATCAGGGCGCTCCCGGCTCACCTTGTCCAGCGCCTCCAGGCCGCTTTCCGCCTCAATCACCGAAAACCCG
>JBFHXP010000112.1:0-8689 GCA_041598875.1 Desulfobulbales bacterium
ACCAGACCATTCTTGCCAATGCCGTCACCCTGGCCGGCCATGTCACCATCCATGACCATGCCATCGTCGGCGGGCTGGTGGGCATTCACCAGTTCACCAGAATCGGCCGGCACTGCTATATCGGCGGCCTGTCCGGAATCAGCCTTGACGTGCCGCCCTTTGTTATTGTTTCCGGGATGCGCAAGGATACCCGGGTTTCAGGAATCAACAAGGTGGGTCTCAAGCGCAGCGGGTACGATACCGATACCCTGCGCAAGCTCGACCGCGCCTATAAAATCATTTTCCTCTCGCAGAATCTGCTTCTCAAGGACGCCCTGGAAAAAACCATGGAAGAGATTCCCGACTGCGCCCCGGTGACCCAGCTGGTGGAATTCTTCCGCAGCAGCAAGCAGGGCGTGGTCCGTTTCACCAACGACAGGGAGTAAAAGACAAATTCATGAAAAACCGGAGCCCATGCATCGGAATTGTTGCCGGCGGCGGGCAGTTTCCCCTGCTCTTTGCCCGCGCGGTCCGGCAGCAGGGATTCCGGGTGGTGGCCGCGGCCCATGAGGGAGAAACCGCGGCAGCACTTGCCGACGAGGTCGATGCCCTCACCTGGGTCAAACTGGGCCAGCTCGGCAGGATCATTACATTTCTCAAAAAAGAGCAGGCAACTGAAGCGGTTCTTGTCGGCTCGATCCGCAAGATAAACATATTCCGCGATGTCCGACCGGATCTCAAGGGGCTCGGGCTGTGGAACAAGATCGATACCCGTCAGGATGACGCGATACTCCGGGCGGTGGCCGGTGAGCTGGAAAAAGAGGGCATCACCATTGTGCCTTCAACCCGTCACGTCCCGGACCTGCTCTTTCCCCAGGGAATTCTCGGCAAAAAGAAACCAAAAAAGGCACAGAGCGAAGATATCCGCTTCGGCTGGACCATGGCCCGCCAGATCGGAAAACTGGATATCGGCCAGTGCGTGGTGGTAAGAAACCGCACCGTGCTGGCGGTGGAGGCCATTGAAGGAACCGATGCCGCAATCCGCAGGGGTGGCGGTCTCGGCCGCGAGGAAACCGTGGTGGTCAAGGTCAAGAAGCCCAATCAGGATTTCCGTTTTGATCTTCCCTCGGTGGGGCTGACCACCATCTCCACCATGGCCGAGGCCAGTGCAAAGGTCCTGGCGGTCGAGGCCGGATGCTCCCTGCTCTTTGACCGCGAAGAGGTCATAAAATCAGCTGACCGGGCGGGAATCATTCTCGTAGGGGTTCGGGAAAATGAACAGGGCGAGCTGGAGTATTAGATGCAGAGCTGGGTTCAAGGATCTCTTGAGAATAGAGGTCACGACCAGACATGACTATGAAAAAAATTTTCAGACCAACATGAACCGCAGAATGTCGAACAATAAATTTCGAATGTCGAAAGTAATGCCTTCTCAACTGATCACTCTTCCACCCTTCATCATTCATCATTCATTATTCCTTGTTCGATATTCGATATTTTTTTAATAAAAAATCAACTGCCAACTGAAAGCCACCTACCTGAGAAACGAGCAAAAAGATGCAGGCCATGATCCTGGCGGCCGGGCTCGGGACCCGCCTCCGCCCCTATTCCCTGATAAAACCCAAGCCACTCTTTCCGGTGCTGGGCACTCCCCTGCTTTTTCTCACAATCGGCGCCCTGCGCCGGGCCGGATGCCGCAGAATCGTGGTAAACGCCCACCACCTGCGGGAACAGATCCGGGAGGCCCTGGCAGGGGAGGATGACATTATCCTTCAGGAAGAGGAACAGATCCTCGGCACCGGCGGCGGGTTACGGCGCGCGCTGCGCCATTTCAACTCCGAGCCGGTCCTGGTGGTAAATGGGGACATCTACCATACGGTTGACCTGCGGAAAATATACCAGAGCCATCTCGCCGGCGGGGCGCACGCAACCATGGTCCTCCACGATTTCCCCCGCTTTAATTCAGTTACAGTGGACAACGACTGTGTCACCGGCTTTGCCGCCGCAGGCTCCATGCCACCCCCCGGGCAACGGACTCTGGCCTTTACCGGAATCCATGTCATTAACCCGGAGATCCTCCACCCCATAGCGGCTACCGGGTTCAGTGATATCATCGCCCGGTATCGTGAATGCATCGGCCAGGGGCTGCCGATCCGGGCGGAGATTGTTGCCAGCCATTTCTGGACCGACATGGGCACCCCGGCCGACTATCTCGACCTCCACCGCGGGCTGCTTGCCGGGCAGATACCGGCCTGTGCGGAACTTGCGCATGCCGTGCGCCAGGCCCCTTTTTATCTCGGCAAGGGGATAGAGAAAGGAAAAAATGTCCATTTTATTGACTGGGTCAGTATTGGCGACAATGTGACGATCAAGGACAATGCCACAGTCAGGCGGGCCGTGGTCTGGGACAATGCGGTTATCCCGGAAAACGCGGATATTTCAAACGCCATAGTGCCAGCCGGACCCTGACCCTCTCATATCCCCGGCCCATACTGTCGCGTCCGCGCCAGGGGCAAAATTTCTTTCCTGCAGATATGCGAAATCTCCCCCTTCCAGAGGGTCATTCATCATCCTCGTCGGCAAGGTCCGGATATTTTTCCACAAGACATTTCGGGCAGATCGAATGGCTGAATTGGGCGTGGGAATGTTCGGACACATACTGGTCGACCTGGTTCCAATACCCCTTGTCATCGCGGATCTGCTTGCAGAAAGAGCAGATGGGCACGATTCCGCGCAGGGTCTTGATCTGCTCCAATGCATTCCTGAGTTCGCTGATCAGTTTTTCCCGCTCCGTCTCCGCCAGCTTGCGATCCGTGATATCAATCGAATATTCGATCACCTGGATCACTCTACCGGACTCATCACATACCGGGAATGCATGCACCTCAAAATACCGATCCCTGCCCTGGCTGTCACTATGAATGTGCTCAACAACAGCCGGCCTGCCTGTCCCCTTGACGAGATCCATCGGGCAGTCGTGATCAGTTCCGTCACAGGGGGTTTCCCGCCCGTGCAGGGAAAAACATTTGCCGCCCCTTGTCATTTTCACCGACTGCTCGGCCACGCTGTTGGCATGGATGATCGTATAATCCCCGGGATCAACCACGTAGAAGGGATAGGGCAGGGATTCGAGAATCGAATGAAGAAAGAGGTTCTGCCGGCTCACGGTCTGCTCGGCCAGGGTCCGTTCATTTATTTCAGCAGAGAGCTTCTCATTTGCCTCCCGGAGGCCCCTGGTGCGGTCCCTGACCTGATTCTCCAGATCTTTCTGGTGGGCAAGGAGCCGTGCCTCCGCCTCCTGCCGCAGGCGGGCGGCCTGTATGGCCTGGCGCACGAGCAAGGAAGCGACAGCTGCCACCACGACAAGAATGGCAAGGGTGCCGAAGAGCAGACGTCTCGTCAACCCCTCTATCTCCTCGCGCACATCCTCAAGATAGATACCGCTGCCGATGATCCACCCCCAGGGAGAAAACCCCCTGACAAAGGAGAGCTTGGGAACGATTTTTTTGGAATCATCCTTCCACTGCCACATATACCGGACATACCCCTCATTGTCCTTCCTGACCACATCGACGAAATCGGAAAAGAGACGGGTCCCTTCGGGGTCAACAAAGGCCGCGATATCCTGGCCCTCGAGATCAACACGGTAGGGATGCATGATCATTACCGGCTGCATGTCATTGATCCAGAAATAGTCCTTTCCCTCCGGCCCGTAACGGAGGGTGCGGATCTGGCGTATCGCCTGCTCCTGGGCCTGCTGCCGGGTCATCTCCCCGCTGCGTTCCTTTTGCTCAAAGGAATCGAGAATGCCCCAGGACACCGCGACCATCTCCCGGATCATCTCTTTTTTTCCGTTCATCAGGCTGTTCTGATAGCTGGGGAGAAAGACCCCGAACATCGCAATGGCAAAAAGGACAACCGCGGCAATCGCCGGCACGGCTATCTTTATATAGTCTTTATTTTTTTTGAGGTATGAGAGCATACTGCTGTTTCCAGATAAAAAAGTGAGGCTCCTTCCGCAGAGCGGGAGGCCTTGGGTAGTTCCCTATTTGAATATCGAAATTCCTTGTTCGATATTCGGCGTTTTTTTAAAACTAATCTTTCGCGGAACTGACTGAACCTTTCCGGGGCCCACAACTATGGTTGGCCTATGCACCCTGCACACTGCTCATACTATCTGACATCCACATCCCCTTGTCAAGGACGACCGGTCAAGCTGTGCCCCAATATAGTTCTTGCAATTCCCGACGCTCTTGGGCATAGATGGCCCATGAAAACATCCCCAGAACAAACGCACCTTCCGGAGTCGGTCGAATCCTGCCTGGCAACAGCCGGCATCTCCACCTGTGACATCCTTGGCTCGGAACCCCTGGCCGGCGACGGATCGGACCGTTTATTCCACAGGATCGCCATTGACCGGAGGGAATCGATAATCGCGGTGATCCCTGCCCGTGGCGAAAAGGGACAAAGCGAGGCCCGGGCCGCCTTTCACATCGGCAGCCACCTTCTGGGATGTGATGTGCCGGTCCCCAGGATCCATGGGTTTGACCAGACAAGCGGCATTCTCCTCTGCGAAGACCTGGGCGACAACCGTCTGCATGAGGTCCAGGCCGCGGCCGCGCCCGAGGAACGGATCACCCTCTATCACCGGGCGGTGGAGATTCTTGCCCACATGCAGTGTGCCGGCGGGCATGGATTCGACAGTGACTGGTGCTGGGACACCCCCCGTTACGACCGCGATCTGATGATTGAAAGGGAATCCGGCTATTTCCTCAACGCATTCTGCCGGGATCTCCTGGAGATTGATTCCATCGCGAATGGGGTTTACGAGGAATGTACAGCCTTGGCCGATCGAGCGGCCATGGAGGGAACCGACTTCTTCCTGCACCGCGATTTTCAGTCCCGCAACCTCATGGTGAAGAATGGAGAAATCCGGGTCATTGATTTCCAGGGCGGTCGCAGGGGCCCCCTGGCCTATGACCTGGCATCGCTGCTGATCGATCCCTACGCCGCTCTTGCCGAAGATCTGCAGGAGGATATCACGATCAGATACCTGGACTGCCTGGAAAAATATCTTCCCGGTCTTGATCGCAAGGCGTTTCTCGCCGGCTATTATTATCTTGCCCTGCAGCGTACTCTTCAGATTATCGGCGCCTTTGCCTTTCTTTCGCGGACGAAAAACAAACCCTTTTTCAAGGCCTATATCCGACCCGCACTTCTTCAGTTGCACGAACAGCTTGCAATGGAGCGCGGGGATGACTATCCTTGCCTCAAGGGAATAACCGCGCGGTGCCTGCACCTCTACGATAACCGTTTTCCCCGGTAAGTTCCCGTCCGCCAGTGGCGTTTGCGGATAAGAATTAAAGGCGTAAGACGAAAATCTCCTTCCGTTCACACTGCGGATAACCCAGCACACGAGAACCCAGATGACCTCCCCGGAAACAAACCAGGCCTGTACTGTTGTTGCCCTGATCGGCCGACCCAATGTGGGCAAATCAACCCTTTTCAACCGGATGACCAGATCACGGCAGGCCATTGTCGACCCCACCCCCGGCGTCACCCGGGACCGGCACTACGACCGGGTGATTATCAATGACCGGCAATGCATTATTATTGATACCGGCGGCATCGAACCCGACAACCCGGAAAATGAAATGGCCGGTCATATCCGCGAACAGACCATGATGGCCATTGAACAGGCCCATGTCCTGCTCTTTATAATGGACGGACGCGAGGGCATTACTGCGGCGGATCACGAAATCGCGACCCTCCTCCGCCGTACCGACAAACCGACATTCTACCTTGTGAACAAGATTGACAGCCCGGAACTTGAGGACAGACTTCTGCCCCAGTTTTACGAGCTGGGTCAGGAAAAACTCTGGCCGATGGCCGCGGAGCACGGATTCGGTATCCCGGATTTTCTCGAAAAGCTCGGCACCGTTATTTCCCACACCGGAAAGCTTGAAAAATACCCGGAGAACACCATCCGCCTGGCCTTTTTCGGCCGGCCCAATGTGGGCAAGTCATCGCTCATCAACAGACTCTCCGGTGAAGAGAGGATGGTGGTTTCCAATATACCCGGGACCACCCGTGACTCGGTGAACACCCTGCTCACCCGGGGTAAAAACAATTTTCTGCTCATTGATACCGCCGGCATCCGCCGCAAGGGCAAGGTGCACGACAAGCTGGAAAAATTCTCAGTTATCCGGGCGCTTGCCGCCATTGAGCAATGCGATATCGCCCTGATACTGATCGACGCCCACGAGGGAATAACCGACCAGGACACCACGGTTATCGGCTACACCCAGGAGCAGGGCAAGGGCTGCATCCTGGTGATCAACAAATGGGACCTGGTCAAGGGTGACAGCAAGCGCCAGAAACAGATCCAGGACGAGGTTGCCCGGGCCACCCAGTTTGTCGAGTTTGCCCCGGTCATCACCCTGTCCGCCCTCACCGGGGCCCGGGTCAACCAGCTCTTTCCCGCCATCTCCAAGATATACAGCCAGTACTGCCGGGAATTCCCCACCAACAAACTGAACCTGCTTCTCCAGGACTTTGTTGCCGCCCATTCACCGCCCATGGTACGGGGCAGAAGGCTCAAGTTCTATTTCACCACCCAGATCGGCAGAAGGCCGCCGACCTTTGCCATAGTCACCAATGCCCCGGAAGATGTCCACTTCTCCTATCAACGCTACCTGACAAACAAATTTCGTGCCGCCCTTGACCTGGAAATGTGCCCGCTGCGGATTGTTTTCCGGGAAAGAAAAAAAAGAAAGGACAAGTCAGAGATGTGGGGCCCGAGAACACCACCGGAAAGGCGCTGACAGGCGCGTAACGCCCGTATGTCTGCGGGTATCAGGAACACCGGGACCGGTCTTCACCCTCTGGGAAAGTCCGGTTTCAACGGGTCAATGAAGCGAGTTTCCTGTAAATCATCTTGAGTTTTTTTAAAAAATACCGTAGAGTTTTTAATAATTAGTATCATCTACATTTTAGTAAGAGCTGCACAAGGCCATTGTGTCTGGCCACATTTTTTTCATCGTTCAATGGTAACCATCGCCGAAGATGGAAAACCCTGTAAAGAGAAGGAGGGTGTAATGAAAACGAGTGCAAAGTTGATGATGTTGTTATCCCTATTGGCCCTAACCGCCTGTGCACCAAAGGTACCCGCACCTGACTCCCAGGTCAGCCTGGCAACTTCCGCGATCACCCAGGCTGAAAGCATCGGCGCGTACGATTCCGCCCCGATTGAACTCAAGTCGGCACGGGAAAAACTGAATCAGGCCAAGCTTGCCATGCAGAAGAAGGATAATCTCAGTGCGCAGCGCCTGGCAGATGAGGCAATAGTAGACGCCAATCTTGCCCAGGCAAAAGCCCGGACCGCAAAGAGCCGCAAGGCCGTGGCGGAGCTGAAGGAAAACATCCGCACCCTGCAAGAGGAAGTTGACAAGAGTATCGCTCGCTGAATCGAGATAAACTGAAGCAACAGGAGATCAAATATGAAAATAAAGTCATATAGCTACATAATCGTTGTTTCCTGCGCACTGGGAGCACTGCTGACCACCGGTTGCGCCACCAAGAAAGAGACCAGCATGCTCACCAGCGCCCGGGAAAACTTCACCAGGGTACAGGGCAGCGCTGATGTAAACAAGTATGCACCCCTTGAATTGCAGGAGGCAAAAACAGCCTATGACAAGGCGGCTAAAAAGTTCCAGGCCGGCGGCAAGGTTACGGAAGTAGACCATCTGGCCTATATGGCAAACCAGAAGGCGCTCATTGCCGATGAAGTTGCGGCCATGAAGGTCGCTGATATGGAGGTGGAGACCGCCAGTGCCGAGCGAAACCGGGTTCTGCTCGAGGCCCGGACCCGCGAGGCAAAGCAGGCACAGAGCGAGGCTGACAAGGCCCGCAAGGAGCTTGAAGCAGAACGCATCGCAGCTGAGGAACAGCGCCGGGCCGCAGAAGAGATGCGTCGGGATTCTGAGGAACAGCGGCGGGCGGCCGAAGAACAGCAGCGCCTGGCCGCGGAAAAGGAGCAACGACGTCTTGCTGAAGAGAAACGCCTGGCCGCAGCGGAACAGCAGCGTTTAGCCCTTGAGCAGGCCCAGGCGGATGCGGAAAAGGCACGCCAGGAAGCAGCGGCAGCCGAGGAACGGCTCAAGAAACTGGAAGGCGAG
This sequence comes from Desulfobulbales bacterium, assembly GCA_041598875.1. Taxonomy (GTDB): domain Bacteria; phylum Desulfobacterota; class Desulfobulbia; order Desulfobulbales; family BM004; genus JAKITW01. Next base: position 8,157 of record JBFHXP010000112.1, read on the forward strand.
ATCGCGGAACTGCAGGCCAACCAGACCGAGCGCGGCCTTGTCTTGACCCTGGGTGATGTGCTTTTTGATACCGGCAAGAGTGACCTTAAACCAGGCGCCAGCGCTACCATCGCCAAAGTCGGCAAATTCCTACAGGAGTATCCGACCAGAAAAATCCAGATTGAGGGCTTCACCGACAGCGTCGGCTCGGATGATTATAATCTCGGGCTTTCCAGCCGCCGCGCCGAGTCCGCCCGCAATGCATTGAACGCCCAGGGAGTAGCCCTGGACCGGATCATCATTCGGGGATACGGCAAGGCCTTTCCTGTTGTGAGCAATGACACCCCTGAAGGCCGCCAGCGCAACCGGCGTGTGGAGATCATTATTTCCGACGAGAATGGCATTATCCCCGAGCGGACCCGCTGATCTCTCGCCCGATAAACCTTAATTTCATCGACGCCCGGTGTGTTTTAGCACCGGGCGTTTTTTGTTTCCCTGCGCGAGGGAAGTGAGGCAGAGGTGAGGTAGGATGAGAAGGCTGGTCCTCCGCGAGC
>JBFHXP010000113.1:0-8622 GCA_041598875.1 Desulfobulbales bacterium
CCGCCCAGGCCAGCGGGTCCTGTGCAAACCCTCGCGAATCGCTGCGGGAGAAATTGTAAAATTCCGATCCTGAAGAAGTTCGATCACCGCCAGGGCCAATGCCCCGTTGATCCGCTGATGGAGACCGGCAAGACCTGTCCGCAAGCCGCTCATCTTTTCCCGGAGTTTACAGCAGCCATTCCCGCGGCGCATCCCCCAGTATGTCCAGGAACCATCCTCTTCAACTTCTGCTGTAAAATCAGTATCAAGCAGAAAAAGGGGCGCACCCATCTCCCGGCATTTCTTCTCCACCACCTCCCTGGGAACCGGCTCGCCATCGCACCCGACCGCGGAAACAACCGGCACCCCAGACTTGATGATTCCCGCCTTTTCCGCAGAGATCGATTCCAGGGTTGTGCCAAGATATGCCTCGTGGTCCATGGAAACGTTGGTTATCACCCCGACCAGTGGGGTAATGACATTGGTTGCGTCAAGCCTGCCGCCGAGCCCTACCTCGAGAATGACGATATCCACCTTGCGCGCGGCAAACCAGAGAAAGGCCAGGGCGGTGGTAAACTCAAAATAGGTGATCTGCCGGTCCTTGAGGATCTCATGGATCCGGGTGGCATGATCGGCAAAATCCTCTTTGCTGATAAATTCGTCGTTGATCCGGAAACGCTCCCGTACCGAAGAGAGATGGGGAGAGGTATAGAGTCCGACCCGGTAACCGGCCCGGCTCAGAACAGCGAGCAGATGCGCAGAAACTGACCCCTTGCCGTTGGTGCCGGCCACATGGATGTAACGCAGCGAATCCTGGGGATTGCCAAGCTCCGCGAGGAACATGGACATGGAGTCCAGACCGAGTTTGATCTTGAAAAACTGGAGATTATCGAGAAAGTTCCAGGCGTCTTTGTAGTTCATGGATATTCAGGGGGGGGGGAAGGGATTATAGGTTCAAGTGTTCAAATGTTCAAGTGTTCAAGGGGTAAGGGATTGAGGTTCAAGTGTTCAAGCGTTCAAGGGGTCAAGGGGTCAAGGGATAAGGTTCAAGTGTTCAAGCGTTCAAATGTTCAAGGGGTAAGGGATTGAGGTTCAAGTGTTCAAGCGTTCAAGTGTTCAAGGGGTAAGGGATTGAGGCTCAAATGTTCAAGGGGTTGAACACTGGAACACTGGAACACTGGAACCCCTCCTTACTGGAACCTCTCCTCACTTATTCCACCAACTCCAGGTTAGCATAGTCAAGGTGCAGGGTCTTTTTGCCGTGACGGTCAAAATGGACGTTCACCGAGCGGTCGCCGACCATCTTCTCCACCCTGCCCCCGCCAAAAAATGGATGCCGCACCTGGGTGCCGGGGTGCAACTGGTCGGCCGCGATCTTTTTCTTGCCCACCGCTGGAGAGGTTTCAGACGGGGAATGGGCCGGCCGGTACATCCCCGGCCGAAGCGGCCCGCTTCCATAGGCGGGAATCCCGCCGGAGCGGGTTATAAAAAACTCACCACTCACCTCGGAGAGAAAGGGAGAAAGGGTGGTCAGGGAAAATTTGCGATCCGGTGACATCACCTGGCGGGGATATGAGCAGAAGAGCCTCTTCCGCGCCCGGGTGGCGGCAACATAGAGGAGGCGGCGCTCTTCCTCGCGCTGGCCGCCGGGCATGGCATGGGAGACCGGGAACTGCCCCTCGGCCACATTAATGATAAAGACCGTATCCCATTCCAGCCCCTTGGCAGAATGAACCGTGGAAAGAACCAGACAATCAGCGCCATCGTTCTCCCCTCCGGCAAGTTCAGGGGGATCAAGGGCGGTGTCCGCCACCAGGGACTCAATATCGCTGTACCCGCTGATAATGGTCTTCAGCTGCTCGACATCCTTGCTCCTTCTGGGATAATCGTCATGATAGACCCGCTCGAACACCGGCTGATAATACTCCATGATCATATCAAACTGGGTGGCAGGTGAAAGGCCCGGGGCAAAGAGTGAGGACAAAAGGGCGGCAAGCTCGTCAAGCCCTTTCTTCCCCACCCCCTTGAGCGGATAGCCGGCCAGGGCCTGCACCGGATCAGGGGCAGACTTTATTTCCTCCAGGATCTTCTGGGCACTGCGGGGACCGATCTTTTCCAGAAGCAGAAGGATCCGGTTCCAGGAGAGATTGTCCAGTGGGTTTGAGACGATCCGGTAAAAGCTGAGAACATCCTTGATATGGGCCGACTCGGTAAGTTTGAGCCCGCCCCGCTTCTCAAAGGGCAGATGATTGGCCGCGAGTTCGATTTCAAGCTTGTAGGAATGAAAGCCGGACCGGAATAGAACAGCGATTTCAGCCAGGGAAGCCCCTTTTTCCCGCAGGGCGATAATCTCCTTGACAATAAACGATGCCTCTTCCGCCGCATCACGCGCCCCATAGACAACCGGTGGGTCACCGCCCTCGATCCGGGTGAAGAGCGCCTTGGTATATTTTTTTTCCGCCTGGGCGATAATCGCATTGGCCAGATTGAGAATCTTCTGGGTAGAGCGGTAATTTTCCTCAAGCTTGATTATTCTGGTTCCGGGAAAAAGTTGGGGGAACTCCATGATATTGTTAAAGTCCGCGCCCCGGAAGCTGTAAATCGACTGGGAGTCGTCGCCCACCACCATGACATTGCCCCGGCCATTGGCAAGGAGCCGGACAATATCAGCCTGGATGGAATTGGTATCCTGATACTCGTCAACCATGATGTGGGCAAAGCGGGACGCCACCTCGTCACGCACCCCGGGAACCTCGGTGAGCACCCGCTGCCAGTTGACCAGCAGATCATCGTAGTCCATGAGTCCGTGCGCCATCTTGAACTCTCTGTAATGCTTTTGCAGCACAAGGATATCGTCGAGAAACTCATCGAGATGGGCATACTCGTCGTAGAGGAGATCCTCCAGGGAAAGGGATTTGTTCACCGCCTTGCTGAGCAGGTTGACAATGATCCGCTTGGAGGGGAAACGCTTGCCCGCCCCGCCCAGGGAAAGGGATGACTTGAGGATATTGACGATTCCCTCGGCATCGGCCCGGTCAATGATCGTAAAATTGGCAGGATACCCGAGATGATGCCCGTAGCGGCGCAGGAGCATCGACCCCACCGCATGAAAGGTGCCGCCGGTGACCCGCTGGCAGGAATCATCAAGCAGGATGCTCGCCCGCCAGAGCATCTCCTGGGCGGATTTGCGGGTAAAGGTAAGCAGAAGAATCCTCTCCGGCTCCACCCCCTGTTCAATGAGATGGGCCACCCGGTAGACGAGCGTCCGGGTCTTGCCGCTGCCGGCACCGGCAATGACCAGTACCGGTGCGCCACTGCTGACCACCGCCTCATACTGGGCCTCATTGAGATCCTCGCGGCGCACAACCCGGCGCGGTTCCTGCTTCATGTCTGTCTGTCCGGGGGTCTTCGCACCCGGGAAAAGGCTCTGTTGCATGGCCGCCACCATACCACAGGGCACATATTTCATGCAATGCGACCGATAACCTTGTCAAAGTCGGCCGTGCTTCTCCTCATTCTGCCGCAATCATTGACCTTTTGCACGAATCAGGGTATGAATCAGACAAGAAGCACATCACCTAACCCGCTGATTACAGTTAAAAAGAAAACAAGAACACCTGAGGATAGACGCCATGACTGAAGATGCCTTTGCGCAGATCTTTACCGCGGAAACCTTGCGGAAACTCCTCCCGCCGGACCGGTCGGATCAGTTTTTCGATGCCATGTACGGGGATGCGAAAGAGGGGGCCTACGACATTTCCCTTGAATATGTGGGCCATGATCCAGTAGCAAAACAGATCCGTTTCGAGCTTCATCTCACCCAGCGACCGGGAAAATGCCTTGCCTGCAACCTTACCTACGGCCTGCCCGAAGTCTTTGCCCGCCACCCGCTTCTTAATTTAAAGGGCATGGTCAAAGAGATCCTCACCCTCGCCGGCAAAGATGAGGGTCAATGGAGCTGGAAACTGGGCCATACCAGGCCGGATTCGGCGGAAATGCACATCGTGCCCCTGGAAATCACCCTGGGGTGAGAATCGGGGCGGGGGGAGCCCCCGCAGGGCAAAATCTCATCAGGAACTCACCAATCCAGGACCACCCGGACAAGGCCCCGCACCGAGTTGCCCACATAAAGGGCATCCGCCCGTTCAAGGTCGATGCGGTGAAGGATCTTTTCCTTGACCCGGTCGGGTTCGCTCTGGAGCAGATGGCGGCGGAAGACCCCGGGAAGAAGCCCCGAAGAGAGCGGAGGGGTATACACTATCCCATTATTTTCAATGAACAGGGTGGTGAAACTGCCTTCGGTCACCTCACCGTCACCATTGACAAAAAGCACCTCAAAAAAGCCCTCCTTTCTTGCCAGGCTCAGTTCCTCTTCGTAGAGCGTGCGGTGGGTGGTCTTGTGAAAAAGAAATGGGGAACCGGAGTCAACCCGTTTGTCTGAAAAACGCACCCGGAGCGGACCGGGACCCTGGTTCCCGGAACCGGAGATGTCCCACTGCTGGGCGGTAACCGCAACCCTGCCGTCTCCAGCCAGGGTCAACCTGACCCGTAATCCGGGCGCCGCACCGGATTGAGCGGATCGATGGGACTCCCGCCCCTCGACAATTCCGGCGAGACGGGCCACAACCTCTTTCATGTCGCAGGGAAAACCAAAATAGCCGGCCGACCCCGCAAGCCGCTCCAGATGAAAATCATAGAGCCAGTAGCCGGAGCCCGGCCGCCAGAGCAGGGTCTCTATCAGTTCGAATTCCGGGGTCGCCCGGGTCAGAAAACCGCCCTTAAGAGAACATTCTTCCCATTCCGCCTCTGGATCGGAGTCCCAGACAATGCCCGAGCCGATCCCCATCTCTCCCCTGTTGCCGCGAAGCTCCACGGTGCGGATCGGCACATTGAACACCGCATTGCGCTCCGGGGTCAGAAAACCGATGGCCCCGGTGTAGACTCCCCGGGGACCATCTTCGAGCTCATGGATGATCTCCATGGTTCTGATCTTGGGCGCGCCGGTCACCGAACCGCAGGGAAAAATGGCCTGGAACAGGTCAACCAGTGGCAGATCGGGCAAAACAGCAGCCTCCACCGTGGAGGTCAACTGGTGCAGGGTCTCAAAGGTTTCCACGTCGAAAAGGGAGCGGGTCCGGACCCCGCCTCCGCTGACAGGGCTTAATCTCCCGAGATCATTGCGGAGAAGATCGACGATCATCACGTTTTCGCTTCGGTTTTTGATGTCCTCGCGGAGAAACCGGGCAAATTCACGGTCTTCGTCCACTGTCCGGCCTCGACGGATCGTCCCCTTCATCGGCCTGACGGTAATCAGGTCATTGTCCTTGCGGAAAAAGAGTTCCGGCGACATCGACAGAACAGATTCATCGCCATTCCTGAGATAGGCGCAATAGGAGACACTCTGGTTGCGGCGCAGGCTCCGGTACAGGGCGGAAGGCGATCCGTGCAGATCAAACAAAAGCCTGATGGTGTAGTTTACCTGGTAGGTATCGCCGGCGGCAATGTAATCCTTGATTGCCTGAATCCGCTGGCAATAGAGATCCTTGTCCTGGCTGAGCCGGAGCGCGCGGATGCTATAATCATCATCCCCCTTGCCGGACCCTCCAGCCGGACCGCCCCCGGAACCCTCCCCGGGCCAGGGGCCGGCGCCGGAAAATGCGTGCAGTGCATGATCGTAGATATGGGGCTCGTTATAGATCCCGAAATCAGCGATAATCCGGTCCCCGCCTTGAAGCAACCGGGCAAGGGCCGGCTCCAGGAGATAGCCGAACTCATAGGCAAACCAGCCGGCCAGGTATCTTCCCTTTTGCAGCTCCTCTTCCGCCCGGGCGAGAAATCCGGCGCCATCGTCACCGGCGCGACAGATCAGTCGGCCGACCGGCCTGCGGAAGAGAAGGCTCCTGCGATCCTCATCGGAGATCCGGGTGGTTTCAAAAAAGGCGAACCGCTCCTCCTGTTCAAGAGCGGCAAGCAGCGGCGCCAACATACTTTCTGGAATTTTTCCCAAGGGCATTTGCGATAAAAACTCTATATTCCCCGTTGAAACATGATATTGACAGGTCATCAGGCCAACATACCAGGCGGCAGAGGGGGTCGCATCTTAAAAATTCAATATTCGCCTTCTTGTTCTGTTCACCAACTGCGCCAGCTTCTTATCTTCCGCTGAATAATTGGATTGACAAGATGCGGAAACTTGTTTAGTAGAAGCGAAAATGCCTGTTATTCTGGAACGTTAAAGAGTTAGAAATACATACTGTGGTGTTTTTTTGAGGAGATTCCAATGAAAAGAAACATGGTGATTTCGGGGCTTATGCTTGTCTGGCTGTCTCTGTCTCTTTGCGTTGCTTCGGCCTGGGCTGAAGCAGATGGGGAAGCGGGAAAAAAACAGGCCAGTGAAACATCCGGGAAAGATTCCGGGCAGAATGCCGTGGTGCTGATCCTGGACGCATCAGGATCCATGTGGGGCCAGATCAACGGCAAGGCCAAAACAGTCATCGCCCGGGAAGTGCTCAACGAGCTTATCGACAGCCTGGCCGCCGACCTGCGGGTCGGACTGTCCGCATACGGCCACCGTCGGGAAAAGGATTGCCAGGACATTGAAATGCTGATTCCCGTCGGACCGCCTGACCCCGCTGCCATGAAAACCAAAATCGCTGCCATCAAGCCCAAGGGCAAAACGCCGCTCAGCGATGCGGTCAAACAGGCGGCCACGGCCTTGAATTACAGCAAACAACGGGCCACGGTCGTCCTGGTCAGCGACGGCCTGGAGACCTGCAATGCCGACCCCTGCGCCCTGGCCGCCGAACTGGCGAGAACGGGCATGGACTTCAAGGTGCACGTCATCGGCTTTGATATCAGCAAAGAGGACCAGGGCCGCCTGCGATGCCTTGCCGACAAGACCGGCGGACTTTTCTTGCCGGCAGGGGATGCACAATCGCTCCGTTCTGCTCTATCCCATACCATGGCCAAGGTTCAGGAGCCCCCTCCGCCGGTGGTGGCTGATCCCGGCACGGCCAGCCTCAAGGGTCCGGAAACGGTTGCGGCAGGCAGCGTCTTCGAGGTTACCTGGGAGGGACCCGACAGCCGAGGTGACTTCATAGCCATAGCGCGCCAGGGATCAAAGGATACTGAATACCTCGAGTACGCCTATACGATCAGAGGCAACCCCGCCCGTATCGTCTCCCCTGGCGAGCCCGGCCCTCATGAGTTACGCTATGTTCACGCCCACTCCGGCAAGGTCATCGGCCGGGCCGCCATTGCCGTAACCCCGGTACAGGCAGCGGTACAGCCACCAGCCACGGTGCCGGCGGCAGGAATTTTCCAGGTTTCCTGGCAGGGACCGTCATATGAGATCGATTATATCTCCATCGCCGAGCCTTCGGCGCCGGCAGGCATCCATGACAATTATGTCTACACCCAGAACGGCAATCCGGCCAAACTGACCGCCCCGGCCACACCCGGCACCTATGAGGTTCGATACATCATGGGGCACGGCACACGTATCCTTGCCAGGAATTCCATCACTGTCGAAGCGGCCTCCGCCGCAGTGAAGGCGCCGGAATCGGTGAGTACGGCGGCGAAATTCCAGGTGGAATGGCAGGGGCCCAACAATGTGGGCGATTATATCTCCGTCGCCATTCCCAGCGATCCGCCCACCATCTACGATAATTACACGTATACCAGCAACGGCAACCCGGCCGGACTCACCGCACCCACCGCGCCTGGCACCTATGAGGTCCGCTACGTCATGGGCAAGGATAACACCCAGCTGGCCAAGGCGACGCTGACGGTTGCGGCGGTCTCCGCCGAGGTGAAGCCCCCGAAGTCGGTCCCGGCAGGCAGTTCCCTTCAGGTTCCGTGGCAGGGTCCTGACAATGCCGGTGACCACCTCGCCATCGCTGCTCCCGACGATCCACCTGACGCCTACGACAATTACACGTATACCAGCAACGGCAACCCGGCCGGACTCACCGCGCCGGCCGCGCCTGGCACCTATGAGGTCCGCTACATCATGGGCAAGGATAACAGCCAGCTGGTCAAGGCGACGCTGACGGTTACGGCGGTCTCCGCCGAGGTGAAGCCCCCGGCAGCGGTGAATGCAAACGCCAGATTCCAGGTGAAATGGCAGGGCCCCGACTATGAGGGTGATTATCTCACCGTTGTCACTCCGGACGCCCCGGCTGACGGTTACGACAACTACACATATACCAGCAACGGCAACCCGGCCGAACTCACCGCGCCGGCCGTGCCAGGCACCTATGAGGTCCGCTACATTATAGGAAGGGGCAATCATCAACTGGCCAAAGCGACCCTGACCGTCAAGTAAAACAGGTTGCAGAGTCACATCTTAAAAATTCAATATTCGCCTTTGTTTAAGTAGTGTCCATCCGGAAAGTCTGTTTTTTTCCGGATGGCTACACTTGGTTGTTTTCAATCCGGAAACAGACAATTTTGAAAAAGATCTAGGAGCCTGTCGGAGAATTATAACCGTAACGAAAAAGCGAGGAATCGAGGCCAGATTTTCTGGGATTTGAGGAGAATAGCAGCGCTATTTAACGAAAAGTCCGGGACATATGAGCCGATTATCTCGCTTTTGGAGTAGGTTGGGAATTCTCCGACAGGCCTCCGAGGAGATCAAGGAAG
>JBFHXP010000114.1:0-8492 GCA_041598875.1 Desulfobulbales bacterium
ACGCTGTTCAAACTGTCTGCCGTGCACTTACTGCCGGCAGAAAGTACAGGGGGCCTCAAAAAACCACCTGTATTATTCACGATACGGATCCGAAAGGGTGAGAGGTATTTCGGGATGTCGGAGCAAAGGCCCTTCAGAAACGAAATAAGAGACCCTCCACAGCCCACCCAGAGTAAAGACCCAAATGGATTATTCCAGGCGCTCCCTATCAGCGGCCACTGGAGAACATGATGCTGTCACTGACAAGATGAGGGTTCAGAGAGACACGTGTGAATACCCTTCTCCTTGAGGAAAAAGATACCCATTGGCCATGATTCGACTGGAGATCAGCTGCCAACTGCCATTATACTGCTCACCAGTAAAATGAATACCATGGAATCAAGAGAGAGGTCAAGTTCATTTCAAATTGAAAAAACAAGGAGAAAGACGGATGAAGGCATCTGATCATGGCACAACAGGGAATTCCACAATAATTTCAATGGAAATACCGGAACACACGTTGTCCGGGGGATTTTCAATTTATCCCCACTATCCGCTGGCCGGCGCGAAAAAATTCCTGCCAGCAGTTTTCCTTGGAGAGAGGTAAGTCTTCAGTGCCGATGAATGGCATATGGGCCCATGGTTAGATTTCAGTACCCAGAAATTCACGCGGGATCCTTTTCAGAGACATACTCTTTCCCGCGGGCCCTTTCTATCAACAAGGTGTTGTACTGGAGGTGTTCCAGCGGATGATAGACACGAACCGCCTCACCCATTACACCGGTAGAGCGGTTATACTGGCGGTGGACCCGGCAAGAAGAACAGAAAATCACCTCCTTGACCGCGACGCACTGGACTTCCTTTCCGCTGTAAGTTCCGGCTACGGCCCAGCAGCTGTGTCCCATCCCGCTCTTCGAGACAATGCACTCCCCTTTTTCAGCCTCATTCAAGCCGTTTTTTTCACGGCCGCAGTTTATTATCTCCCAACAGTTCGGCAACAGATCAAACATGAAATTAACCCCGCAAGAATAATATGTTTAAAAGTGCTCAACTCTCATGGACTGACGCAACCCAGACCCCAGATCCGTTGTTCTCTTCCGGAATCGGCGTCTCTCCGTCGGGAACAAAGGATCTTACTGGATTAACTGGTAATGACTTTTTGTTATATGACCTTCTTCCCCCCGTCAACACTAGTTTTTCATTTCGATAGTATTAGGTTAAAACTAGCATTATTCTCAACAAATCCTTTCATGACAGCTTGTTACATAACTCCTAAATACCAGGTCATCTCATGTTGAACAGCTTTGCTGCGCCCAAAAACAACTTGACTTTTTTTATAAAAAGTTTACTAATTGAGAACAATTCCTATTAACTCTGACAAGAAACAAACGCGCCCCATTTGCATCATATTCTTGCCAGGAAAACACTCACCATGAGACCCACCAACGGAGGAACAGACAATGGATAAATATGAATGCCCATGCGGATATATCTATGACCCGGCCGAGGGAGATTATGAAAACGGCGTGGAACCAGGAACCGCTTTTGCCGATCTTCCCGATGACTGGGTCTGCCCGAAATGCGGTGCGGAAAAAGAGTATTTCTATAAAGTAGATTAATTAGTTTTCATCCGGAAAAAACAGACTTTCCGGACGGCAGCATCTATACGCCATCAGCCCGTGAACGGACTGGTGCGGAGGTGCCGCAAAGGCACTTGCCAGGAGAGTCATACAAAACGTGATCACTAATAAGGAGAGAAGCATGGCAACCACTGACCAAAATCTGCAAGAGGCCTTTGCCGGAGAGTCCCAGGCCAACAGAAAATATCTTGCCTTTGCCGAACAGGCGGAAAAAGAAGGCCACGCTCAGGCGGCCCGGCTGTTCAGGGCCGCGGCCAATGCCGAGACAATACATGCCCATGCCCACCTGCGGGCAATGAAGGGTATAGGAACCACTGATGAAAACCTGAAGGAAGCAGTGGCCGGCGAGACCCACGAGTTCAAAAACATGTATCCTGATATGATTAAAACAGCAGAGACAGAGGGACACGCCGCCGCGGCCCGTTCGTTCCGCTATGCCAACGAGGTGGAAAAAACCCACGCCACCCTGTACCAGAAAATACTTGATTCCCTTGATGGACCGGAAGAGTGCGACTATTACATCTGCACAGTCTGCGGCCACACCCATGAACACCACCCCCCGGAGACATGCCCTGTCTGCGGGGCCAAGGCCCGAGCCTTTTTCAAGAGTGAATAAGATCGATTCCCCGTCAAGAATCACCTGAAATCGCATCATGCTTTTTTTAAAGGGGGGAAGGCCTTTGGCCACCCCCTTTTTATTTTTCCCTGGGAGTCTTTTGCAAACTTCCTTCACTGAGATGATTCTTGTTGAAAGAGAGATCCATGAACAATATGGTGAGCGCTGACACTCATTAGTTTTCTTCCGGAACAAACGACTTTCCGGACGGATACTTCTTATAGTAGCTAGTAGCAACCAAGGAACTCTTTTCCATGATTACAGCACACGACCCCGCGGATTCCATCCCGCCTGCCGCAACCTCCCCTCTGGTGTGGGCTCTGGCCGTGGCCTGTCTGGTTACCCCCCTTCTCCTTGCGCCTGGAATCTATAATTTCGCTGATTTTCCCAAACGGGTGGCCCTCCAGTTTCTTGCCCTGTTTCTCATGGCATCACTTCTTGCCCCCCGCACGGACTGCGGGCAAAATACTCTCATTTTCACCCGGACCTCCGTGCTGGCCGCTGCCTTTGTACTCTGGAGTCTTGCCTCGCTTTTCCGTACAACCAGTCTCCATGACGGCCTGCAGTTGACGATCCACTGGGCGGCATGCGCCGCGATCTTCGTTGTAGCCCAGAACCGTATCCGCACGGCGGACGATTTAAGGCCGATCGCCATGGCCCTCACCATGTCCGGCGCTGTTGTCGCCCTCCTCGGAATCAGCCAGTATATCTTCGCCCTCACCTGGATTCCCCAGAAATTGATGCCGGCGGCGACATTTGCCAATAAAAACCTGGCTGCCGAGTTTATTGTTCTTGTCTGGCCGCTCAGCCTTTACGCGCTCTTTGCCGGCAGGGCCTCCTGGCGGACGGTCTCCTCTGCCGCTGCCTTGGCCCTGATGTTTCTGTTTATCATCTTTTCCACATCCAAGGGGGCGTGGGTTTCGGTGGGGGTTGAGTCCATTCTCCTTGGCCTGTGGTTTGGCAGAGAATTCCGCCATGGCAACCAGATTCTCCTCTGGTCACGAGAAAAAACCATTATCACAGCCGCCGCCCTGCTCCTGGTTCTTGTCATATCCACTGCCGGCGTTGCCCTGCACAGATCCAGGGAAACCGCAAGCCGTATCCAATCCCAGCAAACCTTCACCCCGGTCACTGTGCAGCAGGAGGATGCCCCCCTTACAAGCAGCGCCATCCGGTTTATTCTCTGGAGCAATACCCTGGAGATAATCAAGGATTTCCCCCTTGCCGGGGTCGGGGTCGGAAACTTCGACGCCTCCTACCCCCTCTATTACAATAAAGGTCGGCTTGATCCACAGTTCGGAGAGCTGTACAGCCCGCGCAACGCCCACAATGATTATCTGCAGATCACCGCGGAACTGGGCCTGATCGGCCTGGCAATCGTCTTTCTCTTCACTCTCTCCGTTCTCGCCACCATACGCTCCCTGCTGTCATCCACCCGCCCGCACACCAGATTCCGCACCGCACTTCTTGCCGCGGCCATGATCGGTGGCGGGGTCAATGCCTTCTTCAGCTTCCCGATGCAACTGGCCCTTCCGCCGTTTCTGATGCTGCTCTTCTCCGGCGCATTAAGCGGAATGCGCGCCTGCGAGGAGGGCTGTCGCAAAAGAACTCCCGCCCCGATTGCCAGAGTTACGATCCTGATTCTGCTCCTCGGCGCAACGGCCATGCTCGGCCAGTACCATTTCCGCGGATTCAAGGCCTACGCCCGCTATTTTGACACCATTCAGTTTACCGAGGCCAAGCTCTGGACCGAGGCGAGGGAACAGGGAGAAAAGGCCCTTGCCTCCCTTCCCGGACTCGGCATAATCCATTCCTATATCGGCATGGCGCAATTCAAGATGGGCCACCCCCGCCAGGCTGCGACATCAATGGAAAATGCGCTCAAACACCACCCGAACTCCCTGACAATCCTTAAAAACTCCGGAGTCGCCCTGGTTGCGGCCGGTGAACTTGGCCAGGCGGCATCCCGCTTTATCCGCTACAATGAGATCAAGCCGGACGTCGCCCAGGTCCATGAGCTGCTCGCCGACACCTATCGCCGGATGGGCAGGACTGAAGAGGCTCTGCAGGAGCTGATGATCGGTGCGGACCTTGACCCGGATGAGGGAAAACGGTATATGGAGGTGGGGCTCATCGCCCGGCAACATAACCGGTATCCCCTTGCAGCCCGGGCCTTTGCCAAGGCGGTCGCCATTAAACCGGACTGGGCCGCTGCCCAGTACCACTACGGAACATCCCTGTACCAGCTCAACCGGAAACAGGAAGGCGAGGCCCATCTCCGCCGGGCGCTTACCCTGGGAGTTGACCCGCAGACCGCGAATACCATCAGACAGATTATTTCCCCATGAGCGCGAAAAAGGCCTGCCCCCGGCACCAGCCCCCCATAAACATATCTCCGCAGACCCTGACAATGGCCACCTTAATGGCAATGGCCGGCTCATATGTTCCCCGGGAGCGGATAACCAGCATCTCTCCACTGGGAAAAGGCAATATCAACAGCACGTTCCTTGTGACAGCTTCCGACCCTGACCCCTGCTTTGTTCTCCAACGGCTCAACCCTTTTGTCTTCACGGATCCTGAATCGATAATGGCCAACATCCGCGTTTATTCACGCCACGCCCGCGAACAGATCCAGATCGAAAAAAACATTCTCCGCTACCGGCGCTGGGAGATCGCGGAGGCGCTCACCGGCACCGATGGCCGTGAACTTGTTTCAGATGACACCGGCGCCTGCTGGCGGGCGATCCGTTTTATCGACAAGGCAAGGACCATCGAGTCGGTCCGGAACCCGGAACAGGCCCGTGAGATCGGCCAGGGCCTGGCCATTTTTCACCTGTTGTCCAGAAATATCCCTGCCACCGCCCTTGCCGACACCCTGCCCGGCTTCCATGTCACGCCCCGTTATCTGGAACTGTACGACCGGGTTCTCGCTGACCTCAAGGGGGCCGGAAAACCTGAAGAAAACCTCTGCGTCCGCTTTATCGACGCCAACCGAAACAGCGCCGGTGTCCTTGAAAAAGCCAAACAGAAAGGAATACTCACCACCCGGGCGATCCACGGTGATCCCAAGATCGATAACTTCATGGTTGACGAGACAACCGGCCAGGTAGTCGGCCTGATCGATCTTGACACCATCATTCCGGGGCTTGTCCTCCATGATATCGGCGACTGCCTCCGTTCCGCATGCAACCCGGGAGGAGAGGATCCGCCGATCCCCGAGGATATCCGCTTTGAACCTGATCTCTGCCGCGCTCTCTTGACGGGCTATCTCCGGACTGGGAACACGGCCCTTTCTCCTGCGGAGTACGAGTATCTCTTTGCGGCCATCCGTCTTATCCCCTTTGAGCTCGGCCTCAGGTTCTTTACTGACCACCTGGCGGGAAACCCCTATTTCACAACCAGATACCCGGGGCAGAACCTGGTCCGGGCCATGAATCAGTTCCGCCTGGTTGAGAGCATTGATAGAGAGGAAAAAAACCTGCGAACCATGATCAGCGACCTGAGCCGCCTGCAATGAACAGCGTCCTCTTTCAGCTCACCCCCTTTGACCGGCCTGATCTTGAAGGGTCCATCAAACTAGGCGGAAAGACGGCGAGGATCGGCCGATCCATTTCTGTTGAGTTTGTTCTCCACGATCCCGAAACCAGGATCGAGATACCTGATCCGGCCAGATGCCGGGAACGGCGCAGCCACCTCTGGGAGTCCACCTGTTTTGAATTTTTTATCCGCATGAAAGGGGCAGAGCCCTACTGGGAGTGCAACCTCTCCCCTGCCGGGCACTGGAATTTTTTCTCCTTTTCCGGATATCGCCGGGGAATGGCTGAGGAAATGGCTCTCTCCGCGCTGCCTTTCTCGGTACAGCGGCAAAGCAAAGGGCTGAAACTCGCAGTAACACTGCCGCTCCATGATATCATCCCCGGAGAATGCGCCCTTGACCTGGCTCTATGCGCGGTGCTCCGCGCAAAGAATGGAATAAAATCCTACTGGGCCCTGACCCACACCGGTCCGGAGCCTGATTTTCACAGAAAAGAGACATTTCTTCTCACCTTATAAAGATCCGACCTCAATGGGGCCCCTTTGCTGTGCGCCCCTACTGACACGCGTTGTGGGACAAAGTCTTAAGACAAAACCACACAAAAAGAGAGAATACACACATAACCACTCAACAGAATGATTTGGATAGTATATACTCTGCGCCTCTGCCACTCTGCGCCTTTATGACTAAAGGGTGTCTTGAATAATCAGGATTTTCGTTTGAGATCAAGGAATGCGAAAAATTTTACCGCAGGCATATAACTGATATGTCGAGGATAAAATTTTGAGCATGACACAGAGATCGAGCGAAAAGACAATTATTCAAGATGACCTGAAAAAAATGTGAACCAACCATGCCTGATATGATCCATGTCCTTCTCTGGTATTTCGCCTTTCTCCTCTCAACGGTATTTCACGAGGCATCACATGCCTATTTTGCATACAGACTGGGAGACCCCACGGCCTATCACGGAGGCCAGGCGACCCTTGACCCCAGGCCGCATATCCGCCGCGAACTCCTTGGCACGGTGATCGTCCCCCTTGTCTCCTTTTTCATGGGCGGTTGGATGTTCGGCTGGGCAAGCACCCCCTATGACCCGGTCTGGGCACGGCGCTTTCCCAGAAGGGCCGCGTGGATGTCACTGGCCGGCCCCATGGCCAACCTTATGCTGGTCATTCTTGCCGCGCTCCTGATCCATATCGGCCTTTTTCTTGAGGTCTTTCTCCCGCCTGAAAGGCTTGCCCTGGCCCAAATGACCATGGCCAGGGAACCCGGTATTTTCTCGGGAATCGCCACCCTGATAAGTATCTTTTTTTCGCTGAACCTGATCCTCTGCATCTTTAACCTGATCCCTGTCCCTCCCCTCGACGGCAGCGGCGTGATACCTCTCTTCCTGAGCGATCGTACTGCCAACAGGTATCTTGACTTCATCCAGCAGACCCCGTTCATGTTTCTCGGCATTCTTGTGGCCTGGCGACTCTTTGACCAGCTCTTTGCCCCGATCTTCTCCCTGGCTGTGGCCCTGCTTTATCCTGGGGCAGCATACCGATAAGCGGAAGAATCTCATGGACGACGCAAGCGCCCGCCCGCCTCATTCGATATTCCCCTTGATTTCTTTTTCTTATTTACCCATTATTCGGTGTACGCGTTTTGAAACCGACCTTTTTTCAATGCAGGTGATGCTCTTCCAGCGGAAAGCTCACCGGCCCGGCTGAATAAAATGCCACCAACAGGAGCCCCCCAATTTCTCATGCCATTTTTTCACCTGCAGAGACCACGAATCAAATACCCGATCCTCATCTCCACCCTTCTCGTTCTCCTCTCTGGATGCGCATCAGGCCCGAAACCATTTCACATCAAAAATATCGCCAAGACCAATATCGATATGGTGGCAGACAACCACCTCGACAATATCAACGCTCTGCTGCAGAATTTTCTGGTTAAACTCTATAAGAGAAACCCGGTGGAGTTGAAAAAAAAACCAGGGCTGACCATTGATGACCGCCTGGACCAGATATTCAACCGCCCAGGCCCCCTTCTTTTTGACGAACTTGACCGCAGACATGACATCCAGGCGATGCTTCTGACCTTTGACCCCGATTTCACCGGAGACAGGGTTTTTGCCCTTATGGCAGGGCTTACCGGCATGATCCGCCAATCCTATAACTTTCACAATGAATTCTTCGTCCTTGACAGCCTTGACCAGCAGAAACTCTACAACAGCGCCCGCAACATAGAAATTCTTGCCTGGCGACTCAGGGCCGTTCTCACTGTAGAGGGAAAACCGTATCTTCTCACCAACGGCCTCGGCGGCAACGGTGAGGCGGTCAATCTCAGCTTTGAACGTCTTATCGGTAAGATGATCGCCAACCAGGATATGATGGCCCGAATCACCGCCGACCGCACCAACAGAACGATCAACACCGTAGTCCACAGCGTTGCCTCGGCAGCGTTCATCCCCATTGGATTGTGATTTTGTTTCGAATCAGCGCAATCCATGTCAACCGAATCCCGGCTGATGCGTTTTTAACTCCAAAAGGAAAAAGCTCCAGTGCGACAATGGCACGGGGAGGCTCCTTTTGCATATTTCGCAAAACAGGCGAATACTGAAGATAAAAACACCATCAGGAGGGACAGTAATGAAAAAAATCGTACCAACCATTCTCCTTATCGGAGCAGGTTTTCTCGCAACATCATGCGCAACCATCCCAGCGGACAGGTA
>JBFHXP010000115.1:0-8378 GCA_041598875.1 Desulfobulbales bacterium
CACCGTACACGCCTGAAGAACAGCGGAGCGGGCAGGATCGGGTAGACCTCACCGGATCCCTTCCAGTTGTGCACAAAAAAGGGCAAGGCATTGAGACCAGCTCCGCGGTTACCCTGGAAATCCTCTCCGACGAGACATCCCTTCCCATGGAGGTGCTCAATCAGGCCGCCGGAAACGCTTCCCATCTTGCCAGAGCGGCATCCTTCAGTTATTCCAGAACCCTTGAGCCCTATCGCCCCGCTGCGCGACTCATTGACACCTATGTCTGATTTCAGGAGTCTGCCGGGTTGATCCCCGGTGTGGCGGCGGAAACCCCCACTCCATCAGAAATGATATGTATGTCCCGTTGCGGAAAGGGTATGGTGACCCCTTTTTCCATGAAGACCCGGTAGATCTCCTTTAAGAGTTTATGGGTCTCAAGCCCCTTCAGGCTGGGATCCTCCACCCAGCAGAGCAACTCAAAATTCACAGAGGAATCCCCGAATGCGCGGAGCCGTGCCCGAGGATTGGGTTCAGGGGAGACATTGGGGTTGTTCTGAGCCACTTCCAGGAGAATTTCCTCAATCCGTTGGAGATCGCTGCCATAGGCAACACCCACCGGAACCCTGATCCGGAACCGGGGAACCGGCGCGCTCTCATTGATGATCTTTGTCGTTGCCAGGATGGAATTGGGCACGGTGATCATCACGTCGTCCCGGGTCTTCACCCGGGTCGAACGGATCCCAAGCTCGACAACCTCTCCCCGTTCGCCGCTGTCGAGAATGATATAATCACCAACCTTGAAGGTCTTGTCGACAAAGAGACTGATGCCGCCGAAAAAATTGGCAAGGGTGTCCTTGGCCGCCAGGGCCACGGCAATGCCGGCAATACCGGCCGAGGCAAACAGGGGGGTCAGGTCAACCTTCCATGTGGCCAGGAGCCACAAAAGCCCGGCAACCAGAACCACCACCCGGGCAAGATTTTTTAACAGGAGAAAAAGATCCCGGCCAACCGTGCCGCGGTTCACCACAACCGCAAAACTCTTCTCAGCCGTAAGGTTGATGATCCGAAGCGCGGCAACCAGCCAGATTACCAGTATAAGGCTTTTGGCGGCGGCCGGGAGAACCACCTGCCACGGCATGGAGAGGGGTTCCAACACCAGGGCGTGAAGAATACCCAGAAGGCAGAATGTCCAGAAAAAGGGGCTGTGGACAATTGAAATCAGGGCGTCGTCGAATGTCAGCCTGGTCCGGGCGGCGAGTCTGCGCAACACCCGGTCAATGAAGAGATCAGCCCCCTTTGCAAGAAGGGCATAGATCACAACCACCCCGATCCGCTTCAGCGCTATATGTTCATCAAAAAACCGGTACAGCTCCATCAAGGAATTCAAATCCATGCCATGCCTCCCTGAGATCAACCCGATCCGTCAAGAGGTTTCGCCTCATCAATGAGCATGATGGGAATATCGTCCTTTATGGCATAGAGCATCCTGCAGGTTTCGCAGACAAGGCCTTCTTTTTTTTCGGCCAACACCACCGGCCCCTTGCATTTCGGGCAGGCGAGAATCTCAAGCAGCTCCTTACTGATCATAGCGTCCTCCATCTTTTTCTTCGATACCTGTCATCGGTTCAGAGTCCTTAAACTGCATGCGGTAGAGAGAACAGTAAACACCATCTTTGGGGAGAAGGCTTTCATGGGTCCCCTGCTCCACGATCTCTCCTCCCTGGACAACTATAATCCGGTCGGCATTTCTGATCGTTGACAGGCGATGGGCAATGACAAAGGTTGTCCGGTCCTTCATCAGATTCTCAAGGGCCTTCTGCACCTCATGTTCCGATTCGGCATCAAGGGATGAGGTCGCCTCGTCCAGAACGAGAATCGGCGCATCTTTCAGAAGGGCCCGGGCAATGGAGATCCGCTGCCGTTCCCCGCCGGACAACCTGGCGCCCGATTCACCGATTACCGTATCAAATCCCTGCGGCAGCTGCTCGATAAAATCAAGGGCATGGGCGGCACGGGCAGCGGCTACAACCATCTCCTGGGGACAGTCATCCAGGCCATAGGCAATATTATTGCGCACGGTGTCATTAAAGAGGATGGTCTGCTGGGTGACCATGCCGATCTGGCCGCGCAGGGAATGGAGGGTGACGTCCCGGATATCATGACCGTCTATGATTATGGCACCGCCGCTGACATCGGAAAAACGGGGGATGAGATTGACCAGGGTGGTCTTGCCGCTGCCGCTGGGGCCGACGATGGCCAGAATCTCTCCGGCGGTCACGGTCAGATTGATCTTTTTCAGGACCTCGTTTTCCTGGTCATAACGGAAGCTGACATCCCTGAACTCGATCTTTTCCCTGATCGGGGCAAGGACTGCCGCATCCGCTTTATCCGCCACCTCTGCCCTGGTATCGAGAACACCAAAGACCCGGACCGAGGCCGCGATCCCCTGTTGGAGGGTGTTGTTGACCCCGCTGAACCCCTTGATCGGCTCATAGGTCATGCCCATGGCCACGAGAAATGAAAAAAAGGTGCCCGGCGTTGCCGTGCCGTTTAAAACTTCCGAGCCGCCATACCAGACGATAAGACCGAAACCAATCCCCCCGAGGGCCTCCATGACCGGATGGGCCAGACAATGAATCCGCTCATCCCGGACAATGGTGGCAAAGAGCCGGCCCACCATATCGGCAAAACGCCGGCCCTCATATTTTTCCATGCAAAAGGCCTTGACGATCCTGGTCCCGGTCACCGTTTCAAATAAAAGGTTGGAGACATGGGCGGTGGTCTCCTGAATCAGAACGCTGTTACGGCGATGTTTGCGCCCGAAAATGACAATCGGAACAATCATGATCGGCAGGAAGGCAAAGGTGATGAGAGCGAGTTTCCAGTTCATATAGAAAATGACCCCGATGAGCACCGTGGCGGTACAGAGATCCTTGAGCACCCCGACCAGCACATGGGAAACAGCACCCTGAACCAGGGTTATATCGGCAATGACCCGGGAAATGATCTCGCCGGTGGGTGTCTTCTGGAAAAAGGAGAGGGGCAGAGAATGAATATGCATGAACACGGTGTTCCGCATGTCACGGATAACGCTCTGGCCGACCTTGGCAAGAAGATAGGTATACCCGTAATAACAGATCCCCTTGAGGACAAAAATGGCCATCAGGGCCAGGGGAACCAGCATCAGCATCTTCCGGTCCTGGTTGACGAATATTTCATCTATGACCGGTTTGACAATGTAGGCCTGGGCCCCGGACATCGCCGAAACAACCACCATGCAGAACATGGCGATGACCAGCCATCCCCGGTACGGGCTTACCAGCCGGTAAATTCTTCGGAATATTTCTCTTTCTTTCATCATTGCCAGGGGTAATGGTTTGACGGGCATCGCCGGCCGGTAGACACGCTTTATTTCAGATACATTGCCTGCGGATTAAACCTATGCTTATATCCTTCTCTGCCAACCTCTTCAAGTAAAAAGGTTTTTTACTCGGGACTTTCTTGTGCCGTCATAATTTGGCCGTTGCCGGAATGGGATTTTCTGTAGTATTAAAGAACACCATGAGCAGATCAACGTCCCGCATGGAAACACCTGGCCATGGCGGTACGTTTCCATAGCGCGGTCAGGGCGGGCATTTTAAGCTGAACAGGCGAGTATGCCGCGGGAGCATGAAGATGAGTGATAAAAAGGTCCGGTTCGCCTGGACCATGTACGATTTTGCCAACTCCGCCTTTACCACCCTGATCGTCACCTTTGTCTACGCCACCTATTTCACCAAGGCCATCGCCCCCGATGAAATAAGCGGGACAGCACTGTGGTCCCGCGCGGTGGCGATTTCCGCCCTTGCGGTGGCCGTGCTTTCTCCGATCATGGGAGCCATGGCCGACAGCGGCAGAAACAGAAAATCATATCTTCTTCTCTTTACCGCAGTGGCCGTGCTCAGTTCAGCCATGCTCTATTTCCCGTTACCCGGACAGGTCATGCTGGCCCTTACCTGGTTTATCATCGGCAATATCGCCTATGAGATGGGCAATGTCTTTTATAATGCCTATCTCCCGGAAATCTCGATGCCGTCCACCATGGGAAAAGTTTCCGGCACCGCCTGGGGAGCGGGATACCTGGGCGGCCTGGGCGCCATGGTTCTGGCGATGATTACCATGGTCAACCCGGAAGTCCCCTGGTTCGGCCTTTCCCGGGAGCTGGGCCAGAACATCCGCGCCACCAACCTCCTGGTCGCCGGCTGGTTTGCCCTCTTCAGCATTCCCCTTTTCCTGGTTGTAAAAGATTCTCCTTCCCCCCCGGGTCCGGGAGGAATACGGAATGGACTCCGCGAGATAGGACAGACATTTTCAGAGATCAGGGAGTACCGCCAGATCGTCAGATTCCTCGTGGCCAGGCTTATCTATAACGACGGCTTGATAACCATTTTTGCCTTTGGCGGTATCTATGCCGCCGGCACCTTCGCCTTCACCTTCAAGGAGATCATGCTCTTTGGCGTTGTCCTCAATATTACCGCCGGGATCGGGGCCTATTTTTTCGGGTTCTGCGATGATTGGATCGGAGGAAAATCGACTGTGCAGATCAGCCTGGTCGGGCTGATTATTGCCTCAATTCTTGCGGTGCTGGCCCCGAACAAGACCCTGTTCTGGGTGGCCGGCATTCTGGTCGGGATCTTTTCCGGACCGAACCAGGCGGCCAGCCGCTCCCTGATGGCCCGTCTGATTCCCCGGGGCAAGGAGAATCAGTTTTTCGGGTTCTTTGCCTTTTCCGGCAAGTTCACCGCCTTTCTCGGTCCGCTGCTCCTCGGTATCCTGACTGATCTCTTCAATTCACAGCGGGCCGGGGTGTCAATCGTAATCCTGTTTTTTTTCATTGGCAGCCTGATTCTTGCCGGGGTGGAAGAGAAATGCAGCGCCAGCTCCTGATCCGCAGCACCATCATTGCCCGGAAATTCCCGGATTTCCAGGGGAGGATCATGCTGTGAGCCACTCAAAAAACTCCACGTCCCAGCCCGCTGCCCCGGAGATGCTGCTCGGCGTCGTCAGAGAGCTGATCGCCGAACTTCATCCCCGCCAGGCGGATCAGATCACCGTCTCCCTGGACAGCTCCCTGGACCGGGATCTCGGCCTTGACAGCCTCTCCAGGGTGGAGCTTCTGGCCCGGATAGAGCACTGCTTTGACCGCGCGCTCCCAGAGCAGATCCTGGCGACCGCGGAAACGCCGCGCGACCTTTTAAGGGCAATCAAGAGCGCCGGCCTCCGGCCGGAAGACCGGTCCGGATGGGAAACCGCCGCTGAAAAACTCGCCGCAGCAACAGATACGCCGCCCGATGGGATCACCACCCTGGTCGATGCTCTTAAATGGCATGCTGCCCGTCATCCGGACCGGCCGCACATACGCCTCTACGACGATGCTACCGAAGGAGAGGTCATCACCTATCTTGATTTATGGGATACCGCCGGCCGCATCGGTGCGGCCCTGCAGCATTTTGGGCTGGCGCCGGGCGAAACCGTGCTGATCATGCTGCCCACCGGCAAAGAGTATTTTTATAGTTTTTTCGGGGTGCTGCTTGCCGGCGGCGTTCCGGTTCCGGTCTATCCGCCCGGCCGGATCAAGCAGATTGCGGAGCATCTGGAGCGCCACACGGCAATCGCCGCCAACTGCCTTGCCCGGGTGATGATCACCATGCCCGAGGCAAAACAGTTTGCCCACCTCATGCACCAGAAGGTGCCGCCCCTGAAAAGGGTCGCAACCTTCGGCGACCTCATTGATGAATCAAAAGAGCACACTCTCCGCATACCTGCCCGGGACGGCGCTGAGACCGCATTTCTCCAGTACACATCCGGCAGCACCGGCCTGCCCAAGGGCGTCGTCCTGAGCCATGCCAACCTGCTTGCCAACATCAGGGCCATGGGCCAGGCGATCAGGATCACCGCCGACGATGTCTTTGTCAGCTGGCTTCCCCTCTATCACGACATGGGCCTGATCGGCGCCTGGCTCGGCAGCCTCTATTATGCCAGCCCCCTTGTCATCATGTCGCCTCTCACCTTTATAGCCAGGCCGCTTCGCTGGCTGCAGGCGATACACCGCTATCGCGGCACCCTTTCCGCTGCACCCAATTTCGCCTATGAACTCTGTCTGCGACGGATTGATGCCGGGGATATCGAAAAACTCGACCTTGGTTCCTGGAGATGCGCCTTTAATGGCGCCGAGGCGGTAAGCCCGGCAATTGTGGAAGGGTTTACTGAACGTTTCCGGAAATACGGGTTCGCGCCCCAGGCAATGATGCCTGTATACGGCCTGGCGGAATCCTCGGTGGGACTCGCGTTCCCCCCCCTGGGCAGAGGAGTGCGCATCGACCGGGTATCGCGGCGCAGGCTGATGGATTCCGGCAGGGCGGAGTCTGCGGCAGAGGGGGAAACCGATGCCCTCAGATTCGTCAGCAGCGGCTATCCCCTGCCCGGCCACCAGATCCGCATTGTTGACAGTGCAGACCGGGAACTTCCCGAGCGCAGTGAAGGAAGGCTTCAATTCCAGGGGCCCTCTTCCACGGAAGGCTATTTCAGAAACCCGGAAAAAACCGCTGAGCTTTTCCATGGCCAGTGGCTGGACTCCGGCGACCGGGCCTATATTGCCGAAGGCGAGATCCATATCACCGGCCGCAACAAGGATATCATTATCAGGGGTGGACGCAACATCTATCCGGAGGAAATAGAAGAGGCGGTAGGCGGAATCGAGGGGCTGCGCAAGGGAAACATTGCCGTGTTCGGCAGCACCACGCCCGAATCAGCCACCGAGCGGCTTATCATTCTCGCGGAGACCAGAAAACGGGACCCTGATTCACAGCAATCCCTGCGGATTGCCGTCAACACCCTGGTCACCGACCTCTGCGGGTCGCCGCCGGACGAGGTGGTTCTGGCGCCGCCCAACACGGTTCCCAAGACATCAAGCGGCAAGATCAGGCGGGCGGCAAGCCGTCGCGTTTATGAACAGGGCGAAATCGGCAAGGCCCGGCAGGCGGTCTGGGTCCAGATTGCCCGCTTCTCCCTTTCCGCTGTCCGGCCGAAAATGGGGGACTTCATCAGGTCTCTGCGGGCGGGCGGCTTTGCCCTGTACAGCTGGACCCTGTTTCTTCTCGCAACCCCGATTGCCTGGCTCCTGGTAACGCTGCTGCCCCGAGAATCGTGGCGCTGGCGCTCCCTGCGCGCAATTATCGCGCTGCTGCGCCGCTGTACCATGATCACGGTGCGGGTGAAAGGAGTGGAGAACATCCCGCCCGAGGGAAGCGGCGCGGTGCTTGTAGCCAACCATGCCAGTTATCTCGACTCGATCATGCTTGCCTTGATACTCCCCGGACCGGTCAGCTTTGTCGCCAAAGCGGAACTCGCCCGCAATCCCTTTGCCCGCGTCTTTCTCAAAAGGATCGGAACCAGGTTTGTCGAACGTTTTTCTCACCAGAAGGGTGTTGAAGACGTACAGGCGCTGCTGGCCGGAATCGACCAGGGCAGAAGCCTCTTCTTTTTTGCCGAAGGAACCTTCACCCGGATGCCCGGCCTGCTGCCCTTTCGCCTGGGTGCGTTTGAGACCGCGGTGAACGCCCATATCCCGGTTGTCCCGATTGCCCTGCGCGGCACCCGCTCGATGCTCCGCGCCGGGTCATGGTTTCCCAGGCATGGCACCATTATAGTGGAAATCGGTCCCAGGATAGATCCGGACAGCTTTCAGGATACCAACCAAGGGGATTCATGGAAAAAAGCGGTCCGCCTGAGGGATTATGTCCGGTCATGGATTCTCGGCCATTGCGGCGAACCAGACCTTGAGCATGAACGGCCGCTGCTGACCATTGAACAGAAAAAGACGTGACAGGCGGCAATCCCTTACTCAACTCCCCCGAAATACTTTTCCAGATCCAGGGAATCCTTGGAAAAGTCATCCACGATCATCGCATTGCGGATCGCAAGAGCGGCACCTGTTCTCAACGAGAGATGTGACAGCGTAGGCCGAAACAGTGATTATCATCACCCCACCAGGGGAAGCTGTCTCCAATCGGTGGTATAGGCGGGAGAGCGGTGCTGGAAGACCGTCTGCCACTGTTTCTGTCGTTCCCGGCAGCAGCCGGTGGCGGCAAATGAAACCGACCCGGCGCCCATCCGCTCATTGAGCAGGTCCACAACAGCCATCAGCCGGGCGGAGCGTTCCCGGTTACGGGTATCAAAAAGATTTCCCTGGATCCTGCCCCCGGGCACAAGCTCCTGAAACATCACCCCGGCCTTTTTATAGCAACTCCCGGGCCGGAAAATCCGGGTCAGGCACCGCCCGGCATGGCTGATCAACTCCGGCGTATCTGCCGATGCCACAGGCAGACGCACCTCCACGCTGCGGAAATAATCCCGGG
>JBFHXP010000116.1:0-8370 GCA_041598875.1 Desulfobulbales bacterium
ACATGACCTCCTATTTAAGAGGCATTATACACGATCAATTGGGAGTGATAAATCTACCCGCCTAAAGGCGGGGGCTTTAACCTTGATTAGGACTAGTAACTGGCGGGAGATGACTGATAGATACCTGCTGGAAGACGCACGATTAGACCCCATAGTAACGCTGAACATGAAAGAAAACTGGGTCGAGTTCTCCCTCCGCTACGTGGTTGATTACAAGCAACGCCGGATCACCAAGGACGCAATCTGTGTCCAGGCACTTCGGGCGATAGAGCAATCAGACGGTGAAATAAAACTTGGCGCGACTTCTTTCGAAGTAACGGCTGTCCCACCACTGGACGTCAATTCGAGAAATAAGGAGTAACGTTTTATCCCGGTTACTGCCCCGGAATGACCACACACCTTAAAATCAACGACCATCGACTGAAAGTCGATAGCATGAGGCAGCAGAGGCATAAGGCGAAAAATTCATCGCAACAAAAAGCTGACCGCCAGAAGACAGCGGTTTAAGCCTGTAACTCGGACGGACACGAATCAGGAGACAAGAAATCATGGATAACAAGGCCAAAAGAGATATAGAGAAAAAGTACCCGCTGCCGGATTTTATCTCAAAACTCCGCCGCCTTGCCGATGCGCTGGAAAAAGGCGAGCAGTTTGAAATCCAGATCGCGGGCGAGAGAATATATGTTCCCGTTCGGGCAACGTACACCATCGAACACGAGCGGGATAAGGATCAGGAAGAAATCGAGTTCCAGATAAAGTGGTCACATTCCTGAGCTGTTCCATAAAATCAGTTGCCACCGATAATAAAGGAGTTGATCCAGGAGCAGAGAGGGGGCCCCGAAGCCCCTTTATCCTGCATTTATTGACGAATTACCAAGAATAAAATACAATTTGTGTATAATCAACGCGGCATCTCAGTACCATCAGTGCAAGCGCACTCCTTTACATCTCAAAAAGAAATCGACAAGCTCGCAAAATCACTTATCACCTGAACCACGACACCACTCTTCTTAAAAGGATGTCGTGCAATCCCCCCCTTATCCAGACGAGGCTCCCATGAAAGAAATCATTAAATGGCTCCGAACTGTCGAACATCTGGCAAGCGAGGTCTATACACTCGCGGCGTCATTTTACGACGATGACCCGAAATTTAAGAAGTTTCTCGAACACACCGCGGAAGATGAGGCCTGGCATTACCATGTGATGGGCAGTGCGGCGGAATTTATTGCATCAGAACCTGAAATCATTCCACCCATCGCTGTTGACGGGAAGACCCGTGACAGGATTAACAGCTACTTTCTCGACATGAAGAACGGGGTTGAGAATAAAACGATTTCCAAGGCGGAACTGATCGAAAAAATAGTTACAGCTGAACTTTCGGAATGGAATGACATTTTTATTTATGTCGTCAATTCATTAAAGGAAAAATCAAGTGAATTCAAGTATCCGGCCGCGAGAATACAGGCCCATATAAAAGAAATCGTCTACTATCTGGAAAAGATCGAGAACCGGCCCCAGGCATTAGAGAAGATAAAGCAATTGCCGCCGCTGTGGATCGAGAACATCCTGATCGTTGATGATGACCCTATGATCACCGACCTTATCAAGGCATTGTTGAACCGCTCGGGGAATATTGACCTGGCGCACAACGGATCCGAAGCCCTCAAACTGATAGAGGAAAAATTTTACAAACTGATCATTTCCGATATTGACATGCCGATCATGGATGGACTCGCCTTCTACCAGGAGGCGGTTGAACAATTCCCGACATTGTCTAACAGGTTTATTTTCATGACCGGAGATCCCTCACCTGAAAGAGAACGGTTCTTTAAAGAAAACCGGCTATCATATTTAGCAAAACCAATGGACATACAGGAATTACGAGATGAATCGGCGCGGATACTGCTCTTGAAATAATTTCGGTAAAACATGACACACTATGAATACACACATCCTGAACCGAGTCAATGCCATGGTGACCACGCACATTCGGGCCTTCGAGATGGCCGGAGTGCTGATGCGCATCTTCAGTTTCTCCCTGGTGAGCTGGCTTGGCCCGGCAAGCCCGTTTTTCTTTGTATGGGCCTTCAATACCGCGGACGCAATATTGCTTTCCTGGTGCGCGATCATCAAGAAAGACAGGGCATACACACTGCTCAATGTCTTCTGGATCGGGGTTGGGGTTGTTGGGATGTTCAGGGCCACCAGCCTTTTGCACCCATAGGGCAAATATCATCAGCACGCGGGGTTTTCCTTTGAATCTTATAATCAGCAGCGTCCGCATCCCCATTGAAAATGACGGGACAGATGCATATCTCCAAGCTGCGGCACAGATCATCGGAACCGGTGAAGAAAAAATAACCCTCGTCAAGATCCTCAGCAAATCCCTTGATCTGAGCAATACGGAACAGTTCCATTACACCCTTTCCCTGGTTGTCGGGATCGATGACAGTTTTGAAAACAGCCAGGGGTTCCCAGTTTACCTGGAGCAGCCGCCACCCAGAAAGGAGAGAATAACCGGCACGGACAGACCGGTGATCGTCGGTTTCGGACCGGCCGGGATGTTTGCCGCCCTTGAACTTATCGAGCGTGGGCTCAAACCCCTCATATTTGAGAGAGGGAAGAAGATAGAGGAACGCTCCCAGGACGTGCACCGCTTCATGAAGGAAAGGGAGATCAATCCCGAATCAAACATCCAGTTCGGCGAAGGCGGTGCCGGTTCATACTCGGACGGGAAACTCTTTTCCCGGAGAAACCAGAACACCAGCTATGTAAACCGGGTGCTGCAGACATTTATTCGATTCGGTGCCCCGGAAGAGATCGGTTACATCAGCAAACCCCACCTTGGCACTGATGTGCTCTGCAGAATCGTCCGCAATATACGGAACCACATCCTTGAGAGGGGTGGCGATATATATTATGGCGCGAAAATGACCGATATCCTGATATCAGAGGGTACGGCCTCGGGCATTATAATAAATGGCACCAGGGAATACCTCTCCTCACGTATCTATATTGCCCTTGGGCATTCGGCACGGGAGACCTTTGCGATGATGCACGGAAAGGGGATTGCCATTGAGCAGAGGCCGATTTCCGTTGGAGTCAGAATCGAGCACCCCGTGGAAACGATCAACCTCATGCGCTATGGCGGTAAGTACAGGAACTTTCCCGGCCTGGGGGCAGCGACCTATTCCTTGAATTACACCAACCGGAAACAGCGCCGGGGGGTGTATACCTTCTGCATGTGCCCGGGCGGTGAGGTGCTGAACGCCTCATCGGACAACGGAGCAATGGTTATAAACGGCATGAGTTACTCGCGCCGGGCATCGTCATTTTCAAACGCCGCCCTGGTTGTGACCTGCCATACGGATGATTACACCTCGACCGACCCGCTGGCCGGCCTGGAATTCCAGAAAAGAATTGAACAAAAGGCCTTTACGGCTGGGGGGGGGAATTGGGCTGCGCCGGCCCAGAACCTGATGGATTTTTTAGAAAAAAAGAACTCCGCCTCTCTGAACAGAAACTCGTTTCAGCAGGGGGTTGTCCCTGCGGATATGAAAGAGATCTTTCCAGGATTCGTGATTGACGAACTGCTGGCCGCATTTCGAAAATGGAAGGAAGAGGTACCCCTGTTTGTTTCAGACCAGGCGATACTGCTGGGCGCGGAAACCAGAACTTCATCGCCGGTCCGGATTACCCGCACTGAAAATTTCGAATCAGTGAACACCAAAAACCTCTATCCCATAGGCGAGGGCTCAGGCTATACCGGCGGAATCACGAGCTCCGCTGCCGATGCCATACGGGCCGTTGACATGCACGCGTCCCTGCCCCGAAAAAACCATTGACTACCTGACACCTCCATCGCCGGCCGCCTCCTCTTTTTCCCCTTCCTTAGACCCGCCGGAGGCCTCTACCTCCCTGGCCATGATCTCCGCCTTTGCCCGCGCCTTTGCGGCCCGCCGCATTGCCCGTTGCTCCTGTTTCTTCGCCTCTTTCAGCTCCGCGTGCATCCCGGACTCCACCCCTTCCCCTCCCTCAATGATTCCATCTTCTGCCAGGGATGCGGCAATCTTTTCAACCTCTAACGCCGCCTCAGCCGCATCCTTTTCCAGTTTATCCGCAAGTGCATGGGCGTCCTCAATGGCGTCGAGAATCGAGGCGATCTCCGCCGCCGGTCCATCCTCGGGATCGGCATCCAGAACTATGTCTTCAGCCGCCAGTACAAGTGCGGAAACAGGCAGCCCGGGCAGAAGGGCCGATATGCTGTTGCCAAACGGGTCTTTCATATGATTTCCCGCCAATCGGAATGGAAAATAAACAAGGGAGGCGTCTGCTGAGTTGTCCATAACCGCGCGGGCATCCGGTTGCGGAACTATTTTTGATTCAGCATCTATCCGGACTTCAGACAGCATCGAAGCCAGATGCGCCCTGTTTTCCTCGCTGTCTTCCTGGTAACAGGCACCGAGGAGCCTGATGGCCGCGTGTTCCCAGGCGGGTTTCCTGGTCATGAGATAGGCCAGGAGCAGCATCAGCCTGCTGGTGGCATCATCCCACCACCAGACATCGATCCGCCGCTCATTGGGAGGCACCTCCTGGAGGTCGGTCCATTCCTCTTCCATGGCGTCAAGAATGACAATATTGGAGCCCAGGCGAAAGACCATCTTCAGCTTCTGTCCGTACCCGGCTTCATGGAGCCCGAGAACACCATGGGGCATTTTTTCAAACCAGTTGAGGAGAATGGTATTGGCACGAAGCGGGCCGACCCCGAAGGCCTGAACAAGGGTGTGCACGCCAACCTCCAGGCTGGGGGCGATTACGACCAGGGGGAAGGCCTTCAGGCCAAGGGCATTGATGTCCTCCTGCAATTTCTTTTCCGCCTCCTGCTGCTGTTTGATCATCTTGAGTCCTGTGCCCTCAAGAACCCGTACCGCGGTGGTCAGCCCACTGCTGCCCTCTATCCACGAGGCGAATCGGAGAAGCTGTTCCCGACGATGCGGGTCATCGGAAAAGGCGAGGAGCTGTGGCCGCCAGTCGCGGGGGTGTTCCGCCTCCCCGGCAGCTGCCAGGATGTGTTCCCTGACCAGTTGCATGTGATAGGAACGCCGGCTGTCCGCCCACCGCGCCGGATGAGCAACCCGTTTAAGATACTGATGGATCGCAAGGAGGATCGAAATGGCAATTATGCCTGCATACAGGTTGACAGCGAGCATGATCGCCAGACAGGACAAGGCCCCCATCAAACTGACCCGGGAATCAAACCAGCGGAATGTCGGCCTGAAGGAGGGGCTGGCGGCCCGGGCCTCATAAAACGTGGCATAGTTAAGCAGACCGTAGGAGACCAGAAAAAACATGGTGACTATCGATGCGACCAGGTTGAGGTTGCCCAGCCCAACCACCAGAAAGGCAATCCCGCAGGAGAGCAACACCCCGCGCCGAGGATTGGAGGCAGGCCCTTCACCGTGGGCAAAGGGGCGGAGCAAAGGAAAGATTCTGTCCCGGGCCATTGATTGCAGGATCCGGGGCGCTCCCATAAAGGAGGCCATTGCCGAGGACAAGGTTGCGGCAATAACGCCGGCATCAATTAAAAAATTGACACTGGACACCCGATACATGGCGGAATAGTCGGCCATCAAGGCGTCTAGAGGCACGGTGGCGGCAAAGATAACCGCAACCAGAAAATAGACCAGAATCGAGAGCGCGACAGCGGAAAAGGTACCCAGTGGCAGGCTTTTTCCGGCGTCCTTAAGGTCGCCGGACATGCTCACCCCCTGGGTAAAGCCGGTGACCGCCGGAAAAAAAATGGCAAAAACCGGCCAGAACCCCAACCCTTCCTTGGGCAAACCCCAGTTGGCAGCCAGCAATGCAGTATCCCATCTGCCAATGCCGCCCCAAAAGAAAGAGGCCAGGGCGGCGAAAAGAAAGGCCATGACAACATACTGGAAACGGGTTGCCCAGTCAGCGCCCATCCAGGCGAAGATGAAAATAAAGGATATGGCAAGAAGGGCGATCACCTGCTGGGGCAATGGATATATATCGCGAATAAACCCCGAAAGAACCTCGGCAAAACCAATGCAGTAAAAGGCAATGGAAATGGATTGGGCGAGAAAGAGGACGATGCCGATGGCGCCGCCGAATTCAAGGCCCAGGGTTCTGGAGATCAAGTAATAGTCTCCCCCGCCCTTGACATGGAGATTGGTGGCAACGGCGGACAGGGAGATGCTGGTGAGAACAACGATGATGTTAGCGAGTCCGATGATCAGCAAGGCCCGGCCCAGCCCGGAATTGCCAACCACGAATCCCAGGCGGAGAAAAAGAATAATGCCGAGAATGGTGAGAATGGAGGGGGTGAACACACCGGCAAAGGTGCCCAGATTCCCTCCCTGCGAAGTCACGCTTCTGCCCTGCCCTTGGCTCTCCATAATAGCTGCGTCTCCACGCCTGTAGTCAAGATCCTGCCCGGAGGGGCCTTTGCCGCCGCACCAAAATTAGTTCGTTTTCATCCGGAAACGCCACTTTTTAAAAATTGTCTGTTTCCACTCTGTCACTTTGCCACTCTGCCACTCTGCCACTTTGCCACTCTGTCCCTTCTTCCCCATACCGGCTACCGGTCCTGAGCAAGAAAACCCCTTGCATGGACCCCGGTTACATGCTACTTGAAATTGACTTACAAAACACCCACTGCCGTTATTGCGTTCAAAGCACAGGATTCTCCTGCATAGGTACTTTTTTCTGGAACAACAGCACCGGAAAACGTGATTGACCGTGAACTTCCAGCCCATTGACTCCGAAAATTCCACTCCTTATCACCGGAGAGCCGGGGCCCATGCCCTGCCCTTCCTGCTTGCTCTCCTGATCATGCTCGCATGGGTGGCACCCTCAAGGGCGACCGAAACAACCGGTACCGATCCAGACAAAATTTCCTGGCTTTCACTGCCTGGCGGATTAAGCGGTTCATTCACTGTCAACTTCCCGCTGACCGAAAGCCCGCCGGCCGAGGTTGTCGAAGGTTCGGCAACACAGGGTGAAAACGGCGACAAGACCACGTTGAGAGCCACGATAAAATATTCACCCAGGAGTTACTGGTACATTGAAACAACTCTTTTCAAATATATCAATTCTCGATACAAGGCATCCTGGGACCCCGACTTCTCCTACGGCTTTGGCTATGATGACTGGCATCCATACACGTTCAGCCTCACCTATGAAAACACCGGTGGCAACAGGTTCTCCCCGAACCGGGCAAAAGGAGAGGCCCATACCAGATTCAAGAATGGGATTGTGTCGCTGGGCTGGAAATTCGATCTGCCGGAGAAATGGGAAAAACCTCTGCTTGTTCACCCCAGCGGCGGGCTGCACGGAGAAATCCACTCCAACCTTACCCCGGAATATTTCGACCTCTCCAGGATCCGGGACAGAAACTGGAAGCACTCGATCTCCCTTGACCTCAAATACTTTATATACACCTACTGGTACATGCAAACCACTTTGTTCTTCTACCCGGATCAGTCGCAGCAGCAACCATGGGATCCGGACTATACCTATGGCTTTGGCTATGACGACTGGCATCCCGGCACCTTTTCCCTCGAATACACCAATTATTCCGGCACCCGCTTTCCAGGGCGGACCCGGACACCGGACTCCGGTCGTTTCAGGGATGGCGCCATTTCCATTTCATGGTCGTGGGCCCTCTAATCAGTTTTCATTCTATTTCAGGTGACGGCCACACCTTTCACTTTCCTGCCCGGAAAAAATCATTGACCGACTCATCTCATGGTTGATAAGATACGTAAGGGGTAACGCACGATCACGAGTCCGACTGTAACCGGGGGGCGGTTGCACGCACGTACCGGACTTGTCTCCAAGGGTTTATTTTCACTATCACTGGAAGTCGTGCCGGTCTTTTTCAATCGCAATAAAGCCTTGCCATTGGCGGAATACGCACAGCGGAGTCGCGTGTGCTGCTCTCTGCCTCATGAATTGGCAAGGCAACTGGCAGTGGGAAAAAAGAGAATGTATCAGTAAAGATCCGACCCCTGGGGATCGGGTCACCGCCGCACCGGCGCGAACGCACTTTCCGGCAGATACGTTAAAAAAAAATCTGTGCCAAGGTGCATCTCTGCCTGTGCGCACAAAACCGAGCATTCATCACACGGAGGCATAGTTCCCGTGCACCCGATAGAATACAGCCTGGATGGCCTTTACAACCGAATCAGGGCCGGCCGACTAAGATCAGCGGACCGAAACCCTGCCGCCAGCCGGATCAGGTCACGGATGGGCGACACCATCCTCCGCTTTCTGGTTGTCTTCTTTGCCGGCGCGGGTGCAGTTTTCATCCTGGTCAAAGGACCGGAGGCCAGCAAAATCCTGGCT
>JBFHXP010000117.1:0-8325 GCA_041598875.1 Desulfobulbales bacterium
GCGACTTTGTCGGCGATGATCGACGACTGGCCCACTGCGATATTGGCAAAGGGTCCGGCATGAACCAGGCAGGGGTTGTACTCGGCGGTGCACATCAGGGTCGGGTTGATGGTGTTGCGCATGAAGGCGGTCATGGCGTTGCCCACCTCCAGGTCGCGGCAGGTCACCGGCTTGCCGCTCTTGTCAAAGGCCACGGTGATGTTGTTGATCCGTTCCTTGAGGTCGGCCAGGTCGGTGGCGATGGAAAGGATGGCCATCAACTCGGAGCCCACGGCAATACCGAATTTGGACTGCATGGTGAAACCGTCGGTGCGGCCGCCGATGCCGATAATGATATTCCTGAGCGCCTGGGCGCAGAAGTCGATGATCCAGCCAAACTCGACCCGGGTGGGGTCGATGTCGAGACGCCGCATGCCGGTCAATCTGGCCAGCTGCTCATCGTTATAATTCCGCTCATGCTGCATGCGGGCGGTCAGGGCCACCATGCCCAGGTTATGGGCGTTCATGATATCGTTGATATCACCGGTGAGCCCCAGGGAAAACTCGGTCATCGGGATCAGCAGCGAGTTACCGCCGCCGGCAGCCGTACCTTTGACGTTCATTGTCGGGCCGCCGGAAGGCTGCCTGAGGGCGCCACCGACGTTTAAACCACGTTTGCCCAACCCTTCCATCAGACCACATGAGGTGGTGGACTTGCCTTCACCCAGGGGTGTCGGGGTAATGGCGGTCACCTCGATATACTTTCCATCCGGCTTGTCCTGGAGCCGGTTCATGATTTTCAGAAAATCGAGTTTGGCCAGCCGGCCCATGGGCAGGATCTCATCCTTTTCAAGCCCAAGCTTCTCGCGCCACTCTTCGGGGGTGGGCATGTTCTTTTCAGCAGCCTCGGAAATCTGCCAGTCTGGCATGTTTACAGCATCGTAAGCCATCTTTTCCCTCCTTTTTGATTAAATGATACGGGTTGATACTCTTATTATTGTTCTGAGTCGCCCTTTCTCTCGCATCTCGCGGGAAAGATACAACCCAGTCTTCATTTTTTTGTCACGTGAAGGCCGTCTTCCGGTGCAAATCCCTTGCTTGCAACCGAGGGCACTCTTTTCAGTGCCCCCTCGAGGGGTATACGTTTCGTAAGAGCCCCGTCGCATTTAATCGATCTGCACGTCACCGAACACGACCGGGAATCTCTCCTGAAATTCCAACAACAGCGGTATCATCACCTCGCGCATGGTGGGCTCTGCCGCCTTTGAGGTGCGCAGGCGGAAAATATGGTGCCACTCGGTGAGATTGGCGTAGGTGATCAACTCGGTTTTACATGAATTTGGCAGCACGGTCCGCGCCGCCTGGGGGGAAGAAGTTGCAAGAAGCTTGATGTAGAGGCGTTCAGTCTCCTCCATCGCGCTTTTCCACAGTGCAAATTCTTCAGTACCCTCTTTATAGAACAGAGGTTTTATAAAAGTCACCTGATTGCCGAATTTATCGCCGTCATAGCGGCAGTATCGCTGACTCTCCTGGAGATATGAGCAGGGACGGTGCCGGACTATTTCGTGGGTAATTGCCCGATTGACGACAAATTTTACCGCAAGGTGCCGGTGCCGGGACAGGAGATGGGACGGCATGGCGTCTACCTCGGAAAGGGAAATCTTGGCAACGGTTATTCCGGCAACCGGATCAAGGGGTTGTGGAACCAGATCCTCAAAAAAGAGCGGATGGCGCCGTGCAAGAAAACCGGTGATCGCCCTGACCACCTCCGTCTTGTCATGAAAGAGAAAAAGTTCCCGAAAGGCGCGGACGCTTCCGGTGATCAGCAGAACACCTTTTTCCAGTTCATCGATGACCAGAAATCTGGGCAGAACACGATAAAACCCGTCAACCACGCTCTGCTCATCACAGACAACCCGTACTGTGAGCACCCCCATCTCGGTCACCGAGTTATGTCCATGGCGGATAATCGTCCGGATAAAGGGGATTGCTGATTCCGAGGTGATCTTGTCCTCGCTCTTGTAGCAGATTCGACCACAGACCTCGATTCTAACGGCCAGACTTTCACGGTCCAGAGAGTCAAGGATCTCATACGATGGTTCAATGACTTTCATGCTGCTCTTTCCTTGTACAGAGTTCAGTTTACGCGCAACTGCATTTACACTGACTTGATCCCACCTGGCCTGAATGTCTTCCCTTCCAGAAAGGCGACATCTCCCGGAGGTTGGCTATGATTCCCGGCAGTTTCTCCAGGACAAGATCGATTTCAGCCTCGGTGTTGTAGATACTCAGGCTGAAACGGATTGAACCATGCGCCGCGGTAAAAGGCACGCCCATGGCCCGCAGGACATGGGAAGGCTCCAGGGATCCGGATGTACAGGCAGAGCCGGAGGAGGCGCAGATATTGTAGCGGTCAAGATGGAGAAGTATCGCCTCTCCCTCAACATATTCAAAACTGACATTGGTGGTATTGGGCAGGCGGTCGGTCTTGTGGCCGTTTAAAAGGGCGTGGGGAATTTTTTCAAGAAGGCCTTCCTCCAACCTGTCACGGAGCGATCGCACTCTCGTATTCTCTTCCTCCAGGTTGGCCGCAGCCATTTCGCAGGCCTTGCCAAGGCCGATGATGGACGCCACGTTTTCAGTGCCGCCCCGCCGTCCTTTTTCCTGGTGGCCTCCGATCAGAAAAGGGGCATAGGGTGTGCCCTTGCGGATATAAAGCACCCCGACCCCCTTGGGGGCGTGAAGCTTGTGGCCTGATATGGAGAGAAAATCGACATCCATATCCTTGAGATTTATCGGGATCTTGCCCACCGCCTGAACCGCGTCGGTATGAAAGAGAATCCCGCGACTTCTGGCCATGGCCGCCATTTCGGCAATGGGAAAGATGACCCCGGTCTCATTGTTCGCCCACATCACGCTGACAATGGCGGTTTCATCGGTGAGACTCTCTTCGTATCGGGCAAGATCGAGCATCCCTTCCCTGTCAACCGGAAGCTGGGTTACGGTATGTTTATGGCCGGTCAGCTTATCAAGATTTTCACAGAGACTTTTGACCGCGGGATGTTCAACCCGGGTGGTGACGATGTGCCTTTTGCCTGGATGGGCCTGAAGGGCGGAAAGAATAGCGGTGGAATCACTTTCCGTGCCGCAGCTGGTAAAGAGTATTTCGTCAGGATTTGCCCCGATAAGAGATGAAATCCGGGCCCGGGCGGTGGCAACCGCCCTGCCGACCTGGCCGCCAAAGGTGTGCATGCTTGATGGATTCCCGTAAAACTCGCCAAAATAGGGAAGCATGACATCCAGAACCTCGGGGGCAACCCGGGTGGTGGCATTGTTGTCCATGTATACCACTGGCCAGGTCTCACTCATCCCTTATCCTCCTCCACGATCAGGGTGTCCACGACCTGTTCGCGCAGTTTCTTTTCCACGTACTCCTTCAGGGTTGTCTGGGAGGCAACGCAGCTGACACAGGCGCCACGGAGCGAGACCAGGACGTAATTGCCGTCCACGTCGATCAACTCGATATCACCGCCATCCTTGCGCAATGCCGGTCGGATTTCCCGTTCCAGGACATCCTCGATCATCTTTATCTTCTGGATCGTGGTCAGCCGCCTGGGTTTCTTTTCCAGGGCATCCTCGATCCGGACGTCCTTTCTTACCTCCAGGATCAGCTCTTCAATCCGCTCATGGCAGTTGCCGCACCCGCCGCCCGCCTTGGTGAAGTTGGTCACCTCTTCAACGGTTCGGAGATTGCTCTCCTCAATGGCCCGGCGGATTTCAAGATCAGTAACCCCGAAACATTCGCAGACCAGCTCGCCCTGGGCCATGGGTATGGGCAGCCCACGGGAGTTGGCAATGGCCGCCTCCAGGGCCTCACGCCCCATCACCGAACAGTGCATCTTCTCTTTGGGCAGACCGCCGAGGTACTCGGCAATGTCTTCATTGGTGATCTTTGCCGCCTCGTCAAGGGTCTTGCCGACAACCATCTCGGTCAGGGCGGAAGAAGAGGCAATGGCGCTGGCACAGCCAAAGGTCTTGAATTTGGCCTCACCAATACGACCGTCAGCACCCAGCTTGAAATAAAAGGTCAACGCATCGCCGCAGGCAAGGGAACCGACCTCGCCGACGCCGGTGGGTTTTTCAATTTCCCCGACGTTGCGGGGATTGAGGAAATGGTCTTTAACTTTGTCGGTATATTCCCACATGTCTTGACAGTAC
The DNA here is from genome assembly GCA_041598875.1 of Desulfobulbales bacterium. Taxonomy (GTDB): domain Bacteria; phylum Desulfobacterota; class Desulfobulbia; order Desulfobulbales; family BM004; genus JAKITW01. Next base: position 4,198 of record JBFHXP010000117.1, read on the forward strand.
TCCTTAAACCTCTATCAGGATTATGGTTGAAGTTTGGCTCAGCGTAAGAGGCGCGGTTTTCTATTGATAATGAAGCGGAATCATCAACCTTCATTCTACGGCAGGCTTTGCCGTCAACTTCAGACAACATAAAACCATAGTTTTTTGAAATTTAAAAAGCAACAAGAATTAAACCCGGGCAGAATCAAAGAAGGCCCGCCTCGACAAGCATCTGCCGGGCGGAGCTGAAAAGGGCCGCCTGCCCTTCCCGGCTGCGGGCCTCGACGTAGAATCGCACCTTGGGCTCGGTGCCGGATGGCCGGATCATCAGCCAGCTGCCATCTTCAAAAAGCATCTTGCGGCCGTCAATGGCAATGATTTTTGTTATCCGCTTTTTCTCATCCCCAACCACAACCTCGACCCCGGCCTGATATTTTTCCAGGGAGCGCAACGCCTCAGCCAGATCCTTTCCGCTGCGGGTTACGGTCACTCCGTCTTTGGCTGCATAGTAAGCGCCATATTTCCCCTCGATATCCGCCAGGATCTCCCCGAGGTTCCGGCCCAGGGAAAGAACCATGTCAAGGGCGAGCAGCAGACCGATATAGGCGTCCTTTTCCGGGGTATGGCCCAGGACGGTTATGCCGTCTGATTCCTCAAAACAGACCAGCGCCCTGCCGATTACCGGCTTGAACTCCTTGAACCCCACCCGCGGCTCAAAGACCTCCTCGCCAAAAGCAACGGCCAGGGCGTTGGCAAAGTTGCTGGTGGCAACGGTCTTTGCCACCATGCCGCTCCTGTGCTTTATTTGGTGGAGGTAATAATAGGCCAGGGGACCGAATCTGTTCATATCAATATCAACGGCTCCATCGGTAAAACGGATCCGGTCACCGTCTGGGTCAATAATCGCTCCAAGCTTCAGGGGCCTGGGACTCCTGTTCAAGGCATTGATCACCGGAGCCATGTTGACTGGTGAAGGTTCGGGGGCGATTCCGCCAAAGGTCGGATCATTGTGGCCGCGGAGGATGCTGGTTTTTCCCAGGCCCTCTCCGCCGAGCAGCACCGGAAGATGAATCCGGCTCGCCCCATGAACGCAGTCAACCGCGAGCACAAGATCATCACTCTGCGCAAAGGCGGAAAGAATTCCGTCATAATCCAGGCCATGGAGAGCGCGGTTCTTTCTCACCAGGGAAATCCAGGTTGCCAGCGAGTCAAAGGGCCTGACAAGCGAAGGATCCGGCGCGCATCGAGGTTCAAACCCGTCGGCAATCATCCGCCGGGCTACCATGGTTATCCGGTTGGTCAGAACAGGGGCGGCAGGCCCGCCATCGGCGGCGTTATATTTGAAGCCACCGTATTGCAGGGGGTTGTGGCTCGGGGTCAGATTGATGGAAAAGGCGGCGCCAAGCTCAAGAACCGCGGCAGACAGTACGCCGGTGGTCGATTCGCCGGCATAATGGACAACAAACCCGTTGGTGGTCAGAACATCAACCACCCGTTGGGCGAGCAAGACCCCGCCGAACCGGTTGTCAAATCCGACCACGCATCCCCTTTTTTTCGCCTCATCCAGACTGGTGACTCCCAGCGGTTCCGCAAGCTCCGGCTCTGTTTCAAGGGAGACGTACATATCAAGTATTGCAGCGGTGACCTGTCCGACGGATTCAACAAAAAGATCCTTGCCCAGAAGACCTCGCCAGCCGGAGGTCCCGAAAGAGACCTCGCTTGCCGGTCTGGTTTTTCTGGTTGAGATCTCGTCGGCCAGCAGCGCATAGGCCCCGTCGATCCTGCGCTGAATCTGCTGATATTCCGGAGAAGAACTGGAATGTTGGCTTCTGTCCCTGACCAACGACCTGATAAGGCTGAAATAATCACTGGTGTCATGATTGCCGGGCGTTATATGGTGATCATGCAGTCCATTTTCTGAAAACATGCAGCGCTCCTTTTAATGATATTTTTTCAGGCACAAAGGCACAACGGCACAAAGTAAAAAAAAGCATACCACTGTAAGCGGGGGAAAAATTATTCTGTTTTTAACTTGTTATCTTTCTTAAAAACTCTGTGCCTGCTCCTTTTGTGGCAGAAAGTTCACGTATTGGGTGCGGCAGCACAGGGGAGGCCAAAGCCGGCCCCTCCAGGGTCTGATCTTTATCTGCCTGATGAAAACATCAACTCATCATCTCACACAACCACCTTTGCTTGCAAGATCTTCCATGACAGGACAGGCAACTTCCATGAACACCAGCTATTTACCCCTTTTTCCACCCGGAAAGAGCTGGAAAAACAACCCTTGATTTCCAAAATTTTCAACTCCGGCAGAGGTTTCAGTTGACCATGGGCCCAAGATTTACTATAAAAAAGGATTGATTTCACTTATAGTTTCAAGAAATGTTCCTTGGCGCGGAAGCTTAGTACACAACATAATTAATACATTACATTTTCACAGGAGAACAGAAAATGGGAGAGAAACACGACGAGGCATTGATTCTCTGGTTTGAGGAGATCGGAATTGAAGATGTACCGATGGTTGGTGGAAAAAACGCCTCTCTTGGTGAGATGTACCAGAAGCTCACATCCAAGGGCGTGGCGGTACCGCACGGATTTGCCATAACCGCCCATGCTTACCGGCACCTGATGAAGACAGCAGGGATAGAAGACGCCATCAAGGACGCCCTGGCCGGCCTCGACACCCATGATCTGCATAACCTGCAGGAACGGGGCCAGAAGGCCCGTGATATTATCCGTACCGCGAAATTTCCCGATGACCTCCGCCAGGAGATAATCAGCGCCTACCGGAAAATGGAGGCGGAATATGGTCCACAGGCCGCGGTGGCGGTGCGTTCCTCAGCCACGGCCGAAGATCTCCCGGACGCCTCTTTTGCCGGGCAGCAGGAGACCTATCTCAATATCCGCGGCGACGAGGCATTGATCGATGCATGCCGACGCTGCTTTGCCAGCCTCTTTACCAACCGGGCCATCTCCTACCGCCACGACAAAGGCTTCGGCCAGTTTGACGTCTACCTCTCCATCGTGGTTCAGAAGATGGTGCGCAGTGACTCATCCTCATCCGGTGTTATCTTCTCCATTGACACTGAAAGCGGGTTCAAGGATGCGGTCTTTATCACCGGCGCTTGGGGGCTCGGCGAAAATGTTGTTCAGGGCGCTGTCAACCCCGATGAGTTCTACGTGTTCAAGCCAACCCTCAAACAGGGCAAGCGGCCGATCGTCGGCAAACGGGTTGGCAGCAAAGAGATCAAGATGATCTATGACAATGACCCCAATACCAAGGAACCGGTCAAGAACATAGAAACGACCCCGGAAGAGCGGGGGATGTATGTGATCAATGACGATGAGATACTCAAGCTCGCGGAATGGGCGTGCATCATTGAAGACCATTACAACAAGGGAATGGACATCGAATGGGCCAAGGATGGCGATGGCGTCAATGTCGGAACCGGCGAACTGTTTATAGTCCAGGCCCGTCCTGAAACCGTGCATTCCCAGGTTTCCGCCGGGACCATTGAGACATATATTCTCAGGGAGACCGGCAAGGTTCTTGCCACCGGACAGGCGGTTGGCTCAAAAATCGGCCAGGGCCCGGCCAACGTCATTGAAGACGTTGCCGGTATCCACAGTTTCAAGGCCGGAGACGTGCTGGTTACCGACATGACCGACCCCGACTGGGAACCGATCATGAAAATAGCCTCGGCCATCGTCACCAACCGCGGCGGCCGGACCTGCCACGCGGCGATCATCTCCCGCGAACTCGGAATACCCTGCGCCATCGGCACGGTGGACGGGTCCAAAAAAATCTCCTCCGGACAGAAGATCACCGTATCATGTTCCGAGGGTGAGACTGCCAACATCTATGAGGGGTTGCTCAAATTCGATGTTGAGCGCCTTGATCTCGAGAACATCCCGCCCACCCGCACCAAGATCATGATGAATGTGGGTATCCCGGAAAAGGCCTTTTCCGAGGGACAGATTCCCAACGAGGGGGTCGGCCTGGCCAGAGAGGAGTTTATCATCAACTCCCATATCGGCATCCATCCCCTTGCCCTGCTCAACTTTAAGGACCTGAAGGCAAAGGCCGAGGCCGGAGACGCCGAGGTGGCGGAGGTTGTCCGCCAGATCGAGGCGCGGACCACAGCCTAC
>JBFHXP010000118.1:0-8238 GCA_041598875.1 Desulfobulbales bacterium
ATCCGGTCGCAGAGTTCGGGGTCAAGATAACAGGCATTGCCTCCGGGGTATTTCCAGAAAGATCCGGGAGACGGCCCGACCTCGATGATCTCTCGGCTGGTCAGGGTGCCGGTTTTTTCATCGACGTAACTTTCCCTGATACTGTAATGGGTTATTCCCTGTACGGTCTTGGTTGCCAGATACATGATCGATTGCCGGGAAAAAAAGTGCAGGTTGACTTAGATCAAGGATTCCATTGGCTGTCATGCTAGAATAGCCCCATGGAAACAGTGACCGCGTTTATCAGTGATTTGTGGAAAGGCCGGCGTCTTGGCACCCTGCGTACTTTGGTCCAGGGTGCATTTGCCGCTGTAACCCTATATGCCGGGTACAGATTTTACCTCTTTTATCTCTGGGGCGTCGGCCGATCCGATTACTTTGTGTCGCGACCACCCTCGGTGGAGGGGTTTCTGCCCATCGGAGCCCTGGTGGGGTTGAAACGTCTTGTTGTCAGCGGCCAGTATGACATGATTCATCCGGCAGGGCTGACCATCTTTATCGCAGCCCTGGTCATTGCCTTTGCCGCGCGCAAGGGGTTCTGCGGCTGGATATGCCCGGTGGGTTTTGCCTCCAACCTTGCGGAAAAGGCCGGCCGGAAGCTGAAAATTCTCTGGCGTCCATCTCCGTGGCTTGACATCCCGCTTCTTTCCCTGAAATATATCCTGCTCTTTCTTTTCATCTACCTCATTGTCGTCAAGATGACCCCGGCCCAGATCGAGGAGTTTCATTCCTCTCCCTACAATCTGGCGGTGGACGCCAAGATGCTGCTCTTTTTTCTCTCCCCCTCCGGCCTTTCGGCGGCAATTCTTCTCTTTCTGACCCTGATCTCCTTTGTCATCCGCAACTTCTGGTGCCGGTATCTCTGCCCCTATGGCGCCCTTCTCGGGATAATCGCCCTGTTCAGCCCCCAGCAGATCAGGCGGGATGAGGCCACCTGCATTGACTGCGGGAAATGTGAAAGGGTCTGCCCCGGCTCGATCAGGATTACCTGGCACAGAACTGTGCGTACCGCCGAGTGTGTCGGCTGCGGTCAGTGCACCTCGGTCTGTCCGGTGCCTGATTGTCTCCGGAACACCGTGCCGGTTGCCGGCAAGGTGTCGTCCCTTTTTCTTCCGGCAGTCACGGTGGGGATATTTCTTTTGATCTATCTTGCTGCCCTGGTTACCGGCCACTGGTACAGCGAGATCCCGCCCGAGGTGCTGAAAGAGTTTTATATGATTCTCGCCGAGCTCCCCCATCCCGGGGTGTAATAAAGGCCAAGATACCCTGTAGTTATTTATCTTTCGCCATTCGCCATTCCGCGGTTCGATATTCGTTATTCAAATCTGTAGCAGTGAAACCCTCTTCTAGCAGGCCTCACTCGATCTCCGGAGCGAACCCCCGGCGCATGGTGTTTTCCGTCACAGTGCGGGGTTCCATGAACTGGAGGAGATAGTCCGGCCCGCCCGCCTTGGAGCCGATGCCCGACATCTTGAACCCGCCGAAAGGCTGGCGGTTCACCAGGGCGCCGGTGATTCCCCGGTTAAGGTAGAGATTGCCGACCCGGAAATCCTTTCTCGCCTGCTCGAGATGGCGCGGACTGCGGCTGAAGACCCCTCCGGTCAGGGCATAGGGAGTGGAGTTGGCCAGTTCCAGGGCATGACTGAATGAGTTAGCCCGCATCAGGGAGAGAACCGGCCCGAAGATCTCTTCCTGGGCAAGCCGGTGTTGGGGCAGGATGCCGGTAAAAATGGCCAGGGGCGCATAGTAGCCGCTCTCAGGCGCCGTGGTTTCCAGCAGCAGTTCTCCTTCCTCTTTGCCGATACTGATATACTCCCTTGTTTTTTTCATGGCCGCGGCACTGACCATCGGACCGATGACGTTGGTCGGGTTTTCGGCCGGGCCGATGGAAAGCGAGGCTGCCGCCTCCCGCAGCCGCCCGGCAAAGATGTCGTGCAGAGAATCGACCACGATCACCCGGGAGCAGGCTGAGCATTTCTGTCCCTGAAACCCGAAGGCCGAGCGGAGCACATGGCTGACCGCCTCGTCCAGGTCCGCGTCATCATCAATGATGATCGCATTTTTTCCGCCCAGTTCGGCAATGACCCTTTTGATCTGTCTCTGCCCCGGACCTCCCTCGGAAGCCCGTCTGGCGATACGCTGCCCGATTTCCCGGGAGCCGGTAAAGGCGATCAGGGCCACGGCGGGATGATCCACCAGAAAGTCGCCGATCTGCTCACCCCGGCCTGGCAGAAAATGAAAAAGTCCTGAGGGGAGGCCGGCGTTCAAAAAGATCTCAGCGAGCAGGGCGCCGGTAACCGGCGAGAGGTTGGACGGTTTGTAGAGGACCGGGTTGCCGGTGACCAGGGCGGCGGCGCACATCCCGCAGCTGATTGCCAGGGGGAAGTTCCATGGCGCGATCACCGCGGTGATCCCCCGGGGTTGATAAAAATAGAGGTTGCTCTCGCCCGGCGCCTGGCCCAGGGGGTGATTGTCGCTCAGGCGGATCATCTCGCGGCCGTAGTATTCAAGGAAATCAATGGCCTCGGCGATATCGGCATGGGCCTGGTCCCACTGCTTGCCGACCTCGAGGATCTGCCAGGCGGCCAGGGTGAAAATGTCCCGGCGCATCTTTTCCGCTGCCTTGAAGAGTACCGCTGCCCTTTTTTCCGGCGGGGTCTCCCGCCACATGTCCTGCGCCTGTTCCGCGGCGCGAATTGCCTGCTCGATATGTTCCTGGCCGCACTGGGCCGCGCGGCCGATGATTTCGTCGGGTGCTGCCGGGTTAACCGATTCAACCGTCCCGGCGGTGTGGATCTGTTCGCCATTGATAATCAGCGGGCAGTTTCTGCCAAGCTGTGACCGGACCGTTTCCAGCGCCAGAAGGAAATCGCTGCGGGTGTCGTCCCGGGTGAAATCAGCGGCAGGTTCGTTGGCAAAGGGCGGTAGCGGGGCCGGAGAGGTTGGGGCGGATTTCGGCTCTCTGCGAATCTGATGGTCCTCTTCCGCTTCATGGGCTGGATCAAGGAGCAGGAGTTCCTGGTCGACATGTTCTGCAAAGCTCTGCCGGAGAAAGGAGTCGTTGGCGGTATTTTCCAGAAGCCGCCGCACCAGATAGGACATGCCGGGCAACATCTCGCCGAACGGACAGTAAAGCCGTACCCGTCCCGTTTCCCGGAGAAGGGCGCGGCGGATCGGTACTGCCATGCCGTAGAGCACCTGGAATTCGTATCGCTCATCCGGGACCCCGGTGGCCCGGGCCTGCTCGAGAACCGCGGCAATGGACCGGATATTGTGCGAGGCGCAGGCCAGGTGGCAGATCTCATGGTTGGCGAGAATGAGCGTTGCCAGCCGTTCAAAACAGGCATCAGTGGTCTTCTTGTCGGCAAAGACCGGGCTCTCCCAGCCGTTCTGCCGGGCAGTGGCGTTTTCGTAATCCCAGTACGCCCCCTTGACAAGGCGGACCGAGATCGGCAGGTTTTCGTTTTTCGCCCAGCTTAAGAGCCCTTCAAGATCCTTTTCCGCGCTCCGCAGATAACACTGCAGGGCAAGTCCCAGGTGGGGATAGTCTCTGAACTCCGGGGAGGCGCGCAGGGTTTTATACGCGGCAATGGTGATGTCCTTGAATCGATACTGCTCCATATCGATGCAGACAAAGGCCCTGCTTTCCCTGGCCTTTTGCAGGAGGGGCCGGAAACGGTCAACAACCCCGGCCACCGAAGCGTCAAAATCTTTGGGATCTGCCTGGGAAAAAAGGGTTGTCGGCTTGACCGCGATATTGATTTTCGGGGCATGACCCCAGTCGAGATCGCTGCCGGGTGACGCCAGGGATGCCCATTTGTTCTGGCGGATGGCAAGGGCCTCGAGCAGGTCGAGGTAGCGCGTCAGGTAGACTTTTTCCTCTGCGCGGCTCAAGGTCGCCTCGCCGAGGATATCCACGGTAAAGGCAAAGCCGTCCGTCCGCAGTGTGGTGATGTTTTTTATTGCCTCGGAATCGGTCCGGCCGATGATGAACTGACGGGCCAGGGCGTGAAGGTTGCGGCGCACGATCCTGCCAAGGACCATGGCCATGATCCTGTTTCCGGCAAGTTTACCCACCAGGCGCCAGCCCGGTGAGGCGGGCAGGATGTCATCGGGGTCGGTGAAATATTCCTCGATGTGCCGGACAAGGGAGTCGGTGCTGGTGAGGGTGGGCAGGACATCAATGAAGCGGAAGAGCTGGACCTTGAAGCGGTGGTTGTGCATGGCCCGGTCCATGATCCTGCCGGTCCACCAGCTTCTGTCAAATACCGAGGGCTTCTCATCGGCAACGGCCTTGAAGATAGCCCGGCCCCGTTCCTGGATGCGAGTTGCGATGATCTCCATTGAACTCCCTTGAGTGCGCGGTTGAGTCGAGACACTGTCTTTACGGCGTGCATTGTCCAAAAGGCCCTTGGGATACATATACATAGTTTTCATCCGGAAACGCCACTTTTTAAAAATCTCGGAAGTTGATCCGCAGAAGTATGTGCCAGACGTAGTCGAGACGCCTTCGCATACTTCTTTGATCTCCCTGATTTTTTTCAGGATTGTCTGTTGGCGGAGAGGGAAAGGGTCTCGTGATTGTCCAGGGGCGGGGATTTCCGCCCCGGCATGCGCAACTACCTGAAAAGTTATGCTAATCAGAGACGATTCCACAAGAATAAGATTGAATTTTTTTTCGCCGCTCACTATAACTTAAGGATGACGGCAGTGTTCTGGTATCAGGGGAGAAGATACCCTGTTGCCTATCGGTTTCTGTTTTTTTCTCGTCAAGGTGAGGGAGAGGAAGGAAAAATCAGGAGAGAGTGTGTACTTAGGGAGGGGATGATGAAAGGGAAGTGTCTGGTTTGGGCGGCAATTGGAGTGGTGCTATCTGTTCTGGGGTGGAGTTCGCCGGCTGCGGCAGATATTTGTTGGACCGGTCCTGATGTTGGAGAAGGTGCCTGTAGTTTACCTGCTGGCCACGTTGCTGGTTGCGTTGCCCCTTTTATTGTTCAGGATCCATCAAGGGATGCCTGCCCAGCAGATAACAGCGCTGCAGACGGAACCGGCAACTATACCCTGAAAACCTCGACCACCACCGTGGTCAATGTGGTCAGCCGCCAGGTCTCCAAGGCGATCAGGCCGGGTCGGGCCGTGGCCACAAAGACCGCGGAGGTCCTGGGCAGTGATCCGGTGTTCACCCAATACGCCTCTGGAAACCACTATGGGTTCGGCCTTGCCGCCGGTGACACGGGGCGCGGATTCAACCTCTGGGGCAATTTCACCTTTACCGAATCAGACAGCGATCAGGCCCGGCTTGTTTTTGACTCCAAGCTCAACACCTCGATTCTTGGCATTGATACCAGTATCAATGATAAGATTGGTGCGGGCATCGCCCTTTCCTATGAGATATTTGATAATAAAACCACATATAATGATGGGGACATGTCCACCAAGGGGTATTCCTTTGTGCCCTATATAGCGATGCTTGTTAATGAACATCTCAGCGTTGATCTGCTCGTTGGCTACGGCCTGATTGACATTGACCAGCGGGAGAGTGTCAAGACCAGTTCACTGGATGCCGACAAGATCTTCACCCAGTTCAACATCAACGGCTACCATTCGATCGGCAACTGGAACTTCACCGGAACCCTGAGCCTGCTCTATGCCAATGAGAAACAGGATGCGTACTATATCGCCTATGACGCCTCTACTATTGACGCTAACCGGGTTGAGCTGGGCCAGTTCTCCTGCGCTGCAGAGGTCAGTTATCTCTTCACCTCTTTTGAGCCCTACGCTGCCGTGGCCTATGAAAATGAGTACAAGTATGCCGATCCCCGGGCAGGGACCACCTACGACCACAACGGGTTCCTGGCCAGCCTGGGCGCCAGGATTCTCATGAACGAATTTATAACCGGAGAACTGGAGGCGAATCATGCCTTTGGCCGCTCCAATATGGATGAGTATTCGATCCTTGCCAATCTCCGTTACTCGTTTTAGAAGCGGATCGCGGTTGGTTGATCCCTGTTAACCCAGCCGGGAGGATGGCGGCAACGGGTCTTTCCACGTGAAAAAAATTGGAGTCGCCTCAATATCATGTCGGCTGGCCGGCGGTATCCTTGTTGCCGGCCTCTTGCTGGCAACGGGATGCGGACTCGTCCCGCCGCCTGCCGGGCAAAGGGCCCATGACCTTGCCACTGTTCACGGCTGGCGGAAGCTGACCCTAGATACCGGCCTCTTTACCCTGACCGGGTTTGTAAAGGGGGAAGGGGGCAATAACACTGACCTGCTGGTCGTTTATATCGAGGGGGATGGCCGGGCCTGGCGAAACCGTTTCCAGATCTCCAGTGACCCGACCCCGGTCCATCCTGTTGCCTTTGAACTGGCGGTTTCCGACCCGGCCTCGATGGTCCTTTACCTGGCCCGGCCCTGTCAGTACGGCAAGGAGCTCGATGGGGATTCGTGCCAGCCGCAATACTGGGCCCAGGACCGTTTTGCCCCGGAGGTGGTTGCGGCGATGAGTACGGCCATAGATCAGGTCATGGCACGAACCGGCGCCCGGAAACTGGCCCTGGTGGGGTTTTCCGGCGGCGGTGCGGTTGCCGCCCTTCTCTCCGGGGAGCGGGCCGATGTGGTGAGCCTCTTCACCGTGGCCGCGCCATTGGATCACCGGGCCTGGACTGAAGCGCACCGGGTTCTTCCTTTGAGCGGTTCCCTGAACCCGGTTGACCGGAGGGCAATACTGCAACATATTCCCCAGGTCCATTTCGTTGGCGGCCGGGATCGGATTGTGCCGGAGGAAGTTGTTCAGGGGTATGCCACGCGGATAGGGGACCGCTCCATGATTCGGGTGTTTGTGGAAGAGGATTTCGCCCATGACTGCTGCTGGGCGGAATCCTGGCCAGTGCTCCTGGAAAGGGCCCGGGCGGAAATCGCCGGAATGGGTGGCAGAAGGGATTCGGTTCCCCGGAAATAAGTAAGGAAGGAGGGTAGAAATGGCTGATCTCAAGAAAATAGCGTGCCTTTCCCTTGCCGGTTTCCTCTGTCTGCTGCCGGCCAGCGTCGATGCCGCCCGGGGGCTGCAGCTGCGGACCTCGACCAAGGCCATCAGCCGGGCCATCGGCAAGAACGCCCGCCAACTGGTCAAACCAACCTTTGTTATTAAATCACGCTATGCCAGCGCCCAGAACAGCGTTGCGGTCAGCCCGGACGGGAGCGTACTTGCCACCGGCGGTGCCAATGGCATGATTCAACTCTGGGATCTTGGCACCGGCCAGCGCCAGAAGGCGCTGGATGCGGGTGCCGCGGTATCAGCCGCCGGGTTTGCCGAGGCGGAGGAGATGCTGGTTACCGGTCACGAGGATGGCCGGATCATTTTCTGGGACACGGCCAGTGGCAGGCAGACCCAGGTGATCAATCAACTCCCTGGCCCGGTTGCAGGATTGGCGCTGACCGCGGCCCCGGAAGGCGCGAGTACCGGGCGCGGTTTTGTCAGGAAGAAAAGCGCCGAATCCCCGCCCGTTTCCGGGCATCAGCCAACAGAACAGTATCTTGTCGCCCCGGGAGAGAACAGCAGCATCGTCCTGCTCTCCCTGGTCGATGGCAGCCGGATCAAGGTCTTTGATGGGCATCAGGGCCGGGTCCTGTCCCTGGCCGCAACCCGGTCGGGAACCCTACTTGCCTCGGGAGACGACAAGGGGACCGTTCTGGTGTGGGATTGGCATGAGGGAACCCGCCGGGTGGTGCTTGACGGTCTGGGCGCTCCGGTACTGGCCCTGGCCTTGAGCAGTGACGGCAGCCGCCTGGCCGCCGGGCTTGAAAACGGCACCGTGATGGCGTGGTCTTTTCCCGATGGCCGGGAGCTTTTGCGGCTCAAGGCACATAAGGACGGGGTTCGCGGGGTGATTTTCTCCCCTGACAACGAAAATGTGGTCTCTGCCGGCGCGGACAATCTGGTCAGGTCCTGGTCGCTTTCCTCGGGCTCTCTTGTCCTGGAAAGGGAAGGGCACTGGGATCAGGTGAATGGTATTTCCTCTCTTGCCGGTGGCCGGTTCATGGTTACCGCGAGCAGCGACAAGACCGTTCGTTTCTGGTCCCATACCGTTCCTGGTTGCCTCCGCATCGATGATCACGACGTGCCCGAAGCTGCCGCGGGCGTGCACCTGCAGCTGGCGCAGCACGGTCTGGCCGAAGCGGCCGAAGCCGGCGAGCACCACC
>JBFHXP010000119.1:0-8233 GCA_041598875.1 Desulfobulbales bacterium
GCAGCACAGGGGCCTTTTCCCGGTCAATCCGCAGCATCTGCTGGTTGCCGCTTATCACCCGGGTCTTGGTTATGGTCGTCCATTGCGGAAGGGTGACCACCGTCGAGATGTCAATGGATTCACGGGCAAGGATCTCGTTCAGCCGTTCACCGTTGGCATCCTGGCCCACATACCCGGCCAGGGCAACCACAACCCCGAGCCCGGCAAGGTTCATCGCCACATTGGCCGCGCCGCCGGCAACCTCGTTTTCCCTGGTCAGGCGGACCACCGGGACCGGAGACTCCGGGGAAATCCGATCCACGGTACCCCACAGGTAGCGGTCAAGAATGAGGTCTCCGACCACCAGCACGGTTTTCTTGGAAAATCCCGAGGTGACGGCGTCGCGGACCTGGGTCTCGTTTTCAAACACGAATGTGTTCCTCCATACAGGCGGCCTCAACCATATCACAGAGGATATGACCGATGAGGATATGGGCCTCCTGGATCCGGGCGGTGACGGCATGCGGGACGTGGATGCAGATATCAGCGGCATCCTTCAGGCGACCGCCGTCCCTCCCGCCGGTAAAGGCTGCTGTGACTGCGCCGACAGCCCTGGCCGACTCCATGCCGGCAAGGACATTGGGACTGTTGCCGGAGGTGGAGATACCGACAACCATGTCCTTGGGTGAACAGAGCCCCTCTATCTGGCGGGAGAAAATCCGGTCAAACGAATAATCATTGGCCAGGGCCGTCAGGATCGAGGTGTCGGTGGTCAGGGCGATGGACGCATAGGCACGGCGTTCGCGGGTAAAGCGGCCGATGAGTTCGGCAGCCAGGTGCTGGGCATCGGCCGCGCTGCCGCCATTGCCCATCCACAGAATCTTGCCGCCGTTCAGGAGGCAAGCGGTCATGGACCTGGCAAGGGATACCACCGTGGGGATCAGCGGATTCAGGGAATCAATCAAGCGCCGGTGATCGTCCAGGGAATCGGTCACCCGTTTTTCAGAGAAGATATCTTCCATTTGTTCAGCACCCAGGGGGCATCAGTTGCTTGAGGTTATCCTGGGCAAATTCAATGGTCGGGTCCAGGGAAAGCGCAAGTTGAAAGTACTTAATCGCCTCATTATTCCGGGATAATCTCCGGTAATTGACGCCAAGGTTGGCATAGTCGATGGCTGATGAAGGATTCAGTTCCACGGTCTTTGTGAAATGATCGACCGCAATTTCATATTCACCCAGTTTAAAGTGACAGAATCCGAGCATATTGTGCAGATCCGGCCTGGTGTTGTCCATTGCCGCACCCTTTTCCAGGACATCAATGGCCTCACGATACTGGGCGAGATCCTTCAGGCAATTGCCCATGTACGAGTAGATATAGGGAAGATCTTCCTCGTGGGGGCTCAGGGCGAGCGACCGCTTGAAATGGGCAAGCGCCTCCTCGTGCTGTTCAAGTGTCAGGAAGTTCCGCCCCAGGTAGAATTCGATGTAATAGGCGTCGGGAAGCAGTTTCCGGGCGCGGAAGAGATGCTCGTTTGACTCCAGGGGATCCGTGATCAGCTCGGCCATCAGCTTGGTTGCAAACATTCCGGCATCCTGACTGCGTGATCTCTCACGGAAGTGGGCGCCTGGAACAATGGTGTAGATGGTCGACATCTGGAGATCGGGGTGGATGGTATTGACCACAAAGACCTCCATGTTCAGCTTGGCCAGGGCGGCCAGGCAGTTTTCCACCTCGACTTTCAAATTGTTTGATCCGAGGTTGGGCAGGGAGTGAAGGTCAACGGTAGCCCCCGGATTGGTCAGATATTCCACCTCGTCCATGGAAAGTGGTTTGGGGAGTCCGCTGGCCACATAGTTGGCCTTGCTGTTGAAATCTCCGGCCAGCTGGGCCACCTCGGTCAGTGCCCGGATAAGGGCCTTTTCCGGGTCAGGAGTCGTTCCGGCAGTGAAAACGATCTCGCTTGAGGCCGGAAAAGTACCCGGGTCCACGGCCAGGGCGCCGATGGTCGGGATTCCGGTATCAAGTGTGAAATCATTGAGGTAGACCTGTATTCCATGACGGGTGAACTTGTCGATTAATTCCCTGGATACCGGGTCCTTGGCGCTGGCAAGGTCAATCAATGGGGCGCGGACCTTGTCATGGCTGACCACGGCACAGACATGACGCTCTACGATTTCACAGATGCCCTGGCAGATTGCCTCTTCATAGGTGTTGCCAGCCGAGGGACCGTTAAACTCGTTAATCGCGTAAAACCAGGAAAAAGGCACCAGAACCTCGCTCTGCTGGTTAAGGTTGGTTGCCCAGGTCCAGCGGATTGGAATTTCAGCAAGGAGTTGTTCGAGCAGCGCAACATCGGTTTTTTCATCATGAACTGACTGCAGCAGCCGTTCCAGGGGCATCAGGGGAAATCCGGCGGCCTTGAGATTGGGGTAGGTGTCAACGATGAAATTGTCGGGATTCTTGATATAACTGAAAAAACTGAAGCGCTCGGCGAGTTCCATGCACGCGCTGGCACGGGATTGGGCCGGGGTGGACCCTTTGCCCATCTGTTTCTTGTTGCCTATCATCTTGCGGGCGTCTTTTCCGGTAACACTGAAATAGACCGGGATATCAAGACGACCGTTATCGATTCGCCGAACCTCCTTGAGAATGTCAAGCTTGATGGTGGAGAGTTTTTTCAGAAAACGCTCCACCGTCTCCTCCGGTGAGTATACCTTGTCCTGATCATAGGTATAGGTCTTAAAAGAATCTGTCAGTCTGATGGGCCTTTTATCCATAACTACCCCCTGATAAAAACAACGCGTGATTTCATGTTCGGGGTGACGGAGTAAATCTCCAGTGGGAATTTTTCCGTCGCCACCTCAAGCCCTTGCCGACAAAGTGTCACAATGTGGCACAGCTCTTCCCCTCAAAAACTTCTCTATTTAATCTATCAGAGCGAGTTCTGCCAATCTTTTTTTCCAGGAAACACCATGACTGACAAGGCGGGCGATACGGCTCTCCATGTCCTTGATTTCCAGGTCAATATGAAGACGTTCTTCCGGCATGAGCGATCCCAAGCGATCAGGCCATTCCACGACTGCTACCCCGTTGCCATGGAGATACTCCTCGAATCCGAGGTCCTCTATTTCCTCCTCACCGCCGAGGCGGTAGAGATCCATATGATAGAAAGGAATCCGGCCACAATATTCATGGAGAAGCCCGAAACTCGGGCTGGTGATATAACACCAATCCGGTACCCCTGCCCCACGACCGATGGCCTGGGTGATGGTCGTCTTGCCAGCACCCAGATTTCCCGCCAGGGTGATAATGTCTCCCGGCATGGCAGCGGCACCGATGTGCATGCCAAGGGCGCTGGTCTGTTCCAGGCCGTTCAGGAGTATCTCGATTGGTTCTTGGTTCATTAGTCTCGCGTCAAGGTTGAAACCACCGTCTTCAGACGGTCAGCTTTCAGTTAGTGGTTTGTTCGTTGTTCAGGCACAAAGTGGTAAAGGCACAGAGTGGCAAAGTTTTGTAAGATTTCGTCTTACATCTTACGTCTCACTTTCTCTGTCACTCTGTCCCTCTGTAACTATGGTGCCTCAAGCTATCGACTTTCAGTCGATTGTCGTTGACTTTGGTATAATCCTGTGCATAAACAGCGGAATCATGCCTGTGGCAAAGAGAGGATGAACGTTGTCCCTTCCCCTTTTTTGCTGACAAACCTGATCGTTCCCCCGTGTTCTTCGATGATTTTATACGCCATGGCAAGCCCCAGGCCGGTACCCTGGGGCTTGGTGGTGAAATAGGGATCCATGACCCGTTCCTGCATCTCTTCGCTGATCCCGCAGCCGCTATCGGCGACCCGGATATCGACCATGGCGCCATCCCCTTTGCGCGCGGAGACGAGCAGGGACCCTCCGTTTTCCATGGCCTGGAGACCATTGAGATAGAGGTTGAGGAGAACCTGATTCAGGCGATCAGGATCAGCCTTCACATCTGGAGTGTCAGGCCGAATATCGATATCAACGGTAATCCCGAGGGTCTCGGCATCGGCAGCGATCAGCCGCAGTGAACTGTTGAGAATATCGGCGAGATTGACCGGTTCAAGTTTCAACGGGGTCGGACGGGCATAATCAAGAAGTTC
This sequence comes from Desulfobulbales bacterium, assembly GCA_041598875.1. Classification (GTDB taxonomy): domain Bacteria; phylum Desulfobacterota; class Desulfobulbia; order Desulfobulbales; family BM004; genus JAKITW01. The sequence continues at coordinate 4,107 of JBFHXP010000119.1, forward strand.
GGTGATACTCCGGTTTAAGCGCTCCACCTCATGGACCATCAGCTCGGCAGCCTCGTACTCCTTGCTTTCTCTGCTGAATTTGGCCCCGAGCAGGGTGGCGAATCCCTTGATCGAACTGAGTGGATTGCGCACCTCATGGGCGACGCCGGCAGCCATCTTGCCGAGCGCGACAAGTCTTTCATGGCGCTGGACCTGTCTCTCCAGTTGCTTGATCTCTGAGAGGTCGTACATGAGAAGCACCCGCCCCATAAAGTCTCCCTCCTGGCTTGCGACCGGAACAGAACTGAGATGCAAGGGGCGGTGATTGCCATCACCGTTGTCCAGGGATATTTCCTTTTCATGGACAGTTGAAGCGGGATTTTTTACCTCAAAAAAAGCGACAACCTCTTGCGGGAGAACCTCTCGGGGAAGACGGTTGAGGCCGGAGGACATATCTCTGCCGATCATGCCCACTGCCGCTTCATTGACGGTTTTGATCCGTCCCTGGGAGTCGGTGGCGATGATGCCCACCGGCAGGCGGGTGATCAACTGGCCGGTAAAGGCCTGAATCCGGTGCAGACTTTCCTGGGATATTCGGTAGGCCTGGGCCGCCATGAGAGAGATCCAGCCGCCGAGCCCAACGAAAAGCAGGGCAAGAGAGAGGAAAATAATCTGCAGTTGATACTGGCGCTGGGTCTTCTCCAGGTTGGTCATATCAAGGCCAACGAGAATATAATGATCGCTGGTCACTGAACGCATCATATCAATAACTGTTTGCGGAATCTGGGTATCCGGGCCGGCCTGGGCGAGGAATTGCTGCCAGAGATTACGGAAACGTCCTCGCTGGTGGCGCAGCGGTTCAAAAACACTGACCACCTCAAAGGCCTTGCGCCCCTCATCGGCCAGCGAGATAATATGCGAACTGGCTTCAACCCCTTTTCCTGGCATCACTTCCGTAGCCCGGACGATAACCTGTCCAACCTTTTCCGGGTCGCTGTGGGTAATGACCCGTCCGGTCTCATCGATAACCGCTATATAGAGAATGTCTGGATCGGCCGCAGCCTGTTCCACCAGGTGCTGGCTGTGCGAAGACCACCCGTCGAGCCGGTGACGGTTCCCCATTCCGGTCATCATCGAGGCCCGCATTCCTGCCTCGACAAAACGGATAAGCGACTGTCCCTTGCGGAACATGTTCTCGGTCATCATCCCTTTTTCCCGCTGGATATTGTTGGCGGCAAAGATGACGATAATCAAGGTAAGAAGCCCGATGGCGCCGGCCACTATCCATGGCGAGACAAACATCAGGCGGGTATTGGAGAGGAGCTTTTTTTTCTTCATTTTTCTCTGGTCCGTGAAAGTGCTGAAAACAGAATACGCGCTGGCACACTCCTTTACCCGAGCAATTCCTGTACCACAAAAGATCTGTCTTATAACATCCCTGTTTAGTGTTCTTTTGTCGGTGCACCACAAAAAGACGGGTAAAAAAGACCCACTGTCATGTATGGGGTGGGCATTAAATATCCATGCCCGCTTCCCTTTCAGCACGATCTATCGCCCTTTTCAAGGCAGCGGCATGGACATCACCGGCATAATGCAATGGACTTTTTCCTGTAATGGGGTCGAACTTACTGGGATCAGCGCTGCAGATATACTGAACCTCTCTGGGCAGGGTGGTCATGGCAATATCAACATCCATGCCCGCCACCTTTGACAGCACCTGCCAGGTGGCTCCGCACGGGGCTCCGCGCACCACCTCGATCCGGAAGATCCGCCCGTCCTTCACCTCCACCCGGTACTCCGGGATCCCGAACTGTTCTCCATAATGCCCCAGACCGGGCATTTTCCCCAGGCCGCATCAGGTAAACGGGGTAATGGCACCCTGATGTTTTTTGCCCGAGGCAACAACCGGAATTTTTTTTTCTGCGCAGATTTTGGCCAGATATTCCGAAAGATCGGGATGTTTGAGGAAATCAAGCACCACGTCGGCGGTGAAATCATTGGTAATATAAGCACTGGGGTCATCGATGAATTCCGGAAAATTTTCCCTGATATCAAAAACCGATTTGATTTCCATGCAACGGCCATGTTCCCTGATGCCCCTGATCTTGGCCTCACCGGATCCATGCTCCTCAAAAACCGCAATCCTGGTATTTTTCATTCCAGATGTTCCTTTATATGTTTTCATCGAGAAATTTTCGCACACTACGGGCCAGGGCCGGGCCGAAACCGGGAACCATGGCCAGCTCCTCCACCGGCGCGGCCCGAATTTTTTCAAGGCTTCCGAAAAAGGTGAGCAGGGCCTTCTTCCGGGCCGACCCCACGCCCGGCGCTCGGTCAAGAATCGACGAGAATGTCTCTCTCTGTCGCCATTTACGGTGAAAGGTTATACCATAGCGATGAGACTCATCCCGGAGACGCATTAGAAAAAGCAGTACTGGAGAATGACGCGGCAGAACAATGGGATTCATGCGCCCCGGCCTGAAGAGCCGGTCTGCTTCATTGCCGGGACTCTTGGCAATGGCCACCACCTCCACCTCCCGGGAAAAACCAAGGTCTGCAAGAACGCGGACAGCAACATTGAGTTGCCCCTTGCCGCCATCAACGACCAGAAGGTCTGGATTTCCTGTATTGTCAGCTCCCTTCCTGAACCGCCGCCCGAGAACCTCGGCCATCATACCATAGTCATCACTGCCCGCAATGGTGCGAATTTTGTAGTGGCGGTAGCCGCCGGGGAATTTTTCACCGGCGGTAAAGCAGACCAGGCTTCCTGTGGCATGATCTCCATGGAATGTCGAAATATCAAGGCATTCGATCCGAAACGGGATATTTTCCATGTGGAGAATTTTCATCATGGCAGATGCGCATTTTTTCCAGCCGACATTTTTCTCCCTGTGAACTCCAAGTTCCTTTTCCGCATTGGCGCGGGCAAGTTCGGTCAGTCGTGCCAGGTCTCCCCTTTTCGGTACCAGGAACGAGACCCTGGCCCCGCGCAGTTCACTCAGCCACTCGGAAATGACCTCGCCTTCAACCGGAGAGACGGGAAGAAGAATTTCCGAGGGAACAGGCCGGCCGTCACCATAATAGCGCCTGAGGACCTCGGCGATCAGGTCCTCTTCTTCTCCCACCGCGTCACTCATCAGAAAAGTCCTGCTGCCGCTTACCTGGCCGTTGCGAACAGAGAGCACCGCGATCGACAGAAGATCATCCGCGCGGACCACGCCGAAGACATCCTGATCGCGGTAATGGGTGGCGATCATAACCTGTTTCTCCAGGGTCTTCCCAAGGGCGCTGATCCGGTCGCGGCACAGGGCGGCCTCTTCAAAGTCAAGGGCTGCAGCCGCCTCTTTCATCCGAGATTCAAGGCGGCGACGAAGATCCTGGTTTCGGCCTTCAAGGACCATCAACACCCCGTCCACCATCTCCTTATACCGAGCGGGATCTGCCTTGCCACCCCCCGGGCAGCATGGTGCAAGGCATTGCCTCATCTGGAAGTTGAGGCAGGGACGAGCCCGCGGCGGAAGTTTTTTTTCTTTGCAGCGGCGCAGGGGAAAGAGGGCGTTGAGGAGGTGGAGGGTCTCCCACATGGCGGATGCCGAGGAATAGGGGCCGAAATATCGGGCGCCATCCTTGACCCGGCGACGGGTCATCACCACCCTGGGCCACTGTTCGTTCACCGTTACCTTGAGATAGGGATAGTTCTTGTCATCGCGCAACAGGATGTTGTATTTCGGTTTGTGTTTCTTGATCAGGGAGGCCTCCAGGATGAGCGCCTCCTTTTCGGTACGGGTGATTATGGTATCGATCTTTCCGACCTTTTCCACCATCTTCGCCGTCTTGTTCGTTGTGCCGACCGGAATGGTGACGTACGATGCCAGTCGTTTTCGCAGATCCCTGGCCTTGCCCACGTAAAGAACCCCGCCGCGTATGTCCTTCATCAGATAGACGCCGGGTTCATGGGGCACTGTTTTGAGAAAATCCGCATTCAACGGCGATGTCTGGGGGGTGAGTGGCATTCTTCAATGACAGTAGAAGGGATATGGCATTTAGTGTTCCGCATGCGACAATGGCACCGAAAAAAACACGTTCCCCTGGAAAATATATCACCACTGATTTTTTTTCATTATTAAAGCGGTTGACGGTCGCCAGGC
>JBFHXP010000120.1:0-8142 GCA_041598875.1 Desulfobulbales bacterium
GGTTCTTTGTTATTATCCTGGGAGGTCTGCTGACCTATTGTACGCCGCCTCGGGAGATCCTGCTTGTGGAAGAGGAGGAAGGCTGCGTCCTCCAGTGGCGGGCAGGCAGGTTCGCCCATTTTTACGAATCAGAACTTCTTGATATCATTAATAATGAATAGCCCATCCCTTGTCGACATAACCCTGCACTGGATCGCGGTGCTGTTCTACGTGCTGGCCGCGCTTGCCAATACTTCCGGCCTGATTTTTGAAAAACGGAAATGGGAGGGGAGAGGGTATGGGCTGGTTCTGGCCGGGCTTGCCGTGCACAGCGCGGCATTGCTTTATCGCTGGTGGCTGGCCGGGCATGGCCCCTACATGGCGCGGTATGAGGTCCTGTCTGCCGACGCCTGGATGGCGCTGGTTGTTTTTCTGGGCTTTGTCAGGATATATCCCCGGATCCGGCCGGCGAGCATTGTTGTATTCCCTGGTGTCTTTCTCCTTCTGGCCATTGGCATCTTTACCAATCCCGAGATCCGCAAGCTGCCCCCCACCCTGAGCAGCATCTGGTTGGTGCTGCACGTGAGTTTTTACAAGATCGCCCTTGCCACCCTCCTGATCGCCCTTGCTTTTTCGCTTTTCTATATTCTGAAGAACAGGGGTGACGCGGCCTGGCATGCGCGGTTGCCTGACCCCGGGGCCATGGACATCTTTGCCTTTCGTTTTGCCGGTTTTGGTTTTATCTTCTGGGCCATCGGCATGCTGGCCGGGTCCATCTGGGCCTATCAGTCCTGGGGCCGTTTCTGGGCCTGGGATCCGGTTGAGACCTGGTCTTTATTCACCTGGGCGCTGTTCGGCCTTTATCTTCATCTCCGTCGTTTCTTCGGCTGGCATGGCGAAAAGGCGGCGTGGCTGTTTTGCGCCTGTTTCGTGGTTGCGGTTCTGGCAATGTTTTTTACCCCGGTACTCTCCTCATCTGTTCATTCGGAATATTTTCAATGAAATTTTTTGTAAGTTTTTTATTAGTTGCCTTTTTAGTAGCCGGGTGCGGTGGCGGTGAAAAGGATCAGCTGACCCAGGCGGTGATCTCCTACAACGCCGCGTTGAGCGACTCCTATGGGAGCGGTGACCTGGGCCGGGTCATCCCCCTGACAACACCGGAGCAGGCCGCGCTGCTCGACGACCGGTTCCGGGATTTTGCCGGCAATGGAATCCGCCTCTCCGCCACGTTGCGGAGTATTCATTTCTCGGAGATCAAGGAGATATCAGCCGGGGAGATGGAGGTTGTTACCGACGAATCCTGGGATTTCACCTATGTCACCCTCCAGACGGGTGAGACGATCAGCGCGTTGTCGCCGCAGTATAGAGGTCGATATTCCCTGGAACGGGTGGATGGAAAATGGCTGGTGGCCCGTGTGGATGTAGAGCCAATGGAGATAAATGAGGAAATGAGCGCCTCTTCAGAACCTGGGCCTCCGGCCGGGAAAACGCCGCCAGGCGCTACCCTCTCTTCGGAAGAGCAGGTGAAGAACACCGTGCTGACCTATCTCACCCTGCTTGCCGACGGGTACCGGAACCAGAACATGACCCCGCTGCTTCATTCCGCCACCCGGACCAGGGCGGATAAGGCCTATTATCATATGAGTTCACTGGGTGAAAGCGAGGTGAAAATGAATCCCCAACTGCTGGAGATCCGGATTCCTTCGGTTGTTCTCGGTGCCGGGGATCAAGCAGAGGCCAGGGCCGTTGAAAAATGGCAGTATGTCTATTATCGCACCGATACCGGCAAAAAGGTCTATGAGAATGATGTGTCCTACGAGCTGACCTATAAGCTTGTCAGGGAACAGGGCCGGCGCTGGCTGGTCGATGATATCATTGTGGGGAAGACCGAGGAGGGAAAAGGGGTCGGCGAGTTGCGTTTCTATGAGCGACCCGGTGATTCTCCTAAAGGGGAGCCCATAAAGGGGGGGGAGTAGGCGGTTTCACGAATCGTCATTCTTCCTGGGCGGCCCTGAGATACCCAAGGGCGGTTGCATTGGCCGGGTCAATTGCCAGGGCCGCGGAGAAATGATCCGCCGCCTCTTTGCGCCTGCCCAGTCTCATGAGAATGGAACCCATGCTGGTGTGTCCGTCTGCCGAGCCGGGATCCAGCTGCAGGGTCTTCTCAAGTGCCGCTATGGCCTCAGGGAAGCGGTTTTCTCCTTCCAGGATCAGGGCCAGGTAATAGTGTGCCTCTGCTGATTTCGGGTTTTTACTGGCAACTTCGGAAAAAACAGTTTTTGCCGCGGAGATTTCGCTGGTCTCAAGGAGAAAATGCCCATACTGAAGTGAGATCCGCTCATCATCCGGCCTGAGGGCCCGCAGTGCCCTGAAATGATCGCCTGCCTTGGTGTATTCATTGCCCGCACTATAGAGAGCGGCAAGTTTTTTGTGCAGTTCAAGCAGGTTCTCCAGGGGGATTTTTTTTACTTCGCCAACCCGGAGGGCCTCGTTGTAATGAAGTATTGCCCTGTCTCGTTGCCCCTGCTGCTCATAAAGGCTGCCGATCTTGTACTGGACAGAGCCCATGTCCGGATCCATGGTCAGTGCCTTTTCAAAAAATTCCAGGGCTGTGTCGAACCTCTGAAGTCGCAGGGAAGAAATGCCGATATTGACCAGCAGATCCGGGTGATCACCGAGTATCTCATGGGCCTGCATATAGAGGGCGTGTGATTCCTCGATCTTGCCGGCCCAGCCGAGAACATCGCCAAGGGTGCGCAGGGCCCAGGCTGTCTTGTTGGCGTCTATCCCCTGTTTTATCCTCTGGCTTATCGCGAGTATTTCCGTTTCTCCCCAATCAGGTCCTGGGGAGGCTGTTTTCCGCTCGACCAGCAGGTTGAGAATGGTCAGGGCGAGTTGGCGGTTTACCTCGATAGTGGGATGGACATGATCAAGGAAATACTCCCGGCCGAGGATATCATGCCCGTATCGGGAGAGGCTGTCGGCTTCCAGCAGAGCGACCAGATCCACGATCGGGACATCATTTCTCCGCGCTGTTTCGAGAACCGCATCGTGCATCGGCGACTGGATGCGCAGCTGGCAGATGTCCTCATCAATCGCCCGGGAGAACATTTTTTTTGCCTCCGTATAGTGCCCCGCGGCAAAGAGCGATTGCCCGTATCTGAACAGAAGATCAGCGTAGCGGTGGTCGATCTCTTCGGCCTGCGCGAAAAGGGCAATGGCCTCCTGGTGCTCTTCTTTTTTCTGGAAATCAATGGCCGAGGCATAGAGGGTCTCCCATCGCGTTTTTTCATCATGGGTCAGACCATCGCGATGCTGGCTGTGGAACGGGGACATATCCCTGGCATTGACCGGCGGGTTGACGAGCAGGATATCGCTTCCCGCCATCCGGGCCAGGGATACCATCCGCTCGAGGTTGAGCCGGTAGTGGGTCTGGATCTGTTTGTGCAGCTGGTCGTTGCGGGTATAGGTGGACGGCCCCTTGGCATGACTGAGGATTTCCTGCACCTCGCCGGTCATCTGATAGCGTTTTCCCCCCTGCATCAGGCCGGCGGGCGCAATCATCTCGATTCCCCTGGACAAGGCGGAATAGATCCGGGTCCTGCTTGCCAGCACATTGAGATCAAGAAGAAAGTCCGGCAGCGCGGCCAGGGGGCCGTAGCTTCGTTTTTCGAGAAACTCGTTATGTCCCGAGTAGATGATGAACATGTCCGGTTTGTAGGTAGAGAGTTCCTCCATTAATTTCGCCACCCGGTAACTTGCGTAGCTTATTCCCCCGGCATTGATCACCTCCCAGGTGCGGGAAGGGTCCGCAATGGCAAGGAATTCATTGAGCCACCCGGCAAATGAGGTCGCGTGGTCAAATGGGTGGCCGAATGTGGTCGACCCGCCCATGCAGAAAATCCGGTACGTTTTTTTACTTTTATTTACAGGAAACTGCTGGCGGTTGAATATGCCCACCTTGTTTGGCGCGGTGACATAGACCCTGCTGCCATCCGGCGCGGTCTGCTCGACAAAGAGGGGGGCATAGCCTGAAAAACCGACCAGGGGGTCATTCCGGTTGAAATAGGGGGCGACGCCGATAAGCCAGAGGGTTGTTTCCAGGGCAACAAAAAAGAGGCAGCAGATCAGGGCGCTGAAGAGGATTTTCTTGCCCCAGCCGGGTGATTTTTGTTTTCTTTTGCAGGCGCTGTTCTTCATAGTAGAGACAGGGATATCCATGGGGTTCCGGTGAGTGCGATTAACTATATAAACTCTTTCCCGAAAAGAGTATTTTAAAACGGATGAAGAGAAAAAACGGAATGATTTTTTTTGATACGGATCTGGTGGGCATACCTGGGCCATGGCGATAAATATTCTTGGCATATCGGCGTATTATCACGACAGTGCCGCTGTCCTGGTGCGCGATGGAAAAATCATCGCCGCTGCCCAGGAAGAGCGGTTTACCAGAAAAAAACATGATGCCGGGTTTCCCTTGCATGCCATTCGATACTGTCTGGAGCACAACCCGGTCCATGCGGAACATCTTGATTTCATTGTTTTCTACGAAAAACCCCTGCTTACCTTTGAGCGACTGCTGGAAACCTATGTCGCCTTTGCGCCACAGGGACTCCGCTCTTTTGTCACGGCAATGCCGGTCTGGCTGCAGCACAAGCTTTTTTTAAAACAGATTCTCAGAAAAGAGCTGTCGCGCCTGATGGGGATACCCCTGAAAAACCTCCCGCCACTCCTTTTCACCGAACACCATCAGGCACACGCGGCCTCGGCCTTTTTCCCAAGTCCTTTTGAAAATGCGGCAATCCTCTGCCTGGATGGGGTGGGTGAGTGGGCCACCACTTCCGTCTGGCTCGGCCAAGGGAATCGTTTGATCCCGCAGTGGCAGATTGATTTCCCCCATTCCCTGGGGTTGCTCTATTCCGCATTTACCTCCTACATCGGTTTCAGGGTCAACTCCGGAGAATACAAGATGATGGGGTTGGCCCCCCATGGCGAGCCCAGATATGTGCAGCGAATTCTCGATAATCTCATAGATGTAAAAGATGACGGCACCTATCGGATGGATATGCGCTTTTTCAACTATGCCTCCGGGTTGACCATGACCAACGCCCTGTTTGATGAGCTGTTCGGGGGGCCTCCCCGGCGGCCGGAAAACGAGATCACCAGAAAAGAGATGGATATTGCCTGTTCCATCCAGCGGGTGACTGAAGAGATCGTCCTCCGCCTCTGCCGAACAATCCGCAGGGAATGCACTGCCAGTAAACTCTGCCTGGCAGGGGGTGTTGCCTTGAACTGCGTTGCCAACAGGCGGGTCATGGATGAGAGCGGCTTTGAGGATGTCTGGGTGCAGCCGGCCCCAGGTGATGCCGGTGGCGCCCTCGGTGCTGCCTTGGCGGTCTACTATCAATACCTGAAAAATCCTCGTGCTGTTTGTAGTGATTCCATGGAGGGTACTCTGCTCGGCCCACACTATTCTGATGCGGAAATTATCCGGTACCTGCAAAGTATGAACGCGCCATTTCGTCAACTCGATGAAAACAGCCTGCTCGACCTGGTGGCTGAAAAACTTGTGGAGCAGAAGGTGGTCGGCTGGTTTCAGGGCAGGATGGAGTTCGGTCCCAGGGCCCTGGGAAACCGCTCGATCCTTGCCGACCCACGCGATCCGCGGATGCAGTCACGGCTGAATCAAGAGGTTAAAAGGCGCGAATCCTTCCGTCCTTTTGCCCCGGCCGTCAAATGGGAACAGGCGGGGCAGTGGTTTGCGATTGCCCGGCCTGATCTTTATATGACCTCTGTTTCAGATGTACGGAGGGACAGAAGCGTGCCGGCGGTCACCCATGTGGATGGTTCTGCCCGTGTTCAGACCGTGCATCATGAGACAAATCCCCGGTTTCACCGACTGCTTGATGTCTATGAAAAGAAAACCGGATGCCCGCTGGTGGTCAACACCTCTTTCAATGTCCGTGGCGAGCCCATCGTCTGCACCCCTGAAGATGCGTACCACTGTTTCATGGGGACCGGGATGGAGTATCTTGTCATGGGAGAAGTGGTGCTGGAAAAATCCGAGCAACCCGCTATTGACGGAGTTGCCGGTGCAGATCGATTATTCTCCCGAGTTGAGAAAAAGGGGAGATCGTCGACCGTTGACAAGGGTACGCTCCGTACCTTCGGTTTAGTCATCGGTGCGCTTGTGGCCGCGATGTTTGGTCTGATAGTGCCGGTGATCAGTGAAAAAACGTTTCCCGCCTGGCCCTGGTTTATTATGATGGTATTGTGGTTCTGGGCCGTGATCTCTCCGCTCTCCTTGCGGATCGTGTATACTTTCTGGTGTTCTGTCGGCCACTGGCTTGGCTGGTTGAATAACCGCATCATTCTCAGTATCATCTATTTTATGGTGTTCTGCCCGGTCGGCATGGTTTTCCGCGTGTTGGGCAGGGATTCCATGGCACGGAAATTTGAGAAGAATGCTGAAACGTATCGGGTTGCCAGCGCCACACGCCCGGATACCCATGTTGAGAGGCCGTTTTAATGGTTGATTTTTTAGAGGATCTATGGGCCTTTTTCAAGGAGCGTAAGAAGTATTGGCTGGCCCCGATTTTTGTGATCCTGCTCCTTCTGGGCGCGCTGATACTCTTTACGCAGAACTCAGTGGTGGCTCCTTTTATCTATACGATTTTCTAAAGATGCGGTGTCGGTGAGTTGTCCCCCAGGCACGTTTTCAGGGTGTGAAGAGAGGAACAGGCATTTCAATGAAAAAAGTCCTTACCATTATTATCGGGTTTATCCATGATTTTGCCGCCGGCTGCTGGGCAGCCACGGTGTTGGCCGTATGGTGGCTTGCCGGCCGGGAGGTTGGGGGCGATGCCGTGGCGGTTGTTGCCGGGCTGATGCGACAGATATTTTATGCCGGCCTGGTCAGTGTTTTTCTGGTCTTTGCCACCGGCGCGGGCCGCTCGTTTACCTATGTGGACAACGTCTATGGCCAGGATGCCGAAAAGATGCGGAAAAGGCTTCTGATCATCAAACACCTGTTTCTATTTCTGGTCTTCGGCCTTGGTATCTGGTGGCAGTACTCCCTGGTCTTTAAATGAAAATTACCCTTATCTTCCCTCCATTTCCCTTCTCCGGCCGGGTGCCCATTGTCCCGCCTGTTCTCGAATACCTTGGCGCCCTGACCTTGAAGGCACGTCCGGATGCGGATCTGCAGCTTATCGATGCCAATGTTAACGAACCGGTGGTGGAAGATATTGACGCCGATCTGGTGGGGATCAGCTGCATGACCGCAACCGTCACCTGGGCCTATCGGTTTGCCGATCAACTGCGGCAGAGGGGAATAAAGGTGGTGCTTGGCGGTATTCACCCCACCGCCCTGCCCGGGGAGGCGGCCGCCCATGCCGATGCGGTGGTGGTGGGCGAGGCGGAATCGGTCTGGCCTGAGGTGTTGCGGGATGCCGCGGCTGGTTCCCTGCAGCAGTTTTATCGCGGCGAGCGGCTCCCATTGGATGATATCCCCATGCCACTGGCAGGCCGGCTACCCGGGCCCTATAAGTTCCGGGCCGTGTTCACCGCCCGGGGCTGTCCCTACCGCTGTTCTTTTTGTTCGGTGCGGAAATTTTTTGGCGACACCATCCGTTACAGACCGATCATGCAGGTCGCCCATGAGGTGGAAACCTGCTGCGGCAGGATATATTTTAATGGAGACGACAATATCTGGGGTGGTGATCCCCTGCGGTCCATCCAGCTCTTTCAGGAACTGGCGCGGGGCAGCAGGAAATACTGGTACGGTTTCGGTGACCTCAAGGCCCCGCAGGGACCCCATGGGGAAAAGATGCTCAAGGCCGCCCGGGCGTCCGGCCTTTTTTCCCTGTGGGCCGGCTGGGAAACCTCTTCGCCTGACTGCCTGAAAAGGTATAACGCCCGTGCCAAACAGGGAAAGAACCGGGAGGATGCGATCAGGAGGATAAAGGATCACGGCATTGACGTGGTCCTGTTCGTGGTTATGGGAGCACGGGAGGATTCTCTTCGCGATTTTGACCGGGTGGTTGAGCTGTCCCAGCGCCTGGGTGTCGGGGTCCATCCCGTACTGCTCACCCCGTTGCCCGGCACCGAACTCTATGAGGAGTATAAACCGTATCTGTTGCCGGATCTTGGCTGGCATTCCTTTAC
>JBFHXP010000121.1:0-8025 GCA_041598875.1 Desulfobulbales bacterium
ACCAGCATGACGTCGACAAACGGAGTAACATTAATCTCCGAGACCAGTCCCCTTGAGCCCTTTCGGCTCGATGATCCCATACCCATAAGTCTATAGCTCCTTTACTCAGGATTGGTTCCGGAGACGCTTTTTTCTCTGGTTTTAACACGGGCAAGAAGATCCCGCTCCACCAGGTTGAGAAAATCTGTGGCAAAACTCTGCATGTCGTTATTGATCTCTTCCAGCCGGTTTGAGTAGTAGTTGTAGAAGATAACCGCCGGGATGGCAACGCCAAGGCCTGCTGCAGTTGCGATAAGGGCCTCGGAAATACCGGGAGCAACAACAGCAAGAGAGGCCGAGCCGCGCATGCCGATATCCTGAAACGAGGTCATGATCCCCCATACCGTCCCAAAGAGACCAATAAAGGGAGTGGCGCTGCCTGTGGTGGCAAGAAAGGAAAGAGATCTGCCCAGCCGGTGCATCTCAGCTCCTTCCGCCTTGCGCAGGGCCCGCTTCAGGTTATCCATGGTGGCCAGCTGCATCTCAAGGGTTTCATCCCCCGTGCGAATGGAGCTTCTGCTTTTGCCGAGTTTCTGGAGTTCCGTGTACCCATGGACAAACAGCCCGGCCTCGGGGCTTGCCGAGCACTCCTGGGCCGAGACATGGGCCTCGGCAAGATTCTTGCTGTTCCAGAACTCATCAAGAAAATCTTCGGATTCTCTCCGCGCCCGGCGAAACAGTCTCTGCTTCATTATAATGATCGTCCAGGACATTATGGAGTAGCCGAGCAGGAGAAGCATGACGAATTTCACCATGGGGCCGGCATTAAACATCATTTCAAAAAAACTAAAGTTCTGCACAGAATTTTCCACCTTATTTCGAGGGTTGTGAGCAAGCGCTTCAGGTACGAAACGCCCCTGGACAAACAGGGTTTACTTTTAAATGGTTTTCCGGTGCATGTCAACAGGACACGGAGTCTCTGCCGGAAAATCCTCCGAATAATCAGGGCCGTTACAGGAAAGAATAGAAAGGGATTTACTGCCAGACCTGGCCGGCCTTACTCCAAATAAACGTTATCAGCCGGACAGGGGTGCCATGGCGCAGGCAAACTCCACGGAAACAGCCACCTCATCGCCAATCTTTACTCTCCCCTTGAGAAACCAGGCTTGGCCGATTTTTTCTTTAATATCAGCAACAACGATAATGGTTTCACCAGGACGGACCGGGCGTTTGAATCTGGCGCCGGTTATCCTGGTAAGCACCGGCACGCCCTGGGCCGCAACGGCAAGGGATTCGATATTTCGAGAGATGAGAACCGCCCCGGCCTGAAAGACCGCCTCGCAGAGAAGAACCCCGGGCACAATCGGGTAACCGGGATAATGACCGGCAAAAAAATCAAGATCCGCGGAGATCTCTTTTTCCGCCACAATATGCTCCGCGGTAAGAAGGACGATACGATCCAACCAGAGAAAGGGCGGGCGGTGGGGAATACGACTCAGGATTTCCTCTTTACAGTCCACCGGTAACCTCCAGAACAGCGCCACTGACATAGGCTGCATCAGGACCGGCCAGAAAAAGAACCGCTGCCGCGATTTCACCCGGTGTCCCGAAGCGACGCATCGGAACCATTTTTTTATACTCCTTTATCTGTTCCTCGCTTAAACCTTCAAGGAGCTCGGTATCAATAAATCCAGGGGAGACGCAGTTAACGGTAATTTTTCGCTTGGCACACTCCTTGGCAAGTGTTTTGGTCATGGCGATCTGTCCGGCCTTGGATGCGGCATAATTACTCTGCCCGGCAAAGCCGAGATGGGCCATGGGCGAGGTAATATTGATGATCCGGCCATATTTCTGTTTCATCATCAGGAGGACCGCCTGCCTGGCCATGAGAAAACATCCGGTGAGGTTGACGTCAATGACACGATTCCAGTCCTGGGACGCCATCATCGCAAGCATTGCATCACGGCGGATTCCCGCATTATTTACCAGGACATCGATGGTGTCATGCTGCTCTTCCACCTGGCGGAAAAACTCGACAACCTCAGCCTCGCAGCTCACATCAAGCCTGTGCATGGACAAGCGGGAGGCAGCGGCGCCACATTCCGCGGCAAGGCTTGCCGCAGCCTCACTGTTGGCGGCATATACCCCGAGCACCGTGGCCCCGGCACCAAGAAATTTTTTTGCAATTTCCCTGCCGATACCCCGGGTGGCCCCGGTCACAATGACCTTCCGGTTAGTAAAATCCGTCATTTTCTTTCAGCTCCGGATATAGGCGTCGGCATCGTTGGCCACGATGACTCCGTAGTTGATGGCCCCGAGCCAGCCGGACATGATGATGCCGACCGAACCGACATGAAAGAGACCGGGAACTACCTTGAAAATGGATCGCGAGATATCGAGACCCTCGAATTTTGTACCGAATGAAGTGCCCATGGTGTGGAGGGTATAGCGCTTGAAGGTACGTGGAGTCGCGGCTTCCAGCCAGTCGCATTTGTCGCCCACCCCCGGCAGATAACGCTCCAGATCCACCATGGTCCGCTTGATCAGGGCGTCTTTTTCCCGGGCATACTCTTCATCCGACAGACCCGCCCAGTCATCGTAGCGGCCGTTCATGGAGGCGACAATGGTATACCGGTCATGGCCCGGCCTGGTCCTGGGATAATAGAGGGAAAAGGTCTTGCTCCGGGTGTGCATATCGAGCAGTTCCGATGCGTCAAACTGTTCCGCCCTGGAGGTGAAGAGCAGGTCTCCCACGTCGTCGATTTTCTCACCCTTCCTGATCCCGATATAGACCTGACAGCTGGAATTATTGACCCGGACAGTCTTGACCTGGGAGAGATACTCCTCGGGAAACGCATCAACCCCGGCAAGATCATGAATGGTGTTGAGAATGCCGCTGTTGGAGATGACGCAGCGGGCCTCAATGAATCGTTCCTTGCCCGGAGATTCCACCATGACACCCCGGACCCGACCTTTTTCAATGACCACCCGGACCGCCTTGCTCCGGGTGCAGATGGTAACCCCGTTGGCATCAAGTTCCCGGGCCATCATCTCGATCAGGCGGTCGGTTCCGCCCTGAAAGGTGAAGACGCCCTTGTTCATGAAATTGGAAAAGACGATGCCGTAGGTGATGGCCGGATCGTCCAGGGTGGAACCATTGGCATAGGTAATCGGTTCCATGAGAAGTCGGTGGACATCGGAACGACCGGGAAAGAACTGTTCAAAAAGCTCCCGGGTGGTCATGGTCCGGTCATCATAAAAGTTCATTGCCCCCACGGTGGTGAAAAAATCTTCTATCACACCGGCCGGGATGCCGAAAATATTCCGCAGGATGGCGGTAAAGTCGGTGCGATCAAAACTGGTTTTGATGGAAAACTGGGGGTTGTCGAAAACGATGTTTTTCAGCTGGACAATCGAGTCCATGATTTCCCGGTTCCAGTATTTGCGGCATGTTTTGACCATGCCATAGGGAAATCCGTGCAGGGAAATATCAAAGATGTGTCCCTTGCGCTTGAACCAGGTGGCCAGCCCGCCGAGCTGGTGGTGGTGTTCGATGAGAAGAACCCTGTGGCCGCTTTTGGCCAGCCGGTTCGCGGATGTGAGCCCACCAAGGCCGGAGCCGATGACAACAACGTCATATCGCTCCGCTGCCTCGGTTATGGAAGTGTAACGCATGTGCAGATCCTTGAAAACCTTGGTCTCTTACGTGAGCAGGTGCTGGTTAACCATGGTGACCCCACTGAGCATGGCGCCGATTATCCCCAGGTAACCCTGATCGGTGCCGGCAATGAACATGTTGGCAAAGGGTGTCCGGCCGTCCTTGTGCTTGAGGGGGCTTCCGTAAATGGCTCCGTTGACCTTGCCTGTATATTTTTTTACGGTTACCGGGGTGAAGGAGTCTTCATATACAATATTTTCCCGATAATTCCCAATAATTTTCCCCACCGCCTCTTTTGATCTTTTTCCCCATTCTTCCTTTAATGCCGCGTAGGTTCCGGCCGGCCCACCTTTTGCCGCCTCCTGCCAGATCCCGTAGTTGGCTAGATGGGTAACTCTGAGCTGGATATACTCCTTTGACTCCAGGCCGTGAAAATTTTCAGGAAAACAGATCACGCCGCTGGTGAGATCAACAGCCTCCCCGGGGCAGGCGTAATTGAAGCGGGGAGCGGTATTATAAAAGGTTATGGTCTTGTCGCAGGCAAGTTTGTCCCTGCTTGCCTGCGGCAGAAGATAGATCGACTCGGTGAAGCTGAGGCGGCCTGCGGGGGCTGTTTCATTTTTTCCGGGGAGAAGTTGATCGGGAACAAGGCCCATGGTTTCACGAAAACCAATGGTGGTCAGCAGGGCGTCACAGGTAATGATTTCCCCTGATTCCAGTTCAACTCCGGTTGCCCGGGGGTGGTGATCTGCTGAAAAAAGAATCCGAGAAACCCCGGATTTGAAACGTATCCGTCCTCCAAAAGAGCCATAGTGAGCAAGAAGCAGATCGAGCAGATCCTTTATCGTTCCACTGGGCCGGAACATTCCCTCCTGAAACAGCGAACGGAACATGATGATGAACTGGCTGTAATCCATGTCGTTTTCCTCACTGCTGCCGTAATACATCAGCGGGCAGAGAAGGAGTTCGGTCAGCAGTTCATTGTCCAGGGCCTCGCGCAGCCTCTTTCGGGCAGAGACCCGTGGCTCCGGAAGAAATGGATTGGCGGCATCCATATCAGCGACCAGGGCCAGAAAACGATCAGTGGTGGCTGGAAAAAGACGGGCCACCTCATCAACCAATTCCTGAAAATCGTTAGAAAAGGAGAGACTCACGTTGTCCGGGAAAAGAACCCGGGAACCGAATTGCTCATGGGTGATAAATGAACGCCGGGAAATTTTCAACTGGCGGAGCAGCCGGTTGAGCGGGGCATGCCGTTCTTCGGGGGGGGCGTAGTTGGTTACCGCATGAAGCCCTGTCTCAAGGAGCATCCCCCGGCGGGTGTAATAGGAGTTGAGACCACCCGGCTTTGAGTGCTTTTCAAGGATAAGGACATCATTTCCAAAACGGGCATAACGGATTCCGGCGGCTAAGCCCGAAAGGCCGCCGCCGATGATGATCAGGGGGAAGTCGCTCACTGCTCCTTTCAAACACCCGCAAGCATGGGGGTAAGGTAGGCGACGCAGCTGTCCAGGGTGGCCAGATGTGGGTAGTCGGCCTCGGGTATCTGGATTTTATAGCGTTTACGCAGCTCCATGACGATATCGAGAAAATCCATCGAATCAAGATCAAGCTGATCGCGCAAGGCCACGTCGGGCTTCAATGAGGCCATGTCTGCATCCTCATCAATATCTTCTATAATTTCAATAAGTACATCTTTTATTTCTTCAGCAGTCATCTAGCCATGCTCCTTAAGTAATGCGTCGCGAATTCTCTTCCGCGGGTAGTCTCTTTTTTGCAGACATGAGAGGTTAGTCAAACATGGCCATGCGTGTCAACCTCTTGTGCAAAAAAGAATTAAATTTCTGAGCGGTTCACACTTTCTCACTATGAGTTCTGATATTTTTTAACAATCACCACCGAGTTGATTCCTACCATGCCGAAAGAATTGTTGAGGATAGTCCCAACCGAGGCAAGCTCCCTTGGTTCATTGATCACCAGGTTGTCAAGGGCGCACTCCGGATCCAACGTGTCGACATTGATGGTCGGATGAACATGGTTATCTTCAAATGACGGCAGGTTGCCCGCAAGTTCGAGCACCCCGGCAGCACCCATCGCATGGCCGATAATGCTCTTGGTGTTATTGATGCAGGTGGTCGTATTTGCCCCGAAAACCTCTCGAATCGCCGAACACTCCTCGATATCACCCTGCCTGGTTCCCGTGGCATGGGTATTAACAATGTCGATACCTTCCGGGCCAAGACCAGCCCGGCGCATGGCCAATCGCATACATTCAGCCTGACGGGGGCCGTAGGGCAGCACAAAATCACGGGCATCGGAGTTCATGGCATAGCCGACGATCTCACCATATATTTTAGCGCCCCGGGCCAACGCGCGGTCCAGGGTTTCAAGGATATAGACGCAGGCCCCCTCGGAAACGACGATACCGTTACGATCCATGTCAAAGGGCCGGCATGCCCTGGTGGGATCTTCATGTACGGCAAGAGCCCCCTGGGCCTTGAAGCTGGCAAATATCCCAAAGGATCCGGTGCATTCGGAAATGCCTCCGGCCAGGGCAACATCGACCTCGCCAAGGCGGAGCATCTGTGCGCCCTGAATCAGGGCAGCATTGCCGGCGGCACATGCAGCCCCCACAGAATAATGAGGCCCGGTGATGCCCAGACTCATGGTGATTTCACCGGCAGGGTTGTTCAACACGGTCCGGGGATTGTGGTGATGGGTCCAGTAATCGGTATTAAAATCATACTGGCCGAGATTAAAGATTTCGTTTTCCGTTTCCACGGTGCCGTGCTCGGTAAGCCCTATATATACCCCGGTCCTGTCTTTGGGGTATTCGGAGGAATCAATGCCCGAATCAATCAGCGCCTCATGGGCACAGTAAACCCCGAGACAACCGGCCCTTGTCCCTCTTTTATTCTCTTTCTTTTTTCGGTATCTGGTCTCGTCAAAAGAGCAGATACCTGCTGGAACTTTTCCCATATAGCGGATATCGATCTCATGGATCTCACTCCGCCCGGCAAGAAGTTTTTCACGGAATTCTTTCAGATTGCTGGCATTGGGCGATGCCAGGCCAACCCCGGTTATGACGATGCGCTGTTTACGCTCAGGACATTCCATGGGACGGCCTGCTTTTTTCGACGGGATCAGTATCAACTTTTATCATTGTATGAAAGTGGTATACTTATTAATGTTGTTAAGCCGGTTCAGATGAAAAAAGGGGCGGCATGACGAAGTTGGCTGTCAGCAAGGATCCCTTCACTATCCACTGTTTCCGCAGCATCCAACCCAGATTTAAATCCCCCGGGACCATGAGGATTTCCCTTGCTGAAAAACACTGTAAAATTCAAAAAGATGTATCATAGTCTATCTTGCCGATTATGTCGACAATGAAACAAATACCAATCGAAAAAAGGAGTTTATACCAATGATATTCGATGTTGTGATTATCGGCGCCGGACCTGCGGGTCTCCAGGCAGCACTGCATGCGGTACGAAAAAAGGCCACGGTACTAGTTCTTGGACGCCTGGAAAGAAGCAGTCTCTACAACGCCCATGTGGAGAATTATCTCTGCGTAGGAGATGTCAGGGAGGGGCGTGAACTTCTTGAGACCGGGCTTGAGCAGATTCTCCGCTTCGGGGCCGAGGTCCGCCACGAGGACGTCCTTCATATCGAGGAACATGACGGTATGTTTAAGACCAGGGTGGAGTCAGGCAATGAGATCATTTCCCGGACCCTGGTCTTTGCCACCGGCACCTCGAGGAAAAAGCTGAAGGTGCCTGGGGAAAAAGAACTTTCCGGGCGGGGAGTCAGTTACTGCGTTGACTGCGACGCCAATTTCTATCGGAACGCTCCAGTGGCCATTGTCGGTAACGAGAGCGCCGCGGTGGACGGCGCCCTGACCATGACCGGATATGCATCCGATGTCTTTCTTGTTACCAGCGGACTTTCCGTATCCAGCGAACTCAGGGACAAGCTCAAGGAGAGCAGGGTGATCGTCAAGGAGGGGGTCTGGGTGAAGGAAATTGCCGGTGAACATGCTGTTGCTGCTCTGCTTCTTGACAACGGAGAATCCCTCAAGGTCGAGGGGGTATTTGTTGAACTCGGCGCCAAAGGGGCAATCGAGCTTGCCACCACCCTCGGGGTGCAGCTTGACATGGAAACATTTACCCATATTGAAACCGACAAAAAACAGCACACCAGCATCACCGGCATTTACGCGGCCGGCGACATCGCCGGCCAGCCATATCAGATGGCCAAGGCGGTGGGCGAGGGATGCGTGGCCGGATGGGAGGCAGCAAATTACGCCTTGAAGATGAAGAGAAAAAGTGAATGAATCCCGAAGCATGTAAAAAGAACAGTGCTGCTCGGGAGCAGGATTTTTTTACCAG
>JBFHXP010000122.1:0-7923 GCA_041598875.1 Desulfobulbales bacterium
CCTCTGGATTATGTGAATCTCAACACTGTCCTGGTGGTACTTGACGGCACGGACCGGCAGCAGGTGGACTGGTTCAGGAATTCCCCCCATGCCGATGATTTTCGCACCCGCCTGCTGCTTTCCGGAGGAGAGTATTACACCCTCTCCAAGGAGTTGGAGCGGCCGGTTTTTTATCTCATGGACACCGTTGCCCAACGGTTGCGACTGGCAGCGGTGCCATCCGTGATCCGGCAGAAGGGAAATATGCTGGAAGTTAGGGAGATGAAGGTCGAACATGACTAGACTTCTTACAGTAATCATCCTCTGCCTGGCGATTGTCCATTCACCGGACGCGAATGGAGCAATCAAGAGCGGGGATTTCATCAACCCTGTTACAGATGTGGCCTGGCAGGAGATTTTTCCCATCAAGATCGCTGGGCTCACCATCAGGAGTTCATCCGGCAACTACGATACCCCGGACCCGGCAAACAAGCCGCTCTGTGTCTGCCCGGCCCCGCCGCCTCTATTTCTCAGGCCCGGAATCCCGATCAGTTTCTGGGAACCTGCCCGGATGATCGAAACCGTGGCCACCCCCTACTATTTCCCCTTTCTGGGCGCCGGGCTCAACCTCGCCTCAACCCGGGGGTTTCTTTCCGGCAAGAATCAGTCCATGAGCAACGACCAGCCGGAGCAGTCCTCATTTGCCCAAGCCCATTATCTGATCTTCCCGGTCTGGACCATGCTGGAGCTGCTCACCGATTTCATCTGCGTGGAGAACAGTGGCTTTGACGTGGCCTACATCACCGAGATCGACCCGCTCTGGCAGGACGACGAACTGGCCTTTATCATCCAGCCCGAGGCCCTGCTCTTTGCCAACCCCTTTGCCCAGATGGCGTGCATGGCCGACTCGGTGGCGGTTAATGCCGGCAGCCCCCTGGCGCCGCTCTTCTGGTGCGTGGGCAGCGGCGGGTCCGCCTATCCCATGACCGGCCATGTGGATGACGACAACCTGATCCAGGCCAATGCCACTATCGCGGCCCGGATGATTTACAAACTGGCCCGGGAGCTGTTGATCTGCGACACCGGGATCAATCTCTGTTCCTGTACGCCGACGCCTATCTGGCACAAGCCGAATTACAAGCTGCATGCCGTGCGGCCGGCGGTTCGCAAAAAGGCCTGGCCCATCGGCAAGAGCGCCTTCTTTTACGGCGCAAATCTCAATCCGCCGTATCGGAACAACAAGGGGGCTGGGGATGAGTTTCTGTGGATGGTGTTTAGGAAGCGGGCCTGTTGTGCCTTTTAGAAAACGTGTAACAGCACCACATCTGTTTTGTCATCGGCCTGTCCGCATAGGAAGGCTATAGCGGACAGGCCTCTTCCGCGCATCTGTAGCACTGTTACACGTTTTCTGAGAAGAGGTTAAATCACCGTCAGAGGGAAAAACTTCATGACATTCCGAAATATCATCATTTTTTTCTTCGTTTTTCTGCTCTTCGGGTACCCCTGTAGTGTTCCGGCAGCAGAAGAAAATTTTGATCTGCCTGCCATTTCCGGTGTTCTGCAGCAGGTCGAAGAAAAAACCAAGACGATGTCGGTTCCAGAAAATGAGGATACAAAGATCGGACAGGAAAAGGCAGAGAGTCTTATGCAACACTTCCAGGCCCCGGAGTTTCAGGCTGTGCTTCAGGCCGAGCAGCAAAGGGTGGCAGATACCATGTTCTCTGATGTGCTCGCTGAATTTGCACCCCAGGAAAAGCAGGGCCAGTCACCAGGAAAGCTCAGCACCAACGAGCGGGTTTATCTTTTTGTTTCAAGCTCCGTACCGCTCTCAACCCTCAAATCTTATGCGACAATGATAGACAGGGCGCGCGATCCCAACGTGGTCATGGTGCTGCGCGGCTTTGTGGGGGGCATGAAAAAAATAAAACCGACCATGGAGTTCATCGTTGATGTTCTGAAAAAAGATCCGGCCTGCGGGGATGGCGCAGCACAATGCGACAGCTATAACGCCTCCATCCAGATCGATCCGCAGCTCTTTCAGCGCTATCGGATTGAACAGGTTCCCACAGTGGTCTATGCCTCCGGCCTGAAGAGTGACGGTGAAGAGCCTGAGGAGCAGGCATCGCACCGGGATTTCGTTATCGCAGGAGACGCGGGCCTTGACTGGCTGCTGGAAAAAATCAACCGGGAGGCGAAAAGCAGAACCCTGGACTCTTTGATCAGCTCCCTGCGGCATGGGGGTGAACAGCAATGACAAAGACTATTCCGGACAAGGTGGCGGGAGCCGGCCCAGGTTACCTGTTCACCATTCTTATTGCCCTGGTAGTGAGCGCAATCACCGCAACGGCCACAATGGCACTCTATGACCAGAGATTCGCCCACAAGGTCGTGGTCATGGACCTGAAGGGCTTTGTCCGGCAGCAGCGGGACAGGATGCTCAGCGGAGAGCTGGACGAGAAACAGTTTCAGAAGAATCTTGATGCCATGGAAAAGGTCCTGCTGGCGGTGCCGAGGAACCACACGGTGATCATGAAGGAGGTGGTGCTGCGCAATGGCCGGGAGATCAGGCCCTAATTCCGGTTAACCGGAATTAGAAAACGCGGCTGCACCGGAAAAAATAATCATGTTTAACCAAACTGGTGAGGACAAGTTTTGATTTCCCGCGTGCCAGGGAATACCAGGTCGGGCTTTAGGGATCGACCATGGTTTGCAGTGGTGTTTCTGGCCACGGTCCTGACAATCGGCCTCTGGCTGCCGGGCCGGATCAGCGTGACCAGCAGCCCATCGCTTGACCATCGGGTTTTTTTTCTGACCCGGGCCAGGCCGCCATACGAACTGGGCAGCTATCTTCTGTTCAGAAAAAAGACGGATCATGCCATCAGTGATCTCCTGCTGAAAAAGCTGGGGTGCGGTCCGGGAGATCGGCTCACGGTGAGCAATGACGCATATTTCTGCAACAAACGCTTTCTCGGCCGGGCATTGGAGCAAGACTCCATGGGCAGGCGGCTGCCCCATTTCATCTTCAACGGCACGATCCCGGCCGACAACCTGTTCATGATCGGTGAACACGAGCGAAGTTATGACAGCAGATACTTTGGATTCATTGATGCGGAAAGCGTGCTCAAAACAGCGCACCCTCTCTGGTAGGGTCGAACTGATGATGACTGTGCTGGCTCTGTTGGCGTGCTGTGCCTTTTCACCGAACTTTGCAATAGCGGAAGAACCGCCGCCGCTGCCGCTGTCACCGCCGTCACCGAAGCCGCCGCTGGCAGGGGAAGAGCAGCAATTCTATCTCGATGCCAAGCAGGGCTGGTTCTGGTATGAGGAGCCGCTGCCAGAAACAGAAGAGGCGGGTCAGCCGCCCCCTCAATCACTCACAACCCCGACCATGGACGATCACACCAGTGAGGAGTTGTGGAATATGCACCCGGATGATTTCCAGGCCTTACTGATGGCCTTCCAGAAAAAGGCGGTACAGACTCCCAGTGAGGAGAACGTCCTGGACTACCTGACCATGCAGGATATCGCCCGCCGCAAGGCTGCGGCCTATGCCAATGTGGCGTCCTATGTCATCCAGAAGAATCCGGCCCTGGATCTGGGCCGTGACTATCCGGTGACCGCGCCCGGGGTGGTGGCCCGGATCAGGATGCAGAATGAGGAGGTAAACCGCACCATCCTGGCAGCCGGGGAGGATCACGCCCTGCTCTATTTTACCCGCCAATCCTGCCCTTATTGTGTGGAACAACGGCAGATTTTAGGATTTTTTATTGACCGTTACGGCTGGCAGATGAAAGCCATTGATGTGGACGAGCAACCAGCAACAGCCGCCCGTTTTGGTATCACCACCACCCCGAGCCTGCTTCTGATTAACCGTCACCATCAGGACTTCCTGCCAGTAGGGGTTGGGGTTATTTCACTAAACGAGCTGGAGCAGAAACTCTATCGGGCCGTGCGGTTGCTGGGTGGTGACATAACGCCAACGGAATACTCGGTCTATGAATTTCAGAAAGGTGGGGGGCTTGATCCAGGCTCTCTCCTCAAACAGTAATGGCGTGGCATAAGACCATTCAACTTTCCGGATTGGCTTAACACTCATAATATCTTGATAATTCGATCAATTAACTCTGTTGTCATTCCGGGCTTGACTACGGTGTCAATCATCAGCTGTTGTTTAAGCTGATAATCCAGAGAAAAGAGGACATTTACTGGATGCCGGATCGTGTCCGGCATGACGAACATCTCATGAAAAACACTGTAATACAAAAAATCCCGGCCATGATTCTGGCCTTGCTTCTGGTCCTGTCTCCCGTTCCTGTCCAGGCCGGCTGGGTGGATGATTGGCTTACCCAAAAGACCTCAAATCCGCCCGACTATTTCGCGGGCCAGAAACGCGGCTATTATTCCGGCGGCGGATTCAGTGCCCGCTGGCAGAACAACGCCACCTACCCGGTCACGGTGGAACCGCCCCGGATCAAGGCGGGCTGCGGCGGCATTGATGTCTTTATGGGCGGTTTCAGTTTTCTCAATTTCGAGTACCTGGTGCAGAAACTCCAGCGGATACTGATGAGCGGCGGCGCCGTGGCCTTTGACCTGGCGCTTAAGACCTTGTGCGAACCGTGCGCCACCTCGATCAAGTCCTTTGAGGCCATTGCCGATAAGCTGAACAGCCTGCAACTCGACGAATGCGCCGCGGCCCGCGATATCAAGGCGGTTCTGGAAAAGGGCGATGGCCAGGGATTTGCCTCCATGGACACCATTGGCAGGCGGCTTTCCACCGCGCTCAAGGAAAACAAGCTGAGTCAGGGAGTGGCAGACCTCTACCAGACCGTTACCGAGGAAGACCGGGCCAACCTCAATCTGGCCAGCAAACCGGACATGCTGCGGGCCATGAGTGGCTGTAACCCCGAGATCAAGGAAATTTTTCTGTCTAATCTGGCGGATTCCGGTGGCTCTCTCCTGGAAAACCTCGGAGTAGGCAGGCTTGGTCTGTCTACTGATTACGTAAGCCTTATCCGGGGACTGGTTGGTGATGTGCGCGTCGAAGGTCCTGATAACGGCTTTAAGGTCTCGTTCGTCTCTCCCTGCCCCCAGAACACCCCGGATGATGTGAAGTCCTTTATAGAGGGTAATGTCATGGCCAAAGACGCGGCTGGTGTCTGTGCCCGGATCATTGATGCCAATCGTGACCTGGTACATTACGTGCAGACCCGGATGACGGGTGTGGCCGACAGGATGAAATCCAGAACAGCGCTCACCGCCGCAGATACCGCCTTTATCCGGGAAAGCCCGCTCTCTCTCGGCCTGGTGCTGAAAACCGCAATCGGTACTGAACAGGAGGCAGCCACCATTGCCACCTTGTCCGAACTTACCGCCAGGGCTTATGTCCTGCAGATGCTGGTCGATTTGTATAACCGGGCATTCGTGGTCATGGAAAAGGCACAGGAGTTGCTCGGCAAGAAAACCAGCGCCGCTGCGGGCCAGGATTCAGAAACCTGCAAGGCCGCCATCTTTGCCGATAACCTGGGCCAGCAGGTGGCGGGCATGAATGACAAGATCTACCGGTTGCAGCTCGCGGCCCGGGAGAGTTATGGCGCCTCGGCCGAGGAACTGGCTACCATCTTCCGGCTGCTCGACCATATGCGCGCGGTGGACGCGCAACTCTACAGCCTGGTGGCCAGACGCTTTGGTGCTGGTGTGGCGGAACGGACCCTGCAATGAACGCGCGCCCTGCCCGTCCGGAAGTGGTTACAGTTCTGATCGCGGTCTCTTTGCCGCTTTTTGCGGATACCGCCCTGGCCCTGGATATGGAGTTTTACACCTATAATGGTTTTGGTCCGGTGAGTCAGGCCTTCCGTAAAATCGCTCTGATCTTCTCCGATGGCGGCTATCTTGGTCTCTTCTTCACTGTGACGGCCCTGGGAATTGTGGCCGGTTCCATGGCCTTTATCGCCAAGATGGCCACCGGTATCCGGATCATGCCCCTGGTCTGGACCTGGCCGGTCCTGGCAGGCGTGGTTATCTATCTCGCCCTGTTCGTGCCCAAGGGCTCTCTCATCGTCTACGACCCGGTGCTGAACCGGTTCGAGACCATTGGCGGGATTTCCGACGGCGTGGTGGCCACGGCCGGTATCCTGAACAAGATCGAGCGGGGTCTGGTGGAGATCATCGACACCGCCGCAGTCCCTGGTGCCAGGTACCAGGATGCGGCCGGCGGCATCGGTTTTGCCGTTCTCAGGGAGGCGATTACTGCCGGTCCCAAGGATGCCCATGCCCGGGAGAGCATGGCCCGTTACTTCAAGGACTGTGTTTTGTTTGAAATGGTACGGCCCGGCACCACCCTGACCGCCGACACCCTGCTCTATGGCACCAATGATTTTATCCCGGAACTGGCAAAGGCCGATAACCCGGCCGTATTCACGGTCTATTACGATACAGCCGCGCCGCAGGGATCAACCATGACCTGCCAGGCTGCCTGGGCCATGCTCAAGCCCATTTACAACAGCCCCGCCTTTTTCAACGACCCGGTAAAAAGCGCCTGTGGGGGCGCTCTGTTTGATCCGGCCGATGCAACGGAACTGGCCACCTGCAGATCCCTGATCACGGAAACCATTACCAATCTCATGGGCATCGGAACAA
The DNA here is from genome assembly GCA_041598875.1 of Desulfobulbales bacterium. Lineage (GTDB taxonomy): Bacteria > Desulfobacterota > Desulfobulbia > Desulfobulbales > BM004 > JAKITW01. The sequence continues at coordinate 6,616 of JBFHXP010000122.1, forward strand.
CTCCGGAGAGTTTCATTAGACAGGCGAGCCTGTCCCGGCTCATCTTCCAGGTGCTTGATCAGGCAGATCCCCAGTCGGCCATATTGATGCAGGCCAACCGTCAGGTGGTATCATCCGGTCTGGGCATGGCGGCAGCCATTAACGAGTGGCTGCCGATCATGCGGGCAATTATGACTGCTGTGGCCATCGGTCTTGTTCCATTTCTGGCCCTGTTTCTGCCCACCCCCTTGCTGGGCAAGGCAATCTCGGTTATGGCCGGGTTTTTCGTGTTTCTGACCACCTGGGGAATCTCGGACGCGGTACTGCACGGCGCGGCCCTTGATTACGCAGTGGAGGCCTTTGAGGATATCCGTCAGAGCGGCCTGGGATTATACGCCTGCACCGCCTTTCCGGAGATATCGACCAAGGCCCTGGCCATGTTCGGGATCGTCAGGTCCTCGGGCATCATGCTGGCAAGTTTTCTGTCCATGATGTTGATCCGCTTTGGCGGCCATGCCATGGCCATGATGGCCGGCAGCCTGCAATCCGCTATTCAGGGAGGCGGGGCAAAAGCCGGCGCCCTGCTCACTCCGGAAGGCAAGGCTGCGGCCCTCGATCAGCAGGTCAGCGCCACAGTGCCCCTGGAAATGGCCAATCAGTACGGGTTCAGCAGCCAGGCAACAAGCAGGCAGTGGCAGGCCCACAAGGGCATGCAATCCACCGCGGCGGACCTGCAGACCCTGGACGCGGCTCGGGAAACCGGAATCATCCCAAGAGAGATGGGAGATGTTGCGGCGGCAAGATCCCTGTTCACCGCCAATCGATCCATAGGCGGCAGCCAGGGCCCGGCCCAGCTGAGTACCGATCCGGCAGGCGATCTGATTTTTAAAAGCACCAGGGCAATGTCCGGCCAGGGATTTGTCAGACAGGAACAGGCAGGACCTGACGGCTCTGCAGTTTCGACCTACAGCGGTGGCGCTGGCACCATGATCACCACTGGCAGCAGGGAAAACGAGACCGTTACCAGCGCCGATGTGAAGAACATGTCCGTCAACTTCGCCCAGAAGCAGGAGGAACGCAGTCTGGAAAAGGCGGCCCGTTCCCTGGCTTCCAGCGAAAACTACTCCAACATGCAGAGTCGTCTGCAACAGGACAGCCGCACCAGCAGTGAGGCCCGTTCTTTCAGCGAGCAGTTGCGCAACTCCGAGCAGGAACGATGGTCCCAGAGCGTGGATAACGGGTCGGCTTTCTCAATGGTTAAAGATCAGAAAACTCGTAACATCCTGGAGGCGAGCGGAGCTTCAGGATTCAATCTGGGAATCGTCAAGG
>JBFHXP010000123.1:0-7782 GCA_041598875.1 Desulfobulbales bacterium
GACACACTATTTGTCGGGCCGGCGCAGATTCTCGGCCAGATTCGGATCAATGCCCTTGCTGACGGCAAAAACCTGATCATGCCTTCCGCCGGACTGAAGGATGGCTTTTTCCGACTCCACCGATCCACCATTCCCTTTGCCAGAATCAGGGTCGCAGTCACCCCCAAGGGCCTGTCACAATGTGCAGACCGGCTCTCTTTTGAACAACTCGCCGGGCAGAACATTTCCATCCTTATCAGCGACGCCCTGGCAGTTGACCAGGCCGGAACCCGCATCGGCCACGGTCAGGGTTTTTTTGATCTTGCCTGCGCCCTTCTTGCAGAGACACAGAGCCTTGCTCCCAGCTACTCAACACTGGCGGTACTGCCCCATGACCACATTTCGAACACGCCCCTGCCCCGGGACCCCTGGGACGTACCGGTGAGCGGAATTCTCGCCGAAACCGGAATCAGGCACCTTTCCCCGGCGCCCCATCAACCTGAAATCCTCTGGCACGCGCTTTCTCCAGGACGTATCCGCAAGATCGCCCCACTCTGGCAACTCCACTCGCGGCGATAAAAAAAACAGGACTCGACCTCTTGATCAAGTCCTGTTGAATCATCTCCGCACTGTTGCCGGCGGGGCTGTCAGCAGATTGAGCGGCAGACCCGGACATAGCCACCCGGATTAAAGCCCGATGCCCAGTACACCGTGGCGTTATTCAGGTCAACAAACCAGTTGCCGCCCGGGTTACGCTCGTCCGCGGTAAAGATAAAGGGCTGGGCCGGCGAGAAACATGGATGAAGATGAAGCCCGTGACGATTCTTTTGCGGGGTGAGCAGGGAAAGGGCCTCATCAATGGTCGGCAGGCGCCAGTCGGTGTACCCGGCAAAGGATGACCGGTTGAGGTCGGCGACCAGATTCCTTCCGGTGCGGATGGAGGTGATATCACTGCCGTCCCGCTGCCACATGAGCCCGGTGGCCATTTCACTCACCGTCAGCCCGTCACCGTTATCCACCAGTTGAGTTGCGGAAACGCCTCCGGGATTGTGATGGGAATCAAAAAAATTCCCGGAGCGCACCAGAGAACTGATATCGGTCTCCATGAGCTTTGCCGGGTCTCTGCGGAGGACAACCCGGCCCATGGTCCGGTCAAGATCTTCCAGTACCGGGAGTCCGGTCTGGGGCGGTTTTGACTCATCTTCATCCTCTGCAACCAGCTCCACCCACTGCAGGCTGCCCGGCTCGACAACATTTTTCAAGAGCCACTGGCGCAGGGTCTTGTCAATGGCATAGCTCTGGTCATAGCCGGAACGCCCCTGCGCGCGGACACATTGATCGACAAGTTCCTGCGGGACCAGGATCCTGGCAAGAACCCGGGCGTACTTGATCCCCCGCTCCATGAGGCAGACCCTGGCGGGCTGGGTCCAGTTGTCCACGTAGAAATAATAAAAACGCTCGTCCTTGTTACGGATTCGCTCTTTACCGCCCCAGCTCTCGAACATGCCAAAGGTATCAGCCGGGGTCAGTTCCCAGTCAACAAGCGCATCACTCCTGTTGATCCCGATTTTTCTGAAAAAATCCATGCACCCTCCTCATCTGTTTATAGTGACATTTTATAGTGACATTAAAATAATGATAACCATTCTCATTTATTCCTATAGTAGGGCAAATCCGTTTCAAATGCAATATTTTTTCCCCGGGCCGGTCGTGTCAGCCAGTGGCCGGGTATCCGCAATGCTCCCCTGGTTGCGAAAAAGCGTTGAGAAATCAGCGCCTCGAGGTAAGATAGAACAGCACCCACAACCAGGAGTTTTTTTCTATGCCACCCACAGACAGATCCACCCAGACCCGGAAATCCCAGCCGCGATTCCTTGGCGTCTTTTTTTTGCTTCTTCTGCTGCTGCCCGATCCCGCCGCGGCCACGGATTTTGAGTCCTGGTTGCGTGATCTTCGCAGGGAAGCTGGAGAAAAGGGGATCTCCGAGAAGACCCTTGACCAGGCCTTAACCGGGATTGCCCCGATTCCCCGGGTGCTGGAACTTGACCGGAAACAGCCGGAATTCAGCAGAACCCTGTGGGGATATCTTGATCTCACCATCACCGAAAAGCGGATCCAGCAAGGCAGGGACCTCCTTGTCGTCCATGAACATCTGCTTGCGGAGACTGAGAAGAAATACGGGATCCAGCCCCGCTTCCTGGTCGCCTTCTGGGGCCTGGAAACCAATTTCGGCTCCAATCTCGGCGGCTACCCGGTGATCAGCGCCCTGGCTACCCTGGCCCACGACCCCCGACGGAGCGCATTCTTCCGCCAGGAACTCCTCCACGCCCTGACCATCCTTGACCAGGGCCATATCAGCGCCACTGACATGATGGGCTCCTGGGCCGGGGCCATGGGACAGGTCCAGTTCATGCCCTCTACCTTTGTCCGTTTTGCCGTAGACGGTGACAACGACGGCCGCCGCGATATATGGGGCAGCCTGCCCGATGCCTTTTCTTCCGCTGCCAACTTTCTCTCAAGCTCCGGCTGGGAGGCGGGGAAAAGCTGGGGACGCGAGGTCCGGTTGCCCGAGGGGTTTGATCTGAACCTGATCGACATGAAGATCAGCAACACCCTTTCCCAGTGGCGGGCCCTCGGCGTCCGTGAAACCGACGGATACCCCCTGCCCCTTTCGCGGGAAAAGGCCTCGCTTCTGCTGCCCGCGGGGTTTGACGGCCCGGCGTTCCTGGTCTTTAAGAACTACCGGATGATCCTGAACTGGAACCGTTCGCACCTCTATGCCATCGCTGTCGGCCACCTGGCGGACCGACTGACCGGAGGAGAGCCCCTTGTCGCCCCGCGCCCGGAAAATGACCGCCCCCTGCACCGCAACGATGTCATCCAGATCCAGCAGCTCCTCGCGGCCAGGGGATTGCAACCCGGACCGGCTGACGGCATCGCCGGCAGCATGACCAAAGAGGCGATACGGGAGTTTCAGCGGACCAGCCGTCTGCCGGTGGACGGCTATCCATCCGCCGGCCTTCTTGAGCGGCTGCAGTCAGCCCACTGACTTAAAGCTGACCGTCTGAAGACGGTGGTTTCAACCTTGACGCAAGACTAATATAAAGGATAACCGCAGTTCGCCGCTCTCCCCTCAAACCTGGCCACGGATTCAGGCGGTGATGCGGGAGTTTCGGCCACCAACAAGAGCACGCGAGCAAGTATATGGCAAGAGAGTATCCGTACAGCAAGGGAAGCCCGCTCCCCCTGGGCGCCACCATTACTCCGGCAGGGATTAATTTCGCCCTGTTTTCCCGCCATGCCAGCGAAGTGACCCTTGTTCTCCTTGCCGGGGCGGATTCCTCCGCAAAAGGCCCCATTCGCGCCGAGTTCCCCCTTGATCCAGAGCGGAACAAGACCGGCGACATCTGGCATATTCTCCTTGAAGGCGCCTCCGGTGAATTTTCTTACGCCTACCGGGTTGACGGCCCACATGACCCTGAAGGAAGCGGCCATTTCTTCAACCCCGCGCCCCTGCTTCTCGACCCATATGCACGGATGCTGACCGGAGGAGAAGAGTGGGCCGCGCCGGGCAACAATACCGACGGCTTTGCCCGCCGCTGCCTGATCCGCGAAGAGCACTTCGACTGGGAGGGGGACCACCCCCTCAATATTCCGCTCAAGGATTCGATCATTTATGAAATGCACGTCAGGGGGTTTACCCGCAGCCCAAGCTCCGGAGTTCGTCGCCCCGGGACATTTCACGGCGCAATCGAAAAAATCCCCTACCTTAAAGAACTGGGGGTGACTGCGGTGGAACTGATGCCGGTCACTGACTTCAACGAACTGGAGAACACCAGGATAAACCCGGTCACCGGCAAACCGCTCACCAATTTCTGGGGCTACAGCCCGATCTCCTTTTTCGCCCCCAAGGCATCCTATGCGGCCGACACCACTCCCGGCGGCCCGGTACGCGAATTCAAGGAAATGATCAAGGCCTTTCACAAGGCGGGCATCGAGGTCATTCTCGACGTGGTCTTCAACCACACCGCCGAGGCCGGCGGCGATGGGCCGATGATAAGTTTCCGGGGCCTGGACAACTCGATCTATTACCTGCTTGATCCCCGCAGCAGGGAATACAGCAACTACTCGGGCTGCGGCAACACCCTGAACTGCAACCATCCACTGGTCCGGCAGCTGATCATCGACTGCCTCCATTACTGGGTGATTGAAATGCATGTGGACGGCTTCCGCTTTGATCTCGCCTCCATCCTCGGCCGGGACCGGAACGGCGAGGTCCTCTCCAACCCCCCCATGGTTGAAATCATTGCCGAGGACCCGGTGCTGGCCCACACCAAGATCATTGCCGAGGCCTGGGACGCGGCCGGACTCTACCAGGTGGGCAGTTTTTCCACCAGCGCGCGGTGGGCGGAATGGAACGGCCGGTTCCGGGATGACGTCCGCTCCTTTATCTGCGGCCACGCCAATACGGTCGCCAACCTCGCCACCCGGATAGCAGGCAGCGCCGATCTTTACCAGCGCGGTTCTCATCAGCCCTGCAACAGCATCAATTTCATCACCAGCCATGATGGATTCACCCTGTTCGACCTCGTCAGCTATAACGAAAAAAACAATCTCGAAAACGGGGAAGACAACCGGGACGGCTGCAATAACAACATCAGCTGGAACAGTGGCCACGAAGGGGCGACCGACAGAAAAAATATTACCACCCTCCGTCATCGCCGCATCCGTACCATGGCGGTGGTTCTCTTTCTCTCCCAGGGCGTGCCGATGCTGGTGGCCGGTGACGAGATCGGCAGAAGCCAGAAAGGAAACAACAACGCGTACTGCCAGGATAATCCCACCAGCTGGCTTGACTGGAAATTGGTGAAAAAAAACAGCGGACTGCTCCGCTTTTTCCGGGAGCTGATCGCCCTGCGAAAAAACCATCCCGCCTTCCGGCGGTCCTCGTTCTTTCCTGATCCCGAGAAAACGGAAGAAAAGGAAATCCTCTGGCAGGCTGATCGCCCGCACCGTCAGGACTGGTCCGCGGAGGCTAAAATTCTTGCGTTTCTGCTCCGAGGAGAATCCCAGGGAGATACGGATTTTTTTGTCATCCTCAACGGATCCCGCAGCCTGTCGCGAACGGTTGCTGTTCCGCGCCCGGCATCCGGGTCGTGGCGGCTCATCATCAATACCGCTGCCCCCTCCCCCCGCGACATCCTCACCCCCGGCACGGGCCAGAAAATCCGCTCCGATTTCAAGGTGACCGTCAAGCCGATGACTGCGGTGGTCCTGATCCTTCACCCAGCCTGATTCCCCATGCCTCACGAAGCGCACATCCTTTTTATCGGCGACTCCCTGATTGAATTCTTTGACTGGCAGCAGGAGTTCCCGGCCCACCGGGTTACCAATCTCGGCCGGGCCGGTGAAACAGTGGAAGGCCTCCTCTCCCGCCTGAACAGAACCTGCGGCCAGATCGGGAAAGCGGATATGATTGTCCTCATGACCGGCACCAATAATATCGGCATGGAAGACTACGCCTTTGGGCCGGGGTATGAAGAGATCCTCAAGATCTTTGCTGAAAAATTCCCAAAAGCCGAGCGGATCGCTACCAGCCTCATCCCCCTGCGCCTGCCCTGGCTTGACGAAACAGCAGTGCCGCGGATGAACGTACTCCTGCGGGATCTTGTTCTCCGACAGGGGGCGACCTATCTCGACCTGTATCAGGTTTTCACCTCCGGTCGCCGGAATGCCGACGACACCTGCTTCGCCCGCTACTATCTGGACGACGGGGTTCATCTCTCCGCGCAGGGCTACCGGGCCTGGGCCGGAATCCTCGCCCCCCTGATCGAGGAAACGGCATCATCCCCTGGTTGAAACCAGGGGCCCAGAGTCAGGCAGACTTGAAGTACCAGGCGGAATGAACCAAACGGGACACCAGGCTGAACCTTTCCAGGCCCGGCACCAGAGGCGGCGGACTTCATGACAGCTCAACCGGTGAATTGGCCAAATCAAGGAATTGGTTGCCGGGTCTTATTTTTTTATATAATATACTTGTTTTGACTTTGAAACATACTTAGAGTGGTCATACACCATACCATGCAGTCAGAATCACCTATTCAATCATTCAGAAGGAGGATCTTTTCAAATGCGTAAATATATTTCTTTCGGGTGTGTATTAGCCCTTCTCCTTGCCGGAAACGTTGCCTGCGACCGTCAGAAAGAGGCGGCCCAGCCCTCACCCCAGGAAACGGCTTCCGCCACAACAGCCGAGGCCCCGGGCGCCGCGCCGCAGAACGTGGCGATCAAGTCGGGTAAAGTTGCCGAAACCATGAATTCCGGCGGCTATACGTACATGCAGGTTGACGACGGCCAGGAAAAAGTCTGGATCGCTGTCACCCAATCCGAGGTAGCTGTCGGCGACGAGGTCTCCTATTATGACGGCCTGGTCATGGAAAATTTCAACAGCCCGTCCCTGGGCAGGGAATTTGACAAGGTTGTCTTCTCAAACGGCCTGGTCGGCCAGGGCGCCACCATTACCGCCCCCCAGGGAACCGTCGGCAGCGGACCTGATTCCTTTACCCAGGCCTTGCAGCAGGAAACCGGCATGGCAGCGGCCCCGGGAGAAGGGATGCCCACCGGCAGCAAAAAGGCAGTGGTACCCCTTGCCGATATCAAGGTGGACAAGGCCACCGGCGAGAACAGCTACACCGTGAGCGAACTGTATGCAAAATCAGCTGATCTCAACGGAAAAACCGTGAGCGTCCGGGGCAAGGTGGTCAAAAGCCTGAATAAGATCATGGGCAAGAACTGGCTCCACATTCAGGACGGCACCGGCAACGAGGCGGAGCGGACCCATGACCTGGTGGTCACCACCTCTCTCGATCTGGAAGCGGATCTCGATATCGTTACGGTTCAAGGGGTCCTTGCCGCCAACAAGGATTTTGGCGCCGGATACGTCTATGCGGTAATCGTTGAGGACGCAACCATCAGCAAACAGTAAATAGTGTCCATCCGGAAAATCTGTTTTTTCCGGATGGCTACATCTATCCGTTTTCAAACCGGAAACAGACAATTTTGAAAAAGATCCAGGAGATCAAGGAAGTATGCGCAGGCGTACTGGAGTACGGCGAGCACATACTTCTGCGGATCGACACCGAGATTTTTTAAAAGTGGCGTTTCCGGATGAAAACTAAATAACTTCTTTTCCGGCGCCGCGGGCCTGCACACCTATCAGGCAGGCCCGCGGTCTTTACTCCGCGCCGGCAATTAAACATACCTTCCAGTAAAGGTTTTTTCGCAGGGCAAAAAAAGGTCCCCAGAGCCGGCACCGCGGCGGGCACGCAGCCCCTTGGGACGGATAAACACAACCAAGGTATCACGGATTCAGGACCATGAAAATCGTGATTATCGGACCTGGCGCACTCGGCTGTCTGCTGGCAGCATCCCTTCTCCGCCCCGAACTATCCGGAAAAACTTCGCACCTCACCCCGCCACCATCCATCATTCTTCTTGACTCCTCGGCCGAGCGGGCAGCGCTTCTCACCCGCCAGGGCCTGACCCTGGAAGAGGGAGACAAGGCATTTTCCACTGCTGTCCACGCCACGTCTGATCCCGGCACTATCGGCAAGGCCGACCTTTTCCTGCTCTGTGTCAAATCTGGAGATGTCCCAGAGGCAATTTCCCGGATCGCGCCGATCCTGACCAGCGAATCTCTGGTGATTACCTTCCAGAACGGGATTGGCCATCTTCCCCATGTCCTCCCCTGGCCCCTGCCCGGCAGGGTGGCGCTGGGGGTAACATCCCAGGGGGCCACCATGA
>JBFHXP010000124.1:0-7640 GCA_041598875.1 Desulfobulbales bacterium
ATTGCCATTTTCACGCAACCGGACACTGCAGAGTACTCGCTCACCGGGTTTCACGTATTTTGGCTCCAGGACTACCGAGGCAATATCAATGGTGGAGACATCCATCTCGGCAAAATCAAACCTCTCGGGCCACGTGGCAAATATTGTTTTCACCAGATCGGGCATGAGCTCGCGCACGGTTTTCGGTTCTCCGACACCGAGGAGTTTCTGCCGGTCGGCAGAACTTATGCCGCTGGAATCAGACCACACCACCCGGGAGTCGGAGGTCCGCATGAGTTGCAGCGACAGCCCCACACTTGCTGATTTTCCATCCTCACGGCGCTGATTCACCGTACCAAGCAGAAGATAATCGGCCTTTAGCTCGTCCTTGGCCAGAAGCACATGGTATGATTCGAGATACCCGAGCCAGCGCAGTCGATTACGCACCAGGAAATCCATCACCTCCTGATCAGAGACGATTTCAAATCCAAGCGCGGCAATCTCATCAACAACCAGCGAGCTTATCTCCCGGTCATAACCGTTAACCCCGAAGCTCAGATCTTCCATGGGAAATACGGCAATCCTCTCGCCATATACGATACCGACTCCACAGAGAGAGAAAATCAGTGCCGTGACGAATATGCGGGTTGCTTTTTTCACCTGGTTCTGCATGCGTTCACCGGTCCAGCACACCTGGCTGTTCCTACTTTGTTACTCCGGTTGCAAGAAGTTCGTCAACAAGATCCATGGAGACCTGGAACTTGTCACGGGAGGCGGCACCGAAAAGCCGCCCGCCAAGGGTATAGCCATTCCGATGGCCGCTGGCCTGCCAGAGTACAGTGGCGGACTTGGCGTCCACCAACCGGAGGGTTAATGATACCTGGGGATACTCAAAGGAACCCTTTCGCACATCTGACGACTCATCAACAGAACCGAGAATGAACCCCTGAACATTCATGATCTGCCCCAGGCGCTCAAGAGCGGACTTACCTATGGGAGCGCCCTTGTCCACCGCCTCTTCCAGCAGGACACTGTCCACCAACCCCTTGTCAACAACATCGTAATACCCCGAGGAAAGCAACTGGGTCATGACGACATCTCGCAACCTGTCCGCAGCAAATGCGTCACTGGTATGATTTTCAAAGGAGAGTACCGCGATCCGCTGATAAAACCCCAGATCGATGTCCTCACGCATAAATGAAGTGGTCTTCCCTGAGGAGAGGCCACATCCGCTCAAGACAAGGCAGGCCACTGCCAGTGCACATGTATAAACCGTCAATTTACCCATACCCATTACCCCTTTTTTGTGTACTCTTCGTATAAGTATACCTGATAATCACTAAAAATCCGAGGCCCTGGCCGAGAGCTGCATGCCGATGCTCCAGGCATCATCGCTGCCCACGGCATCGCTGGTGTCAAATCGGCCGTAGGTGAGAAACGAAAGGTTGCGACTGAGCAGCCAGTTCCAGTTGACACTGTAGTTTTCACTGAAATACGTGGCATGGCGAGCCCCATAGGTAAAACCGAGTTGCGTCTTGGTTGCTGGAATGAGATGCACGGAGAAATTAAATGCCGTGGCATCGACACTGTTGTCCATGCGGGCGTATGAGGCCGAAGAAGAGAATGAGAGAATATCAGATGGCCGCCAGCTGAGGTTTACATCGGTATTATCGCCATCGGTTGTCGGAGCGGACGATGAGGCGGTCACCGAATACCGTTCAGTCAGGGAAACAGTCAACTGGGGATTCAACCGGGCGGTAAGGCGCAGATCAGCCCCATAGATATCGGTTGTCTCATTGCTGGTTTCGCTCTTGGAAGTGGCATAGTTCAGGTCAACCGAGGAACTCAGGTCACGGTAGAGATCGGCAATGGTATTGATATTGAAACTGTGGCCGGTGGAGGTTTTTGACCCGGCGGTATAGGCCTCGCTGCGGGACAAACCGGACTGGAAGCGCAGGGTGGAAAGCGGGGACCAGGCGCCACCGAGTGAATAGGCGCGCGCCCTGCTCTTTTCCGTGGTTGTGCTGGTGGCAAGAGACTCGGAAACCGTAAAGCTCGTGCTCCAGGAGGTCATCGGATCATAACGCAACGAGGCGGAGTGAGAGGTCTGATCACTGGAGGAACCACCCGACGCGGTATTTTCATTGTGGGAAAAGGCATACCCGAGGTCCACGGCATCGCTTACCTGATAGTTGACCCCGACATCGGTGCCGTGTCGCTTGGTGGTGCTGATCACCGCAGGCGAATACTCCTTTTCAAAGATCTCGATCTCGGTCACTGGAATTGGCGCTCCAAGAAGGGTAGCATCCACCACCAGCTTGACATACTCACTGCTCTGTCGGGGAATGGAAATGGCAAAACGGCGATGCACCGAACTGTAGGCAACCGAGCCGGCGGGCAGGGTGACCTGGGTCCACACGGCAGGAAAAAGCGGATTGGGAACGATATAGAGCGAGAACCCGACATTGGCAGGGTTGACCGCAAGGGCGATGAGATCGTCGCGGGTATAGAGATAGATGAGATCAACCTCTGGATCAAAGGCGGATACCTGAAAACCGATATTAACCTGCTCGGTTGGAGGCAAAACGATTTCCGCGGCAGGCGCGGCAACGGTAAGGATTGAGTCCCGCATCGCGGGAATGTCGCCACCCATAACCGTATTGAGCGGGGTATTGTCCTGGGTCGCATTAACCTGGACCACCACCTTTTCCCGCAATGAATAGCCGGCTGGGTTGATGTTCGCCTGGTACTCCTGGCGGCCCTCATTATACTGCTGTGAAAAGTTGATATTCAGCCGGTCCTGGAAAAAACTTTTCGCAGTGCTGAACTTGGCAAAATGGTTGGCGGTCCGGGTCTCGCTGGTATCAATGGAATTCTCACTATCCATGCCGCTGAAGCCATAATGTATGCGGCCGTGAATGATATCCCAGTCCACATTGGCCCCATACCTGCTGTCATCACGTCGACTTGTTCCCGAGCCAATGGCGATATCACTCTCACTGACCCTCTCGCCGTACTGCAGGGTGACTGACGGCACAAGTTTTTTGTGCCATGCTGACCCAATGGTGCTATCCCAGGAGCGGTCAGACCGGTCATAGCCGCTGGCAGCATAGTTTTCAACCATGTACCCGCTGAGATTGGCCCGGAAGAGATCATTGTTCAAGGAAAACCCAATTTGCGGCTGCAGGGTTTCATCGGTTCCGCTCCGTTCGGCCCAGTTCCGATTATAGGAGAGTGAACCATTCATGGAAAGGGCGGAGGTCAGCTCCCGGCTGAGATGGGTGCCGTAGCGCTGGTTGAAGGTGGATGTCTGGTCAGTTCCATTGTCGCTTTCGGTGTACCCCCAGTTCCCGGTAAGGTCAATGGCATGGCCATTCGGCGCACCGATGAGTCCCACCATCAGCAACGCAGGAAGAAACACTCCAAGGCTGGATTTTTTTTGTTTCTTCATCAAAGAGTATCTACCGGAAATAACAGTACCGTAGGCAAAAAACTTACGATTCTTTTCACGCCAAACCCGGAATCAGACAATATCAATCTGATACTGTCCGTCCGGGTTGATGTCATTCTTTACAATTGCGCAGGCCGGCTTGTCCTGGATCTCCGGACGGCGCGAACCAGATTCGCGCCGTCCTTATTTTCCAAAAATCCAGTGAGTATATGCAGTGCCGTATCAATTGTCCTTCAAGGTGTGGCATTTGAAACAGCCACAGGTCGAGGCGCCGTCTCCGACCTCAGAGATACAGTCATCGCCGCCACCAGCTACGGTGGAATAATCCCAGCGCAGGATATCGGCATAAGGAGAGCCGTGCGCCCGGTGGCAGGAGAGACACATCACGATGGCGTCAGTACCAGCGGCATTGTTGACCGTTGCGGACGAGGCAGCCGGCACGGACGACCGGGCCACCGGGGCCTGATTGCTGAAGGTGTATGCAGTATACTCTGTGCCAGCCGCGGTCATATCCATACGATAATCCGTGGGATGGCGAAGCCAGGGCGATGCAAAGGCTGATGCGCCGGAACCAAGGGCTTGGCCGCCGGAATCGTTATGGAAATTCGGATGGCAGCGTGAGCAGAGATAGGATATTGTTGCCGTGCTGGAAACAGAATCATTGGCGCGAACCTCGCCATAATACTCGTTATGCAGGGCCGTGGTGACTGAACCGGCATACTCCCGGTTCGGATCTTCGTACCCTGCTATGCCGCCGAGAAACCGGAAGGCCTGCCCCGGCTCAGTGGCCGCAGCGGCAGCGGCTGCCGCGGCAGCTGTTATCTGGCCTGTGGCATTATAATGATGGGCGCCGTCCAGATCGAGGAATTCATCGGCAACAGCCCGGTTACCATGGCAGCCGGTGGTGCCTGCGCAGGTAAAGGAGGCCAGGGCAGCACCGCCGCCCGGAGGGGTAAGGCCCAGGGTGCCATCAACGCCATTAACCGGCAGACCGGTAAGATTATGGGCCATGGCATCATTGGCTGCGCCGGTCCCCTGTTCAGTCCAGTAAAAATTACCGCCGGCAAGCTGGGTAGCTGTCGGGTCGGCGGAATCATCCAGGACAAAATGCTTCAGCGCCACACCGTTGTTCGTGCCGGTATGGCACCCGAGACAGGTGCTGTTCAGCAACAGGTTGGCATTGCCAGATGCTGCCGAGGTGTCAATTGCTGCCCCGTCCTGGCTGTTATGCATGGTGTGGCAGTTGACACACCAGTCACCGGCAACTGCAGAGGCAGCAAAAAGCATCCCTGCACCGGCAAGCACCATTGTTATTCCCGCGATTCTTTTCATTTCCGTTCTCCCTTTTTTTTGCAGCGAGCTTTTTCGTCTCACCCGACACCCATGAGGCCCGCCCCCATAAAGTGATTAACCTCAGTAACTTTCTCCTGGTAATTTCAATGCCCGCTTCCTCATTTACCCACATTCATGGCAGTCAGGCAATCCAGAACTCCATGCATAGCCGATATGACCACGTTGTTTAACTACGTAATACCATGTTCCCATAGAGATCAAGAAAAAAATTGTATTTTAAACTGCAATTTCCACGCCAGTGCATAAAGCTCAAAAAAAATTTCACCCATCTCACTGAGATCCTGAAACAAATGTACACTCAACAGAATATTTTCTTGCCCTGTTATCATCTATGGTGAAATAATGCTGCCATTATTTGTCACCCATCACTCGTCAAAAGGCAAAAAATGTCACTCGGAGATCCGTCTCTCCTCAACGATCTCCCACACCTGAACGCGCTGATTGAAGAAATCGGCAATGACAAGATTCTGATTTCTGTCCACGGCAAGATCAGTGGGAAAATTGAACCAGCCCGGAGAAATGCCGCGGCCGCCCAGTTCGGCAAGCACGATGCCGGTCATGTCATACAGAATAATAGAGTGCCGGAGATAGTCAACCACGTAAATGATCCCTCTCTTCCTGTCAACGGCCACTCCCCGGGGCCGGCTCAGCTTGCCATATACGCCGCCTTTTTCGCCCACAGTCTGAATAAAATCCTCAAGCGGCGAATAAATGTATATGGAACTGGTCTCCTCGCTGAGAAGATAGATATCACCTCCGCTGTCGATAGTCACGTCTACAATCGAGTCAGGGCCGATTTTTTCCCTTTTTCCTGGCCGCCCCTGACCGATTTCCGGTTTCAGCCAACGAAGAAATTCGCCGTTTCGACCAAGGACCATCACCCCGTGGCCAGGAGATCCGGCCAGATAGATTGCCCCGCTCACCGGAGAGACAGCGGCCTGTTTGGGAGCAAAATCGGCAAACCCCTCGCCGAAGTCAGAAAAAAAGATCTCTTTGACCAAAAAGAAGGCGGAATTAAATATGCTGAGCCGGGATGGTTTTTCTCCAAGGGCCTGCTGGCAGAGATAGAGGTTCCCAGCGCCATCGATGAACCCGCCCACCGAACTGACCACGTCACGCCCAGCCCCCAGGGAGACCTCGGGAAGATATTCCGGCCCGAAAACCACCCCGCCCTTTTTCGATCCGCCAACCACGACAAAGAGCTCTCCGGAATTGGTGTCGGCAAAGACCGAGGATGGATAATGGAGGGGCTGTCCCTGCTCATCGGCAACCAGATTTGCAACGATATTCTTCCGGAACTCGCGCTTAACTACCCTGGCCGGGGTTTCCGCAACATCCGCACTCTCTTTCACTTCTGGCGCCACCACTTCAGTTACAGGCAGGACAGGCTCGAGCTCACCCTCGGCCGCAGCGGTTTCCTCTTCCGGATGCGGTTCTTTTTCCAGGGGGAGTTCAGCAGGCGGTTTATCGATCTGAGCAACAGGCTCAGGGGACCAGATCCGGGAAATTCTTTCACTCCTGAGATACGCCGAGAGGATCAATGCCCCGGCATACTTTTCCTGAACCGCGGGAAGCAGGGTTTCAGCCTCGTGCCTGTTCATAAACCTGCCTATCCGGACGGCATGGAACCCCTTGATAACCTCGATACGAAGATAGTCACGGTCCTTTTTCTCCAACATCTCCAACAGGGCCGAATAATTCTTTTCCGCAGCGAGTGCGTCATAACTTCCTGCCTGGATCGTATAGTACTCCCTGTCATCACCACCAAGAACCGGCCCATCAAGAACCGGCGGGGCGGCAATCGCGGGAGGGGCTTCCTGATCTGAAGGCGGAGCACCATTTCCTCCCTCGTCACGGGGCTGATCCACTATTTTCCTGATCCGTTCTTCCTTGATATAAGCGCTGAGAAGCACGGCCCCGGGATACCGGCCATGGATCAGGTCGAGCGTTTTTTTTGCCTCAGGCCGGGAAACAAAACGGCCAACCCGCACGGTGTGATACCCCTGGACGACCTCAATCCGCAGATAGTCGCGATCAGCAGGCGACAGGGTGCGCGCGAGCATCGAATAGTGCTTTTCAGCGCCGCCCTGGTCATAACTGCCGGCCTGCACGGTATAATACTCCTGCTCCGCCAGAGCATCCTGTCCGAGCAGTACGAACAGGATCAGCAGCAGGGGAGGGAACACCCTGTAACCACGAAGGGTATGCATCAAGGCAATGACCATGTTTTTTAGAACCGCCATCTCCCGGGTCGCCAAGGCACACCCGGCTCGGGGAAAAAGTTAAAAAAAAAGGAAGCAAGCCTTGTTATATATCAGGCCTGCTTCCCATTTTTTACGTCTTTCTTGTACACATCATAAGTATAGACTGTACACCACTCGCACACTCAAGTCCAGCTTGAGATTTTCGTTTTTCACATTTAGCGCTGGACATCATGGGCAATGCCATGGCAGGTGCCGCAGCTGGTGTATTTGTTATGTATCTTGCCGCCATGGGGTTCACCATGGCAGGTCTGGCAGGCCGGAAGCAGCCCATGGGTGGGATGACACTCGGCGCAGGTCAGCGCGGTATGCTTGGTCACCCGGTCTTTGAGAAGGGTATAGGCCTTCTCGTGACAGCCGGCACAGACAGCCTTGCTCTGGGTAACGGGATAGGTTATTGCCAGAGGGGTATGCACGGGGTGGCAGGCCATACAATCAGGCGTTGCCATCTCCACCATCGGACTGTGGTTCTGATGACACTCGCTGCACTGCGGAATCCGCCCGTGTTTCTGCGAATGACAGGATGAGCAGTTTTCAGTGGTATGCTTGCTCGGGCTGTTGGTCAACAACAGGCCGATGTCGCCATGACACTTCCG
>JBFHXP010000125.1:0-7616 GCA_041598875.1 Desulfobulbales bacterium
AAAATTTCGGTCATCCAGGAACCAAGAGACCCTTTCAATTCAAGGCCGATTCCGCCTGCCGGCACCCGTTCCATCCGATCACTCCGCCAGAAGGGTCGAGAGTTTATCGAGGAGAAGATCCACAGAATCCATGGTAGGGAGAGAAATCAGTTCCTCCGGAGTCAGTTCATCCGGTGGCTCAAACACCTTTTTCTGCTGCAGATAA
This sequence comes from Desulfobulbales bacterium, assembly GCA_041598875.1. Taxonomy (GTDB): domain Bacteria; phylum Desulfobacterota; class Desulfobulbia; order Desulfobulbales; family BM004; genus JAKITW01. The sequence continues at coordinate 206 of JBFHXP010000125.1, forward strand.
ATCTCCCAGCGTCCGTCGGAGATAGCCTCGGGGTCACGTGCCCGCTCTTCCATCCGCCGCTTCAATTCCGGTTCCGGACAAGAACATAAGATAAACCGTGCGCAAGCTCCATGTTTTTTTGCCAGCCCGCGGATATATTCTCGATCGGCCCGCTGCCGGTACGATGCATCAAGCACCACGGAATCGCCCTGCTGCAAGGCCTTTTCCGCCATTTCGCCAAGGGCGGCATAGGTTTTTTCAGTAAAAGAGACGGTATAGATCCCCTGCCTGAAAGGGTGTCTGCCAGAGCTTCCGTTTTCCCCTGCAAGATCCTTTCGTATCCGGTCTGAGTTGAAGTGGGGGATTCCAAGGCGCGCGGCCCAGGCGTGGGCAAGGGTGCTCTTGCCGCTTGCAATCAGGCCGAAGAACACGAATATCCTTGGTCTACTCTGCTTTTTCCGCATAGCGCTGCGCCAGAACAAAATACCGTGCCGCCTGCTCCAGGGCAAGGGCCCTGGATTCCGCATCAACTTCCGGCTCATGGGCGGTCAGGAGCCCGATCTTGCCCCGTACCGCAGCCCGGTAACATTTATAAAAATCAAGCACCTCGAGCAACTCCGGATCACTGGAAACCTCTACAAACCGGGAAATAAAGTATCCGGAAAAATTCTCCATCCCAAAAAAATCAAGATCCATGGCCAGAAAGGCCACGTCTGCAGCCACATCGCAATACCGGAACCGGTGGTTGAACTCGATGCAGTCATAGATATAGACCTCATCCGCCAGGCAGATATTGGCAGAGTGGAGATCGCCGTGGCAGTCCCGTACCCTGCCGTCCCTGATCCGACGGGAAAAGATATTTTCCCGGGCCAGAACACTGTCAACATAGCGGTTAATTCGAAGGTACTCCCCCTGACTCAGGGCGGAGCAACCGACAAACCGCTGGCACTGCGCCAGGTTCTCCCTGACATTTCTGCCCACCGCGGCAACCGAACCGAACCGGTCGATTGCACCGCCGGTGGCGGCATTTTCATAAAATGGCGCTAGAACACGAATAATCGAGTCAAGCATCCCCCGGGTCAACTCCCCATTTCTGACAAGGACTCCCATCATCCGTTCCGCCGGCATGCGGACCATTTTCACGCCATACTCTTCGGCCCGGCCGGGGCCTTCAAGGGCGAGGGCCCCGGATGCGAGCCGGTTGACACTGACCCGCCCCAGGTAGATCGAGGGGCAGAGCCGCCGATTAAGAAGAATTTCCTGCTCACAGAAATATTTCCGCTTTTCCAGGGTGGTGAAATCAAGAAACCCGAAATCCATTGGTTTCTTGAATTTATAGACAAAATCCCCGGCCAGAAATACATAGGAGATATGCGTCTGAACCAGCACGACCTCCCCGACCGGATGGGGATAGGATGCGGGCAGGAGAAGATAACGGACATAGTCGGGCAGTGAATCGTCTTTCATACAGTGAACTCCTTGAAATACCGCGCCCAGCTCCTCGAGCAATCGCCCCAACGTACCAGAACAAAGCCAATCCGTAAACTCCCCCATCGCCGGGCGTTGCGGTATTCTTGACAAGCAAAAACCAATCCTGCTATTCTACCAGATTGACTCAAGCCAAGATCCGGCGCAGCAGAAAACCCGCCGGCCGATAAAAACAAAATACTCTCCGCCGGAAATGGCGTCACCTCTGCACCGCAGAGAGATAACCCTGGAATTGCCCTATGAAAAAAACCGTCCACTTTCTGCCGGATAAAACCACGATTAGCGTGAATGAAGGCGACAACCTATTAAATATCGCAGCGGCAGCAGGGATCTATATCAACGCATTCTGCGGCGGAGACGGGGTCTGCGGCAAGTGCAAGATCATAATCGAACAGGGTGAAATCGCCACCGACAAGGCGGTGCATCTCAAAAAAGAGGACCGGGACCAGGGGTACCAGCTTGCCTGCAAATCCCGGGTTATCTCCGATCTGACCGTCCGGGTTCCCGATGTTTCCGGCGGGGAGGGCCGCACCTCTTCGCGCAAGCCAAAGACCACCCGCGCCATTTCCCCGCGTTCACTCACCCCGCTCATCGGCTCCTGGGACGTTGACCCGCCGGTGGAAAAAAGGTGCCTCCAGCTTCCGCAACCGACCCTTGAGGACAATATCCCCGACCTGCAAAGGCTGATCAGGACCATCCGCAAGGGGTGCCATGACTGCAAGGAACCCTCCTACGACCACCCCCAGCTGCTCATCGAACTCCCCTATACCGTCCGGGAAAAAAACTGGCAGGTGACCGCTCTCCTCCTGCGCGGCAAGCTGGCCGAAGAGCCTGACCGGATAATTGCGGTTGAGTCCGGCGACACCACCAAGGCCCTTTACGGGCTGGCTGTTGATATCGGCACAACAACGGTCTGCGGGGCCCTGCTTGATCTCAACTCCGGCAAAATCATTGCCGAGGCATCGAGTTACAACGAGCAGATCCGCTACGGCGAAGACGTTATCTCGCGCATCGTTTATTCACAGCGCCCCGGCGGATTAAAGGCCCTGCAGGAGCGGGTGGTTCATACCCTGAACAGCGTTATTGAGACGGTATGCAAGAAGGTGATCATCAGCCCCAGTGATATCAGCTACATCATGGCGGCGGGCAACACCATCATGTCCCACCTGCTTTTAGGTCTTGACCCCAAGTTCATCCGCGAATCACCCTACACCCCCACCTGCAGCCAGTTTCCCCTGACCCGGGCCGCGGCCCTGGGAATCGCCGCCCATCCATCGGTACGCCTCTTTCTCTACCCCTCGGTGGCAAGTTATGTGGGCGGCGACATCACCGCCGGGGTCCATGCCTGCCAGATGCACAAAAGCCCGGAACTGACCCTGTTCATCGACATCGGCACCAACGGGGAAATAGTGGTCGGCAATCAGGACTGGATGGTCTGCGCCGCCTGTTCCGCCGGGCCCGCCTTTGAAGGAGGCGGCATCAAGCACGGCATGCGCGCCAGCAGCGGCGCCATTGAAAACTTCCATATTCACCCCGAGACCCTGGAGCCGATGATTATCACCATCGACCATGCCAAACCCCGGGGCATCTGCGGGTCGGGCCTGATATCCATTGTTGCCGAGCTTCTGGAGGCAGGGGTCATAGACCAGCGCGGCAAATTCAAGAGAACCCTCAATCACCCCCGGATCCGGGAAGGAAACGACAGCCACGAATACGTTCTCGCCTGGGCCAAGGACGCCATCGGTGACGATATCGTCATCACCGAAATCGACCTGGACAACCTGATGCGGGCCAAGGGCGCGATGTTTGCCGGCTACATGACCCTGCTCGAATCGGTGGGAATGACATTTTCCGATCTCGACCGGGTTATCCTTGCCGGCAATTTCGGCAACTTTATCGATCTGGAACGGGCAATTTCCATCGGCCTGCTGCCCGACATCCCCAGGGAAAAATTCTACTATCTCGGCAATGCCTCACTGCTCGGGGCCCAGATCAGCCTTACCGACCACAAGCGTTTCCGGGAAAGAACCACGGTCAGCAGGCTGATGACCAACATGGAACTCTCGGAAAACCCCGAATTCATGAACCACTACATGGCCTCCCTTTTCCTGCCCCACACCAATATGACCCTGTTTCCCACGGTACGGGAAAAACTCCAGGGCCTGAGGCCCATAACAGAGGATGTTCCTGGTTGACAGTAAGGGTTTTCCACGCTATTTTGTGGAATTAAATTCTTGTTCCGATCCCGATGACTGAAGAAGGGAACACTCCTGCCGGATCGGCATGATCGCCCTCTTGCCACGGCTGGCAGTGGGAATTCCATGGATGAAAAGATACGTTATTTTTTGTAACAGAATATATCGTTTCACTTGATTGAGAAAAAAAGGCGGTGTGAAGCCGTCAGAACCATGAAAGGAGAGGAGAATGGCAAATACGATACTTGGAATTGCGGAAAGCATCAATATAATGGGAAAAAGAAGCGGGGCGGCGATGAAGGAAAGAAATCCCGGCCCGATTCAGGAGATGGCCAAAGAGGAAACCGCGGCCGGCGCAGCCTACCTTGATCTTAATATCGGTCCGGCGCGTAAAGACGGCACCGAACTGATGCCCTGGGTGGTGAAAACAGTGGAGGCCGCCTCCAACCTGCCGCTGGTTCTCGACACAACCAATATTGACGCCATGGCCGCCGGGTTCAAGGCTGTCACCAACAAGAGTGAAGCCGTACTCAATTCAATCATGGCCGTGCCGGCGCGATGGGAAGCCCTGATCCCGGTGGCGGCAGAGGCCAACTGCAAAGTGGTCGCCCTTCTCTGGGGCCCCGAAGGCCTGCCGAGGGACGTAAACGAAAGGGCCGCCCTGTCCGTTGACTTGATGATGGCCCTGGCGGAGGCCGGAATCCCCAACGAGAAGATGCTCTTTGATCCCATTGCCTCGCCCATCACCCTGGGGGCGGACCAGACCCTGGCCGGACTTGAATTTTTGAGCATGCTCCAGGATATCGCCCCCGGAGCAGGTTCAACCATCGGCCTTTCCAACGTCTCAAACGGCGTGGCCGAGCATCTCCGCAAATACCTTGACCGCACCTACCTGATCATGCTGATGAAGCATGGGCTCACCACCGCCATTGTTAATTCCTACGATGCCGAGCTGATGGCCATCTGCAATGGCCAGCGCCAGGACATGGTGGATCTGGTTCACGGGATGATGGACGGCAATTACCCTGATCCGGCGACCCTGCAGGGAGCCGCGCTGGAGCACTACAAGACCTATAAGGTGCTTTCCGGCCAGACCATATTTTCCGAGTCATGGCTTGAGCTGTAACCTGGAAAATACCGACGCGGACAACGGCCCCGGTTGCCTGCAACCCGGGTGAGAGCAGAACTGAAAAAAGGGGCGGAAAAGCCCCTTTTTTTTATATTTCCCCCAATCCGGGAGTGTTCACCTGTGGCCCAAGTGAGTGATATTCCCAGCCACCACCTTATCTACGGACTTGCCGAGGATTTCATCACCGGCGAGCAGGTGGTGGACACGGACGATGAAAGGGAGCGCCAGAAACTGGCCCGCCTTCTGGTACGGGAAAAAAACTTTACCCGGGCGGAGATCGAGCCGCGGCTCAGGATCGAGACCCTTTTTGCCGGCCAGTTTGTGACATCAACCGTTGATTTTACAGTATCCATCAACAACCGGCGTCTCTTTATCATCCGCTATGCGCCCGGCTCCCTCGTAACCAGGGAGCGACCGGCCATAGCCGCGGCCCGGGTCCTAGACCGGGAGTACCAGATCCCCCTGGCAGTGGTCACCAACGGCCGCGATGCCGAGCTTATTGATACTGCGAGCGGCAAGGTGATTGCCTCGGGACTTGCAGCGATTCCAGAGAGAAACGAGGCGGCCCGCCTCATCCCCTCCCTGCGTTTCGAACCGCTGACCGACCCCTGCCGCCGGGAGCGGGAGATGAGGATACTGAACGCCTATGACGTTGAAATATGCTGTGCCGGCGGACCGTGCGCCCTGCCGTCGGCACCGGAAGGATAATTAGTTTTCATCCGGAAACGCCACTTTTAAAAAATCTCGGTGTCGATCCGCAGAAGTATGTGCTCGACGTACTCCAGTACGCCTGCGCATACTTTCTTGATCTCCTTGATCTTTTTCAAAATTGTCTGTTTCTGGATTGAAAACAACCACGTGTAGCCCTCCGGAACAAAAGACTTTCCGGACGGACACTAATTAAGTGCTCAGGAGTCAGGAGTCAGGAGTCAGGAGTCAGGAGTCAGGAGTCAGGAGTCAGGAGTCAGGTTAGCAAACTGCAAGGAGACTCCGATGTCCAGAAGAACAACCTATCATGCCCCATCTTTTCTTGTTGTTATCAGGAAAGAATATTACAAGGAGTGACACCCATGACCAGTAACCAGCCGAACTGGCACAAATCAAGCTGGCGAAACTTCACAACTCTGCAGCAGCCGAACTGGCCCGACCAGGCCAAGCACACCGCAGCCCTGGAGACGATCGCCAAACTTCCGCCCCTGGTCTTTGCCGGCGAGATTCGCCGCCTGAAACAGATGCTTGCCAAGGCGGTAATTGGCGAGGCCTTTGTCCTGCAGGGCGGAGACTGTGCCGAGGATTTTGCCAACTGCACCGCGCCCGGCATCCGGGAAACCCTCAAGATAATTCTCCAGATGGCGGTTATCCTTACCTATGCCGGTGGCAAGCCGGTGATCAAGGTAGGCCGCATTGCCGGTCAGTATGCCAAGCCCCGCTCCAGCGATACCGAAATGGTAAACGGGCTGGAGATTCCCAGTTACCGCGGGGACATGGTCAACAGTCCGGAGCCGACCCTTGAGGCGCGCCGCCCGGATCCGGAGCGGCTGGTCAAGGGATACTTTCTTGCTGCGGCAACCATGAACATTCTCCGGGCCTTTACCCGGGGCGGCTATGGCGCGCTGCACCGGGTCCATGCCTGGAACCAGGAGTTTGTCAAGGGCTCACCCATGGGAGAGTCCTACGCCAAACTGGCACGGCAGATCAGCCAGGCCATTGATTTCATGAAAACAATCGGCATAGATACCGATACCCCGCAGATCAACCAGGCCGAGTTCTTCACCTCCCACGAGGCCTTGCTTCTTGGCTACGAGGAGGCCCTGACCCGCCAGGACTCAACCACCGGTGACTGGTACGACTGTAGCGCGCACATGCTCTGGATCGGCGACCGGACCCGGCAGATTGACGGCGCGCACATCGAATTCTTCCGTGGCGTGCTCAACCCCATCGGCATGAAGGTCGGCCCCTCCCACGACATCGATGAAGTCAAAAGGATTCTCGCGGTGTTAAATCCGGAGAATGAGGCGGGCAGGATGACCCTGATCACCCGCTTCGGCGCAAAGAATATTGATACATTTCTGCCGAAACTGGTGCGGGAAATCACCCGGGAAGGCCACAAGGTGGTCTGGAGCTGCGACCCGATGCACGGGAATACCTATACCGCCCAGACTGGACACAAGACGAGAAATTTTGACGGAATCATGGATGAGATCCGCTGCTTTTTTGAAATCCACTGGGCCGAGGGCACGGTGCCGGGCGGGGTCCATTTTGAACTGACCGGTGAAAATGTAACGGAATGCACCGGCGGCGGGCGCAATATCCTCGACAAACACCTGGAAGAACGATACCTCACCAACTGCGACCCGCGCCTTAATGCGGAGCAGAGCCTTGAGCTTGCCTTTCAGATCGCGGAGATGATCCGAAGCTGAAGCCATCCCGGTATCAGACAGCAAAAAACCCTGCCTCGGCAGGGTTTTTTTTCGTCTGGCATGCTGGCAGGCTGAGAACTCTGTCACTTTGCCACTCTGTCACTTTGCCTAAAAAAATCACCCAAGGGAGAGTTTGGTAAAGGTCGTATCCGGGGCAACGGGGTACCTGCCGTCGAAACAGGCCTTGCAGAAGGTGTTGG
>JBFHXP010000126.1:0-7611 GCA_041598875.1 Desulfobulbales bacterium
AGAAGAACCCCCGAGCGGAGAAGGGCTGTGCGGGAAGGATTTTTTGTTTCGCTCTCATGCTGCGATGACCAGCGCTCCAGGCATGAACGGCGTGTTCAGAAATAATATGTGCCGGCCCGCACGTGTCGCCGTGGCAACCAGGTGAATTTTATTACTGCCGGAGATGGCTGAGGGTGTACGGGTATCTGTGTCAATAAATTGGCGGTCTTCCCTGGTGTCAGTCCCTGGCGGATTTTGTCGGCGGCGCCATGTGAGATGCATGTTATCATTCAAATTTAACTATCCGATATTTTATTGTTTTTAGCTTTTTTTGGAAATGGTCCCCCGGCGCGGGCAGCGCGGAAATCAAGATGATCTGAAAAAAAAACAGGTCTGGCACGGTTTTCGCTAATCTTTAAAGTAATACACGTCGATCTAATACCATAACGACGGCTGGAAATGCTGGAAATCAGCGTACGCCAAATAAGGAATAACACGAGACCATTATTATGATCGGAATGATGCTTCAGAACGAATTTGATTCAGACAAGCTGGACAATGCCTCGAAATTAAATTCATTAATCATCGAGCTGGCACATTATCGCCAGCAGTCGGAATGGCTCTCAAGGGCAAATGATCTCTATGTGCGATTGGCGGGTGCCACTGATCTGTCAAGCATGATCGAGGCCTTTTCCATCTGGTTGATGCCGCTTGTTCCCCACGATTTAATTGCCTATTCCAATCCGCAGAGAAAGCTCCTGCATAAGTTCTGTTCCTGCCATGGTCCGGCCCGGCGCTCGGTTATGGAAAGCGCAGATCTGATCTTTCAGAGCCTTTCCCTGGGCGCGGGGGTGGCTGATGCCGGTTGTGTGCAGGACAATGAGAATTATGCGCGGGTGAGAAGGTTTGATTCGTCTCGTGGCTGCGGCCATCTCCTGTTGTTGCGCAAGGAAGTGATCATCAGTGACCGTGAGATGGAATCAGTTGATAAAGGTCTGGAGATATTGAGCGAACCGCTGGGTCGGGCCTTGGACTATGAGATACTTTTCGAGCAGGCGCGCAGGGACAGCCTCACCGGTCTTGCCAACCGTCGGGTATTTGAGGAGCGACTGGAGGACATGCTTGATAATGCGCGCCGATATGCTCATCCCATTACCATTGCCAGCATGGATCTTGATAATTTTAAAAAGGTCAATGATTCCTTTGGCCATGCCGTTGGCGATAAAACTCTCATAGAAGTGGCCCGAGCCCTGGAGACGGTAGTCCGCAACACCGACCTGCTCGTCCGGCTCGGTGGTGACGAGTTCATCATGATCCTGCCCGATACCGGAATATCATCAGCGAGAATACTGGCTGATCGCATCTGGAGCACGGTAAACAATCTGAATATCTGCACACCAGATGGCGGTAAGCTGGGGATCAGTATCGGGTTGACCCAGTGGGACAGTTCAATGAGCAAAGATGAGTGGCTCCAGGTTGCCGACGAGACCCTCTACCGGGCAAAGGCCACGGGGAGGTCGCGGGTCTGCATTACTGGCGAGACCTCAAACTGATCCCAGCCGGTAATTTCCCCACCTTCCCCTGTTTCCAGTGACAGCCTTATCTGCTTTTTTTCCCCCTCGTAATCATTATGCCTGGTCGCATTGATCTCTCCGTCAGAAACGTGACATCGGAATTCCGGTGCGCGGAAAGATCTTGGACGAACGCCCGTCTTTCTGGTAATCTCAGTAGATAAACAGCGTACCCTGTACTGGAGAGCTGTCAGGAAAATCCTTTATGCCGGACAGAAGCACCATGTCCGTTTTGTGATCCGGTATCGGGAATTTCCTGGAAAGGTCGAAAATCAAAAAAACCGGGAAGATAACACATGCGTATACTGGCCATCCATGGTAGCCCGCGACGGCAGGGCAACAGTTCTCTCTTGCTGGAGCAGGCCATCCAGGGAGCGAGAACGCATGGGGCCATCGTTGAGGAGGTCTTTCTTCGGGATCTGACTATATCACCCTGCCTGGAAATCTACGGATGCAGAAAAAGCGGACGGTGCGTCATTGATGACGATTTCCAGGGACTTTACGACAGTATAGACTCATGTGACGGAATTATCATCGCCACACCGATTTTTTTTTACACCGTGAGCGCCCACGTGAAAATTCTGATGGACCGGTGTCAGTCTTTCTGGGTAAGAAAGAACATGATGGAAAACAGAAGTTTCTCCGGGCCACCGAGGCCCAAAAAGGGGCTGGTTATTGCCGTGGGCGCGACCCGGGGAAAGAGGTTGTTTGACGGGGCCCTCCTTACCTTTCGTTATTTTTTTGATGCGCTGGATGTTGAGCCCTGGAGGAACTGTCTCTTTCGTGGCCTTGACTTTATCGGGGATGTCAACAAGCATCCCGCCTCTCTGGAACAGGCGTTTCAGGCAGGTGAAGAGCTCTGCGCCGCTATTCTGAATAATGGGGCTGATCCGTGAACTGAGGATCAGCAGTGACGGACAACCCGAATGGTAAAAAATCCTTATGACGGCATAGTACAGCGTGCCCTGTACTCTGCGCCTTTACGTCCCGGATCCAGACAAGGGAGTTGCAAATGACCAGTATGCCTATTGTTCTTTACTCTTTAAGCACTTGCTCACACTGTAAATCAACCAAGTCCCTGCTGGACTCGTGCACAGTGAAGTATCATTTCACCGATGTGGATTTGCTCGATCTTGAAGAGCGGAAGCTGATTCTCGAGGATATCAGGAAGATAAATCCCCGTTGCTCATTTCCCACATTGATCATCGGGGAAACGGTTATTGTCGGATTTCAGGAAGATGCGATAAAGAAAGCCCTGGGGATGGCCTGATATGGATGCACAGGAGTTGTATGAAAAACTGCGCCCCCTGCAGGAGAAAAAGGGGTATTTTTTTAACCAGGACCGCGTGCGGACCCTGGAGCTTCTTGAGGCGTTACTGGTCAACCGTGAGCGCTACGGGTATATGTCCTGCCCCTGCCGCCTGGCCTCGGGGGATCGGGGGCATGATTACGACATCATCTGCCCCTGCGAATACAGGGAGGCGGACGTGATTGAGTTCGGCTCCTGCTACTGTAGTCTCTATGTTTCGCCGCAGTGGAATGCCGGCCCCCCCCATCCGTTTGTTCCGGAAAGGAGGCCACCGGAAAAGTTGTTTTTGTAATCTCTGCAGATTTGCGTGGTTTATTCCGTGGTGGGGCTGCCGGCACCGGCGCTTGTCATTTTTTTGACGAGATATTCCTTGCCCGTCTTTTTTGTTGTTTTATTCATCTGTCAGCTCTGTTGGCAAACCATCCGCTTCGGCTCAAGATATCTATCAATTTCCGGTGTCCGGCCGGAAAGGCGTACTGGTTCAGTTCCGAGGCATCAACCCATCGGTATTCCTGGGCTGCGTGGAGTACCGGCTCTCCTTTTCCGTTCACCGTGCGGGCAAAACAGTGCAGCTCAACCCGATAGTTGAGATAACTGTGATGTACCGTGGCCAGCGGGGTAACTGCAGTAACTGCCAACTCGGTTTCCTCCTGGTATTCCCGGACCACGGTCTGGGAGGGGCGTTCTTCCTTTTCCACCCTGCCGCCCGGGAATTCCCAGAGGTTGGCCCACACCCCTTTTGAAGGCCTTTTCTGGATGAATATCTTGCCACGGTATTCGAGGACGCCGGTGGCCATCGTGATTTTGACCGGTTTTTTCCGCGCGGAGAGAACCGGTCTTTCACCGGTCGTGCCATTTTTATGACTCATGCAGTTCTTATCCAACGGGCAAACGCTGCACCCGGGGTTTTTCGGGGTGCAGACAAGGGCGCCAAGTTCCATGAGGGCCTGGTTGAAGTTTCGGGCCATGCCCGCCGGGATAAGTTTTTCAGCCGTGTCCCAGATCTTGAGGCGATTTTCTTTATTCTTGATATGAGTGCTGATGTCAAAAAGCCGGGCAAAGAGCCGTTCCACATTGGCGTCTACAACCGGGTAGTCACGGTTAAAGGCAAGGCTCATTATTGCCCCGGCTGTATAGCGGCCGATTCCCGGGAGGGCAAGAAGTTTTGCATGGTTTTCCGGTAGGTGCCCGCCATGTTCTTTTACAATGAGACGCGCACAGGAGTGGATATTGCGAGCCCGGGAATAGTAGCCGAGACCCTCCCATAGCTTGTGGATCTGCTCTTCGCTGGCTTTGGCAACGGCCGTCACATCCGGCAGCGCCCGGCACCAGGATATAAAAAAATCCCGGACCCGGTCTACCTGGGTTTGCTGGAGCATGATCTCCGAAATCCATACGTGGTAGGGGCTGTAGGTTTTGCGCCAGGGGAGATCTCGCTGGTTGTGGTTAAACCATTCCAGAAGTGTTTGTGAAAAGTGTGTCATGGAGAGTGTGGGGCATCCTCATATCTGGCTATCCGCACACATCAAAGCGGATCCAGAGTTTTCCGAAAAGTGTTTCCATGGTCGATCTGGTCCGGGGGGGCGTCAACTGAGTTGTGGCCAAAAGCGAGGTGTCCCCAGAGGGCTGCGTCAGAGGCAGTGTCTGATCCAGATACAATGCTTTCCGTACGGGGAATCGAGACCGTGGGACAAATAGTCACGACCAAGACAGAGAAGAAGCCTTCCATTGCTGACCGGAATGTCTCGCGGCATGGCTGATCCTCTTTTTCAGTTCATGGGCAGGTCGGGCTAAAGTTGTGGTTCACGGTAGAGCTGTTCGATGCGGCTTTCCAGAATATGGGTGGAGAGGATATGGGAGGTTTTTTCCAGTTCCCGTACCCTGTTCAGAAGAGCAATGGCCGCAGATTCGGTTGCAAAGCAACCCACCCGGACGGTTATATACCCCTTGACCCGCTCAATCCGGAGGAACTCTCTTTGCGCGGGAAGGAGATGCCACTCAAGATCTCCATAATATTTTTTTGCCTGCTTCATGGTCGTGAAACTGCCCGCCTGCACAGTGAAAATTTTTTGCTCCGGACTGGGAAGTTCCGGATTTGGCACACTTTCTTCAGGCAATGAGGTAACCGGAGGCAGTGGTTTTTCCTGAGGTTTTGCAGGGGAAAGGTCCTGGGTTATTGGAGGCGCGGGGGCTGACGGGGATTTATGGGGCTGGGTGGTCAGCACTTTTTCTTTTTCCGGTTCTTCAAAAACAGTCGCAGGGGGAGGGGCAACCGGGGACGGTGGAGAAAGGGTTTTTTCTGTTTTGGTATCTGGCGGAGAGGGCGGTGGCGTTTGAGCTACCGGGGGCAGATTCACTGGCTTCGGCTCTTTCCTGGTCGCGGTGCCGGGAAGGCCAGCTCCAACAGGTGCATCATGGCTGGTGCGGTAGAGTTTCACCAGCCTGCTTCTGTCATAGCGGGTCCTGACCAGGGTGGCGCTAGAGTATCGTTCGGCAACGATCGCAACAAGTTCTTCTGCCTGAAATTTTTCAGTAAATTTCCCGACCCGCATGGCGAAGGTACCGCGGATTAATTCTATTCGAAGATGGTCCCTTTTTTCCGGGGGGAGCCAGCTGACCAGGGTGTCAAATGTCCGGAACGCGCCATCCCTGGTCTCAAATTTCCAGACCTCAACCGAATACACCATGTCACCGTCCGGCCTGGCGGTCGGGGGGAGAAGGAAAATCCCCAGAATGAGCCCTGCGAATAAAAATACCGGCAGTTTGTTCGTGAAATCAAAAGTCATCAAAAGCACCAGTTTTCTCGGCAGGAAAAAAAGGAAATTTCAGTTTAAGATCGTTGTAAAGTATACAAAAATAAAAGTAATATCAAGGGAGAAGAAGGGTGTTGAGTAGACGGATTGCGTGTTTTTATCGATAAAGGCCAAATTTCTACCTTCTTGACATCCATCCCTGAACCGGACAAAACGGTGAGCCCAAAGTAGTGTATATTGTAACTGGGTCTGGCTATTTGAACCGGAATCGACTAAACTTTTTATCTTCAAGCGGGCTATTGGCCCGCTTTTTTCGTCATTTTTTTTAAGAGGTGTAGTTTGTGAGCAAGAGTTTGTTGAAGGAAATTGAGAAAAGACGGACCTTCGGGATTATCAGTCATCCAGATGCCGGCAAGACCACCCTGACCGAAAAACTTCTTCTCTTTGGCGGCGCCATCCAGATGGCCGGCGCGGTCAAGGCGCGCAAGGCGGCCAGGCATGCCACCAGTGACTGGATGTCCATCGAGAAGGAGCGAGGTATCTCCGTGACCTCGTCGGTGATGAAGTTCAACTATCAGAATTTTGAAATTAATCTTCTGGATACCCCCGGACACCAGGATTTTTCCGAGGATACCTATCGGGTGCTTACTGCGGTTGACAGCGCCCTGATGGTGATCGACAGCGCCAAGGGCGTGGAAAATCAGACCATGAAGCTGATGGAGGTCTGCCGGATGCGTAATACCCCGGTGATCACCTTTATCAACAAGCTGGACCGTGACGGTATGGAGCCTCTGGAAATCCTTGCGGATATTGAGGAGAAGCTCCAGATTGAATGCGCGCCGCTATCCTGGCCCATTGGCATGGGAAAACGTTTCAAGGGGGTCTACAATCTGTATCGCAAGGAGCTGCAGCTATTTGTTCCGGGCAAGGCAACCCGTGACGAGGATCGCCTGTTGATACAGGATCTCGACGACCCAAGGCTTGGCAAGCTGCTTGGTCGTCAGGCTGATGAACTCCGTGAGGATATCGATCTTCTGGAGGGGGCTGCCAGTCCATTTGACTATGAGCATTTTATGCGGGCCAATCAGACTCCGGTCTTTTTCGGAAGCGCAATCAACAATTTCGGGGTCAAGGAACTTCTGGACGCCTTTGTCGAGCTGGCGCCCCCACCCGGGCCTCGGGCCACCACCACCCGCGAGGTGATGCCCGATGAGGACGCCTTTTCCGGTTTTGTGTTCAAGGTACAGGCCAATATGAATCCGGCACACCGTGATCGAATCGCCTTCTTGCGGATCTGTTCCGGAAAGTTTTCCCGGGGAATGAAGGTCCGTCATCACCGGATAGGCAAAGAGGTTCCCCTGGCCAATGCCACTATCTTCATGGCCCAGGACCGGACCAATATTGATGAGGCCTATCCTGGCGACATCATCGGCATCCATAATCACGGAACCATCAAGATCGGTGATACATTCACCGACAGGGAGCCTCTCAAGTTCACCGGCATCCCGAATTTCGCGCCTGAACACTTTCGCCGGGTTCTCCTGAAGAGTCCGCTCAAGGCAAAACAACTCCAGAAAGGACTGAAGCAGCTTTCCGAGGAAGGGGCGGTTCAGGCCTTCAAACCCAATATCGGGAGTGAATTTATTCTCGGTGCGGTGGGAGTGCTCCAGTTTGACGTTACCCAGGCCAGGCTCAGGGATGAGTATGGGGTCGAGATCATTTTTGAGGCGGTTGATCTTGGGGCGGCACGATGGATTGTCTCTGACAACAAAAAGAAACTTGAGGAGTTTAAGAAGAATTTTCCGGCAAGTCTGGCCGAAGACGCGGAAGGCCATCTTGCCTATCTTGCTTCCGGGGAATGGCGATTGAACCGGACCATGGAACAGTGGCCGGAGATCGTGTTTCTGAAGACCCGTGAACACAGTTAATCTCTGGCCCTTTGTCCCTGCATTTGAACACGTGCCCCCCCGTTTGAACATTTGAACTGTTTGAACACTTG
>JBFHXP010000127.1:0-7480 GCA_041598875.1 Desulfobulbales bacterium
CGCGTCGCGGCAAGCTCCTGCTGGAGTTTCTGGTGAGATTTGCCGGCGGCATCACCCTGCGCCTTGGCAGCTTCCAGTTCACCTGCCAGGACCTTTTTTGCCGAATCGCTCTTTTCAAATCTGGCAACCAGCTGGCTGTGCTCCAGAGTCAGGGCCTGATTTTTCAGGTTCATTTCCTTTATCTGTTCCGCCAGTTTTTTCCGTTCTTCGGAAAAACCCTGATTTCCTTCGTGCAGTCTTTTTTCCAGATCCGCTATTTTTTTCTGGAGACCGGCCTCCGTGCCCTTCTTCTCCTGGAGTGAACTTTCAAGCGAAGCCACCAGGTTGCGGAGTCCTTCACGCTCAAGTTCCATATTTCTGAGGGTGATTTTTCCGCTGGAAATGACCTTCTCCTGGTCACGCGCCATCTCTTCAACCTGGATGAGGGCGCTGTTTGTCTGATTGAGCTTTGCCTCGGAAACCTGAAGAAGATCCTGGAGCCGGGCCGCCCGCAGTTCGGCCTCCTGGAGGGCCGTGCGCGGGTCGTCCGGCGCTTTCTCCCGCTTGTCCGCCGCAGGTTTCTCCTCGGTGGTCAGCCGGGCAACACTGCTGGTCTCGGAGGAGATGATCCGGATGTAGTCGGCCAGGACCCACCCCTCATTCCCATTGCTCCTGACCTGGAACCAGGGCCCGTTCTGGTTCACTATTCGCAGTATCTCACCAGTCTCAAGGGTGGTCACCGCTGGAGTATTCTTATCCGGTTTCTGGCGGAGATTGAGGCGGGTGATGGTTTCGGCAAGAAGCGATGTTTTCTGCCGCCCCGTTTCTGGCGCGTCTGCCCTGGCAATGGCGCCGGTACTATCCGCTAAGGCGGTTCTGAGCAGGGGCCTGCTCTCCGGGTGAAGTGACTTGAGAATTCCGTTGTGAAAGGTGTCAAAGAGTTGTTTTTCCCATTCAAGCCCTTTTGAGGTCAGGGTGGAGGTTACGACAATGACGCACTCTTCCGGCCGGGACACATAGATATACTGGCCGCCGAAGCCGACCGCGGTAAAGGCGTCTCTTCCCCCGGGGTGCGTGTACCAGAGAAACCCATAGTCACCGTATACCTCATGATCGGAAGGCTGGCCCGGCCTGGTGGACTCATCAATCCACCATTTCGGGATCATCTGCTCTCCTCCGAACGTGCCGTTGTCAAGATAGAGCTGGCCGATTCGAGCCATGTCGCGGGGGAAGAGGGAGAGGTTGTTGCCACCCTGGTTGATTCCCTGTGGATCTGTTGCCCAGTCCCAGGTCGTGATCCCGAGCGGGGAAAAGAGATGTTCGATTGCAAAGTCGAGAGCGCTTTTGCCTGCGGCTCTGGCCAGAATGGCGGAAAGGATATGGGTGTTGCCGGTGCTGTACTGAAAAATGGTGCCTGGAGTCGAGGTCAAAGGCTGTTTCATGGCGTTTTTGACCCAGTTCCCCTCGGCAATCCATGAGTTGTACTGCTGATAGCTCGTTGACTGGAGCCCTGAAGTCATGGTCAGCAGATGGCGTACAGTGATCTTTTTCTTTTCAGGGGTATCGCCTTTCTCAAGGGGGATGAAATCAGTTATCGGTTGATCGAGGCCCAGAAGTTTTTTGTCGATGGCCATCCCTATCAGGGCGGAGAGTATGCTCTTGGAGGCGGATTTGAGGTTGTGGGGCTTGGTGCGGCTTGCCTCCCGGAAATACCGTTCAACCACCAGGATTCCATTCCGGACAACAATAACGCTGTAGATCCCGTCCATCCGGCCGATCTCTTCCACGGACATCTCCAGGGAAAGCGAATCAAAACCAAGAAGCGATGGTGAGGCGGAGAGCCAGGATCCATTCAGGCCATTATGGGTGCTTTCGGACAATGGTCGAGGGGGCGCGGGGGCGGGTGCCTGGCCCTTTTTGGGGGGCTGTATCTGTACTCTGGATCCGCTTTTGTCCTGGGCACCGTTCTGCGGGGCCGATGGCAGGGTCGCGCTGCTGTTTCCACTGCCCGAGAAAAGAGCCAGGGCAAGAAACAGGGCTGGCAGGAAGATATGTCTTTTTCTGCGGGAAAGGAGTGTGACCATTTTTATATTGTGGATGCGCAGGCGCCTTCCGTTATGGGGTGATTACCCGTGTATGAAAAAAGAGCAAAAAAGAAATGGGCAACGATATGAGACTTTCTAGCAGAGCTGCGACTTTTGTTCAATGAGTCTGGGTGGTTTTTAAACTATTTTTAAAAAAAATAACACCTGGGACACCATTTGTCCCACCGGGGCGGGTATTCTCCAGGAAAAGGTCGCAGGCCCCTAATGAGTTTTCATCCGGAAAAAACAGACTTTCCGGACGGACACTAATGAAAATAAGGAGGAGAAGCCATGGTTTCCACTGTTGTTGTTTATCTCGCTGAAAATGAGTTTGAGTATATGGATGGTTCTGTTCGCTGCGGCCATCTGGTGGTTGAGGATGAAAATGGCAGGGAGACCCTGCGCCAGGATCTGCTTGACGACGCGGGTTACCGCTCGGTCCGGGAACTTGTTGACGATGTGGTCGGCATCCTCAGGGTTCATCGGGAGGCGGTTCTCGTGGCCGCATAAAAAAACCGGCTGCCGGCGGGAAGGCCGGTGCCGGTTTCAGGGCGGAAGTTTCAGGCAATCTCAGGCAATTTCCACCAGTTGGATGGAAAATGTGAGATCCTTGCCGGCAAGCGGCGGGTTGGCGTCCAGAATGATATGTTCTTCGGTTACCTCGACAACCTGGACCAAAACCAGTTCGCCGTTGGGACCGCCCATCTGCAGTTTCTGGCCAGCTTCCGGGTTGAGATCCGGCGGCACCTGGGAGCGGGGCGCCGTGATGACCATCTCCGGATTGTGGGGACCATAGGCCTTGTCCGCCGGGATGTTAACTGTCTTATTCTCTCCCGGGCTCATGCCCTGGAGCGCCGCGTCAAAACCAACGATAACCTGGCCACTGCCCAGTTTTACCGTAAGTGGCTCCCGTCCCTCCGAAGAGTCGAAGACCGTTCCGTCATCAAGGGTTCCAGTGTAATGTACTTTGACCGTGTCACCTCTTTTTGCCTGTGTCATAACTCTTTCCTGCTGTTAATTTTTTTTATGGAACAGGAGCCTGCGCGAGAAGTACGCCTATACTTTTCATCCACGTTCCTGGCCTTTTGACCGTAGCGGCAATTCATACCATACCCCCGGCTGATTTGGTACCGTGAATAAAAAACTTTTCCCACCCAGGGGAATGGGGTAAAAGGAATGCATGAGTCTGCGTGCTATGGCAATTGCGGTGGGAGTTTTCTCGGTGCTGGTGGGGTGGCTGTCCTATGATCCGGAGGTGGCTACCGCGCCCGTGCCGATCATCTCCGGGGTGCTGGTCATCGCCCTGGCCATTTTCGGCCTGATTCCCGAGTTTGTCCACTGCCCGAAATGCGGCAAAAAGAGTCTGGGGAAAAAACCGTCATGCACCCATTGCGGCGCATCTTATGGCACAGATGGTGGGCCGGTGGAGTGATTGGGCTCCTCAACCTTGATAACCCCGTAAAAATTCGGAGTCATCGCCAGGATTGCGACGCCATCAGCGCTCCGGCCTGATTTTCTCGCCATCAAGGATATGCCGGATCTGCTGCCATTCCGCCCTGGCAGTCCGCAGCTTCTCGCGGATCGCGTCATGGTCGCCGGGATGGGCGGCTGCAAGTTCTTTTTCCAGCAGGTCCACTTTCTGCTGCGCCCGGTAGAGTTCCCGGGCGATCATTCTGATGGGCATGGCGTTTTCCTGAAAAAATATGGCCGATCCCGGATCGGTTCTGCTTCACCGGGATCGGCCGAGTGATGCGCTCACGACTAGAAGGAGACCTTGAGGCCGAGCAGGAAATTATGGCTGCCGAATTCGGAGGTGGTTGAACCAAACTCGGGATCTGTGGTGGCGAAATAGCGGTACCTGAGATCAAGGTCCACACTTTCACTGACGCCATACCCCACGCCGACTCCAAGCTGATAGGCAAAGACCAGGTCATCGTCGCTGGTGTTTGCCACTCCGGAGCCGACCACATTGAGATTGTCGACATCAATGCTGGCAACACCCATGCCGGCGGTAAGATATGGGGTCAGGGGGGTGTTGTTTTTGAAGTCGACATAGCCGTTGACCAGAAAGGACAGGGAGGATGCCTCGCCGGACAGATCGACGCTGACCCCGCGATACTTCGCCTTGTCCAGGTCATGCTTCTGGAGCGCGACTTCGCCCTCCAGCCGGAGACCGCCGAAGTCATAGCCCACAGCGCCGTCCACCGCAAATCCGGCGTCATACTCCATATCGATTACCAGGCCGGGAACTGTCGAATCGGTCAGGTCTGAATCGCTGGCAAGTGCGGTCCCGCCATGGGCGCTGATGTACATTCCTTCCCTGGCGGAAACCATTGCCGGGTTGGCGGCCAACAGGGCGCAACCGGTAATACAGAGTACTATCTTCTTCATGTTCTCCTCCCTGAATGAAATAGTTGTGGTAAATGGGTGGGCCGGGCAGCCCGGAAAATATCTTGTTCCGAATGGTATGAAACTATATAACGGGAAGGAGGAATTGTCACCTGAAATGAATGGCGGTTCATGAAAAGAAGCGGCATTGGTCATGAAATCGGGCCACTGTCAGTTCTCCTTCCGTGAAAAAGATGATAGAATCATTTTTATCCGGAACAGGGGATTTTCCGGGTGAACAGTAGAATATGCTTTTTTTAAATAGTGTCCGTCCGGAAAGTCTGTTTTTTCCGGATGGCAACACCTATCCGTTTTCAAACCGGAAACAGACAATTTTTAAAGAGAAACAATGAGCGCAAACCGTGAACTGAGCCTTGCCGACGATTTTGTCCAGCACACCGACTGCAGTGTATTTCTGACCGGCAAGGCCGGTACCGGCAAGACCACCTTTCTTCATGACTTGAAAAAGAAGACCTCGAAACGGATGATAGTCACCGCGCCCACCGGGGTTGCGGCAATTAATGCCGGCGGTGTTACCCTGCATTCCTTTTTTCAGATGCCCTTTGGCCCGTTTGTGCCGGGAAGCGAAAGCTATGAGCATGACAGCCAGCGCAAGTTCAACAAGGAAAAAATAAACATTATCAAGAGTCTTGACCTGCTGGTGATCGACGAGATAAGCATGGTCCGGGCGGATCTGCTCGACGGCGTGGATGCGGTGTTGCGGCGCTATCGGGCGAGTGAGCTGCCCTTTGGCGGCGTGCAGTTGCTGATGATCGGTGATCTGCATCAGCTCTCGCCAGTGGTAAAGGATGTTGAATGGCAGATCCTGCGTGACTTTTACGACTCAGTCTACTTTTTCAGCAGCAACGCCCTGCAGAAATGCGAGCTTGTCTCCATAGAACTGCTCCATATCTACCGCCAGTCCGATCCCCGGTTTATTGATCTGCTCAACCGGGTCCGCGACAACAGGCTTGATCCCGGGACCCTCAACGAACTCAATACCCGGTATATTCCGGACTTTGTGCCGCCGGATGACCAGGGCTACATCACCCTCGGGACCCATAACCGGACGGTTGACGCGATCAACGAGTCCAGGCTTTCGGCGCTGCCCTCGATGACCTCCCGTTTCAGCGCCGATGTGGATGGCGATTTCCCCGAATACATCTACCCAGCCCCGGCCGAACTCGAACTCAAGGTCGGCGCCCATGTCATGTTCATGCGCAATGATTCCTCCCGGGAAAAGCTCTTCTTCAATGGCAAGATCGGTATTGTGACCCGGATCACCAAGACGGAGATTGGTGTCAAATGCCCTGGCGATGCCGCTGAGATCGTGGTCGAGCCGGCCACCTGGGATAACATCAGATACACCATCGACAGGGAGACCCGGGAGATCGTTGAGGACAAGGTGGGCAAATTTGTCCAGTTTCCCCTCAAGCTGGCCTGGGCCATTACCATTCATAAGAGTCAGGGGCTTACCTTTGAACGGGCGATTATCGATGCCAGCGCCGCCTTTGCCCATGGCCAGGTCTACGTGGCACTCTCCCGCTGCAGAACCTTTGAGGGGATGGTGCTCAGCGCCCCGCTTTCCGCACGGTGCGTAAAGAGCGATGCCGCGGTCTCGAGATTTGTCAAGCAGGCGACCGAAAACCCGCCATCAGGGCAGCAGTTGACCGCCGCAAAGGTCAGATACCAGCAGCGCCTGCTCTTGGAGTGCTTTGATTTTGCCAGGTTGCGTTCCCGGGTGAACTGGTTTGCAAAGGTCCTGCTGGGCAACGCCCGGTTGATCACAGTGGCCGGGATAGAGGATATCCGAGGCCTGGAGGGCCGGGTTGCAACCGAGATCTGCGATATCGGCGAAAATTTTAAACGTCAGCTCCGCACACTCTTTTCACCGGCGACCCTGCCTGAGTCAGATGACGTTGTTCTCGAGCGTATCGCCCGGGCATCGGTCTATTTTCAGGAAAAGATCGAGGCCCTGCTGGGGGAAAATCTTCGCGCCTTTCAGGTCGAGACCGATAACAAGGAGATAGGGAAAAGGATCAAGGACGCCCAGAACCAGTTGAACCTGGAGGTCGCGGTGAAGATGGCGGCGGTGCGGAGTTGTGAAACCGGCTTCTCCCCTGGCCTCTATCTCCGCGCCATATCCGCCGCAGAGATCGATTTTAAGCCGGAAAAGGCAAAAAAAGCGGCGCCGGCAAGGTATACGGCGGCTGATGTCGGGCATCCCGAGCTTTTTCGGGCGATCCATGAGTGGCGGTCGCAAAAGGCGTCGGAAAAGAATTTTCCCCCCTACCGGATTCTGCACCAGAGCGTGCTGATCCAGATTGCCGTCACCCTGCCGGAAACTGCGGGGGATCTGAAAAAACTCAAAGGGATCGGTCCCCGGACCGTGGAGAAATACGGCCGGGAACTGCTGGAAATGGTCGCGGACTATCGCCGGGAGCACGAAATTACCGGGGTGGTGCTGCCTGCCACGGACACAACGGAAAAGGGGAAGGGTAAAAAGGAAAAAAAGATCGAGGCCGACACCCGGCATGTCACCCTTGGCATGTTCCAGGCAGGGCTGCCGGTGGCCGCCATTGCCGAGGAGCGCGGACTTACCCCGGCAACCATCGAGGGGCATCTGGCCTTTTTTGTCCAGGCCGGCACTCTGGGAATAGACCGGCTGGTACCGCCGGAAAAACAACAGGCCATTGCCAGTGAAATCGCCAGGACGCGGGGGAGTTCGCTCAAGGAGTTGAAGGATGCGCTGGGCCCTGACTATTCCTATGGAGAACTGAAAATGATGGTGGCCCTGCTGGAAGGTGGGAGTTAAGGGGGGAACTCGTTTCCGGATCAAAAACAGATCTGGTCGGCATTGAGTCGAGCGGCCGGGAGACTCTGCGATCGTTTACGCATGGACAAAGCTTGTAGGTTGGGGTGCAACCCCAACAAGTTGGTAGTTTGGGGTGCAACCCCCAAAATTTTTTGTTGACCGTATTGTGTTGGGGTTCGCAATGGCTCACCCCAACCTACGGGCCCCATGCTCC
>JBFHXP010000128.1:0-7352 GCA_041598875.1 Desulfobulbales bacterium
CTGGCAACATGAAAGTATTATTTTGAAATCTGTGAATCCAGATTATCATGATATTATGATACCCTCAGACGAGGCTCAAGATTTCAAAGTAGTCGCTTTTTTTATAGAAGTTTTGGCTACTGATGTTGGAGAAACGATTAATTTACGCTGATGAAAATATTCGGGGCAGAGTATTACTGCCCCGCCTCCCCTCCCCCACTCACCCCAAACCAACAGGATCACCCTGTCCCAGAAACTCCCTCAATTGCCCAGAAATCCGTTCATCCCCACCAACCCTTTCCCAGAAATCATGAGACATTTTCATGATACTCCCAAGATCTGCCTCAGTATGTTCATTCCTTTGGCTGCCGGCGGGACAAAGCGATACGGGAGAACCTCGCCTCATCAGCTTCACTCTCATCCACGCCAATATTCCACTCAACTTCCATCAATCGTTCTTTGATACGTGTGAGCGTTTCAAAAATCTGTTGCTCGCCTGGCAACTCTCGATAAACCAGCCCACTGAAATCATCAGTGTAGGTTGCTTTCAAACCAGCCCAGCAACCTTCAACATCCCGGAACAGCAAGTTCCACCCTTGAAAACAGTCTCCACGCCAATTGGGGCATGAAAAATGGCATGCAAGGCGTAGGTGACCCAATAATCCTTTTCGATAAATATCTCAGGAATGTTCAACTGGGAAGCGGTGGCAGTCACTGCCTGGCGAAACAGGGTCTCATCTTTATGCAGTCTCATTTGATACCCCACCTGGACGCAGAAAGAAGCACCTCGGAAATTCCTGCGATCGTGTATGAGGTCAGTGGGTTGAGTGATTTTTTTAATTTTTCCGTTATCCCCTCCCGGCCAAGATCACAGAGAATGGCCCCCAGCAGGGCACGGGTTGCCGGTTGATACTTCATTGCCAGCCTGACCGTGCTTTCCTGTTCTTTTTCAGAAAGATTTGCGATAAGGTTTCGCAAAACCCTGCAGCTCTGCCCAATGGAGGAATCGGGGATTTTCTTTATGAAACGCAGCCCGTCCAGGAGTTGAAGAAGGGGGATATTTTCTTTGGTGATATTATTTTTCTGTTTCACAAAAGATATGGTGTATCTCCCCCGTTTAAAAGATGAACGCACGTCGTTCCGGGCAATCTGGATGGTGCTGCCAACCTGGCTGGTGAGACCAAGGGTGTTGTAGATGCTGACTCCGGTAAGATACCCCTCCACCTTGCCGCCACGTTCCAGCAGATCCTTTACAACCTGATACTGGTTGGGTGGAAGCTCGCCAAAGGGTGAATGCTCGGGCTTGTAATATTTGCCCTTGGCAAGCTTGACGATCTTGCCGGAAGCAGCAAGCCGGCTCAGGTTCTTGACCACTGCCTCTTTCCCTTTCACCTTATCCATAAAATCATCACAGGTGAAAACATACCCTTTAGGGAGTCTATCAATAATATCCTTCATATTTTCAGTAATCTTCATGATTAAAAAATTACCGACAACAGATGCGTTTGTCCAGTTTTTTCATTAAAAAACTGGACAAACGCAGCCGAACCTTTTCTTTCAGTTCCTGCAGCAAGACTTTATACTGCGTATCCGTGATCAACTCACTCACCATACCCGCGCACCTCCAGGTTCTTGCAAATGACGGCGTCCAGTTCCGCAGATTCACCCATTTGCTTATAGGGCGTGGCGGAGAGCCTGTCGGGAAAGCCCCCCAACCCCACTCACCCCAACTCAACAGGATTACCACGGCCCAGAAACTCCCTCAATTCCCCTGAAATCCGCTCATCCCCCCCAACCCTTTCCCAGAAATCATGAGCCATTTTCATGATATTGCCAAGATCTGCCCCGGTAATGTTTATTCCTTTGGGTGCCGGCGGGACAAAGCGATACGGGAGAACCTCGCCTCCGCTCCTGGGGGCAAAACCCATGGAACACATGTCATACACGGGTAACAGCCGGAACATATCCCCCTCTATCGCCACACCCACATTCCCCAGATGCATGTCGGTATTATGTATGAGTCGGCCGAAGAGCCACAACACTTCCGCGTCAAGAACATCCTGCCACTGCACCAGGTTTTTTTTACACAAGGCGTCCATGACCCGTGGCCAGTCACCTCCCAGCCCGACAAATTCCGCATCAACCGCGTGCAGTGAGAGCATTGACATCCGGCCATACTCTCCAAGGCGGTCAAAACGCTGAGACTCCAGAAAAAGTCGGCCCCCACCTTCAATAAGCCGCGTTTCAGCAACAGGGTATCTTTTACTCTTCAGCGCCTGAGTCGCGTGATACTCTGTAATCAGGATATCGCGCCACCGCCTGGCGATGTCACTGGTTCCCCGGGGGGAAAACTTAACAATTACATGGGAAAAACAATCATTGCAGAAAACGGTAAATTTCGGCTGCTCACCACCTGCGGATGAGACTGGGATGTTGCCGCTCATCACGCTGTCGGCAAGGGCTGGATACTCCTTTTCTGAGCTGACAACCGGCGCCCGCCTCACTCGCAGATATGCCTGCTGGCCGAATTTGAAGTTTCCAGGAAGATCATCGCCATTGGAAACCAGATAACGGCCTATGTGATGGGTGTTCCAGCGCCGTGGATCAGCCGGAAAATCACCGGACTGACCAGCCATCTCTTCGGCAATATACCGGCCAAGAAATCCTTGCGGCCTGAGATCATAGAGAAAATAAGGCAAATCATCATACAGGCCATCCCCATTTTCACCCAGGAGCACCGTGGCCATTCCCGGAGCGCGCTCGACAAAAAAACCACCATGGGCCAGCGGACGGATATACGCGGTTACCTCAGAACCTCCCTGCGCATCAACGACAACCAGGGGCAACCGGTCGTCACCACCAAAGGCGGTGCGGGTCACTGCGTATCGTGGCGAGCGCCCACTCTGCACCTTGACCACAGTATCACCCATGGATCGCAAGTGGCGTGCCACTGCGGTCTGGCTCAGCCCTGTCCGGGCCTGTATCTCTTTTGACGTGGCCGCACCCTGCTCCAAATACTCCCTGACCGATAACGGCATACAGCAACTCCTCCAAGATAGCGACTCACAAAAAGACTAGCAAACATGCTCAATATATCATATATATATCACACTATATCAATAGATTAAAAATTTACAAATTATTATTCGACTAGGTTTGTGACTAATATTAACTTTGTCTGTGCCCTGTTGCCCAGAGATCAAAAAAATTGTCGGTTACCACGTCCAACCCCAGGGCTGATTCCCCAACCAGCGCCGGTATTGCCTACCGCCTTTTCCAGACAAACCGACCCACAGACCCTGCCATCCGTCAATCTATCTCTAAAAAAGAGATAGATTGTGGTTGTATTGTTATAAAAAAAAATATAATATTCGCTCCATGAAGAGCATATTATCCCAACTGATTGATGACTCCTTGGAGCGGATCCTTCCGGAACTGGTTGTCAGAGACACAGATTTTCCGGGAATACCGGGCAAGGCGGATGTCGCCATTGGTATGCGGCGTACCGGTAAAACCTTTTTTTGTTACCAGAAAATAAAAGAACTTCTGCAATCCGGCGTAAAGAGACAACAAATCCTTTACCTGAATTTCGAAGATGAAAGGTTGCTTGATTTCAGAGTACAGAATTTCCAGTCCATCCTTGATCTCTATTACGGAAGATTTCCGGAGAACAAAGATCTGGATTGTTATTTCTTTTTTGACGAGATTCAGCGTATCGACCAGTGGGAAATGTTTATCAGGCGGCTGCTCGATACGGAAAAGGTCCGGATTTTTCTTACCGGGTCATCTTCCAAGCTGTTGAGCACGGAAATCGCCACCAGCCTGCGTGGCCGCTCGATATCCACAGAGATTTTCCCGTTCAGTTTTAAAGAATACCTTAAGGCCAAATGTCTTTTTGATAAAAGTCCGCGCGGTTTCGGCTCCAGGACCGCGGCCACACTGCGCCGGGCAAGTACCGATTATCTGGAGACGGGCGGTTTCCCTGAAGTGCTGAATCTGGACCGCACCCTGCGCATGGAGGTGCTGCAGGGGTATATCGATTCGGTAATTTTAAAAGATGTTATTGAGCGGCACAGGGTCAGTAATGTCATTGCCCTCAAACAGCTGGTCAGCCATATCATGCATGCCCCGGGCGGCAAGTTCAGTGTCAATAAGTTTTACAATACCCTGAAAAGCATGGCAATCAAGTGTACAAAGAATAGCCTTTACGAGTATCTTGATCACCTGATCGATGCCTACCTGCTCTACCGGGTGCCTATCCACAGCTATTCAGAAAAGGGGCGTATGCTGAATCCATCGAAGATCTACACGGTGGATACCGGCCTGCTCAACGCCATGACCTTCCGTAAGTCTGCCAACAACGGCCCGCTGCTTGAAAACCTGGTCTTTCTCCATCTCCGGCGCAACGGTTATGAGGCGGAATACGTACACAATAAAGAAGGAAGCGAAGCGGATTTCTTTGCCCAACACAAATCATCCGGCAACGGTATCCTCATCCAGGCGTGCTGGGATATGGCGGACCAGAACACATTTAACCGCGAACTGAGGGGCTTGCAAAGCGCAATGAAAGAATTGTCCATCGATTCGGGAACTATCGTCACCTGGGATGATGAAGCGGAACTGGAGGGAAAGATCAAAGTAGTTCCTCTCTGGAAATGGTTGCTGGCATTTGAAAAATAACCCATTGCGGGCACCCACACTTCTCTGTTTTCTATCCCGGGCACAGATCTCCGGCGCAAAAAAAAAGAGGCTGCAACCCTTTCGGATTACAGCCTCTTTTATAAAAATGGTGCCGAAGGCGAGAATCGAACTCGCACGACCGTGGGCCGCTACCCCCTCAAGATAGTGTGTCTACCAGTTCCACCACTTCGGCACGCAATTCGTGTGCACTACAATCAATAACTTATTCGCCTGCCCGACCACCGCTGTCGGTGGGCATTGTTGCCGGCGGCAGGCCGGGGTCTGCCGGGGCCTGGGACGGCATGGGTACATCAACGGTCTGGGGCACCTCGCCGATTGTCCGCTCCAGAGGCGCGGGCGCAACCGGCGGCGGTACAAAATCGCTCATAATCGAGCCGGTGCTCTTATTGGCCGAAATATACGCCAGAGAAATCGAAGTTACCATAAATATCACCGCGCTGGCGGTGGTAATCTTGTTCATGAGCGGAACCGGTCCCTCGGTGCCGAACAGGGACTGGCCGGAGCCGCCAAAGGTTGCGCCCACATCGGCGCCCTTTCCATGCTGCAGCAAAACAATGGCCACGAGAAAAAAGCAGACAACAATATGGATAATAATCAGTATAGTTTCCATCAGTTACGAAAAACGCCCTATTTCAATCAGGTTGCGGAAAAGGAAATAATCCCGGCAAAGGACTCAACGGCAAGCGCCGCGCCCCCCACCAGGGCCCCGTCAATATCAGCTTCTCCCATGAGAATATTGATATTGTCCGATTTAACGGAGCCACCATACAGTATTCTCGTTTGACCGGCAAGGGTTTTCTCATAGATTTCGCCGATCAGACCGCGAATAAAAGAGTGAACTTCCTGGGCCTGGTCCGCGCTGGCGGTCTTTCCGGTGCCGATTGCCCACACCGGTTCATAGGCAATGATCAACTCGGGTGTGCCGGTGATATCCACCCCGGCAAGCCCGCAACGGATCTGGTTCTCGAGGACAGCAAAGGTTCGGTCGCCCTCCCGCTCATCCAGGGTTTCACCGATACAGAACACAGGCGAGATCCCATGGGCCAGGGCGCCCTTTATCCGCCGGTTGATCAACTCATCGCTTTCACCAAAGATGTGCCGCCGCTCCGAATGACCGACAATGGCCATGGAACAGCCGACATCGGTGAGCATGGCCGGGGAGATCTCACCGGTATAGGCGCCGGAGGTTTCCCAGTGCACGTTCTGGGCGGCAAGCCGTACCGGGGTTTTGCCAAGGATTTTCGCCACCGCCGCCAGGGCGGTGAAGGGCGGGGCCACGGCCACGTCGCGATCTGTAAATTTCGCGCTTACCCGGACCACTTCCGCGGCCAGGGCCTGGGCCTCGGCAATGGTGGTGTTCATCTTCCAGTTCCCCGCGATCAGCGCTCTTCGCTCCATGCCCCCTCCTCTGGTATTAGAGACCATCTTGAATAATTGTCTTTTCGCTCGATCTCTGTGTCATGCGCAAACGAAAAGCCTGATTATTCAAGATACCCTCGAGTCTTGTATGCCTCACAGACAGAACATCTTACCCTTTCGCGTCAAGCGCCGCCACCCCGGGCAGCTCCTTGCCCTCCATCAGCATGAGAAAGGCGCCGCCGCCGGTGGAGATATAGGAAATATTGGTGGACTCCCCTGCCCGATGCACCGCCACGTCGGTATCACCGCCGCCGACAATGGTCAGGGCGTGGGATGAGGCGACCTTGCGCACCATGGCCATGGTGCCGCGGGAAAAGGCATCCATTTCAAAGGCGCCCATGGGGCCATTCCATATAATGGTCCGGGCCGAATCAAGGGCCGCGGAAAAAAGCATGGTGGTGGCCGGCCCGATATCAAGAATCATCCAGTTCACCGGCACCTCCTGGATAGTGGTGGTCTTGGTCTCGGCACTGGCATCGAACTGTTCGGCGACAATGCAGTCCACCGGCAGGTAGAGCTTGACCCCCAGCTCTTTTGCTTTCTCAATCAATTCCCGGGCCGTATCCAGCAGATCCTCCTCGATCTTTGATTTGCCCACCTCTATGCCCATGCTCTTGATAAAGGTATTGGCCATGGCCCCGCCGATGATCATCTTGTCGACCCGGTCCATGAGGTTGCGCAGCGCCCCGAGCTTGCTCGAGACCTTGGCGCCGCCGATGATCGCGACCAGGGGCCGACGGGGATCGCTCACCGAACGGTGGAAATAATCCATCTCCTGCTGGAGGAGAAAGCCGGCGGCACAGATCGCCATGTGGTCGACCACGCCGACCGTGGAGGCGTGGGCCCGATGGGCAACGGCAAAGGCGTCATTGATGTAGATATCGGCCAGGGCGGCAAGTTTTCTGGAAAACTCCGGGTCATTAGCCTGTTCTTCCGGGTGAAACCGCAGATTCTCCAAGAGAAGGACATCGCCCGGTTTCATCTTATCGACCATGGCGGTGACCTCATCGCCAATGCAGTCGGGCGCGGTCCTGACCTCCTTGGCCAGCAGACGGGAGAGCCTTTTGGCCACCGGAGCAAGGCTGAACTTCTCCTGCCGCACCCCCTTGGGCCGCCCGAGATGAGAGATGATGATGATCCGGGCGTTCTCATCCAGGGCGTGGTTGATCGTGGGCAGCACCCCCCGGATCCTGGTATCGTCGGTGATATTGCCCTGCTCATCCATGGGCACGTTGAAATCAACCCGGATGAGC